>JAOTYB010000026.1 GCA_029862065.1 Acidimicrobiia bacterium | reverse complement strand
CGCCGTGACCAGCTCCACATCCGACTCCACCGCCACCAGCTCCACATCCAGCAGTACGACGTCCCCCTCCGTGGCCACCACCGGCGGCGGAGACGGCGACACCGGGAGGACGGACTCCCAGACCAGCGAGACGTCGGTGGCGGCCGGCCTGGAAGGCAACACCGCCCAATCGCTGCAGCAGTTGCCACTCACCGGCGTTGAGCTCGAGACGGCCTTCTTGGCCATCGTCGCCGTCATGTTTGGCGTGGTGCTCCTGCGACGAGCCCGATCCTGGCAGTCCAGACTCGACCGGCGGGCGGCCCGGGTATGGAGACGTCCGATCTCCTAGCCGGAGGACTAGCGTCGGGGGTGACGGCTCGAAAGGAGCGCTAATGACCCCCTGGTCTCCCAATGTGATTGTCACGGCAACGGACGGCTCCGACCAGAGCCTCCGAGCGGCCAACGTGGCCGCCGGCTTGTGCCGCACAAACGATGCCGAACTGTTCATCGTGACTGTCGTCCGCCCTCCCGAAGGCTGGTGGGGCATCGTGGGCGCACCGCCCCCGGCCGAGTCGCTCGGGAACGCACTAAGCGACGCCCAGCGAGTTGTGCTCGAGAAGACCGTCGAATCGGTCGACCTCTCCGGCGTCCGCTACCAAACCATTGAAGAGGTCGGTGATCCCGCCACCCAGCTGGCGCGTTTCGCCGACGAGCGCAATGCCGACCTCCTTGTCATCGGCCAGCGAGGTGCGGGGCTGGTTGAGCGGATCATGGTGGGGTCGGTCGCAGACCGGATCGTGCATATCGCCACCATGCCGGTGCTGGTAGTTCCCTAACTCGATGCGCATTCTCGTAGCCGACAAGTTCCCGGACTCCGGGCTGGTTTATCTGACTGAGAAGGGGCATGAAGTCCAGTACAAACCGGACCTGACCGGGGCCGATCTGGCCGGTGCTCTTGGAGGCGTCGAGGTCCTGGTTGTCCGGTCGACCAACGTGCCGGCGGCAGCCATCGAGGCCGGAGACCTGCTGGCCCTGATCGTGCGGGCCGGCGCAGGCACCAACACAATCGACAAACGGGCGGCAGCCGACTCGGCTGTCTACGTAGCCAATGTGCCGGGGCGCAACGCCATTGCCGTCGCCGAGCTCACCCTGGGGCTGATACTGGCAATCGACCGCTGGATCCCCGACAACGTCATCCACCTCCGGGCGGAGTCGTGGCGCAAGAGCATCTACTCCAAGGGCCAGGGACTGTTCGGACGCTCACTGGGGATCGTCGGCCTCGGCGCCATCGGCATGGCAGTCGCCTCGCGGGCCGCCGCCTTTGGCCTCACCCTGCATGGGCTGGAGCGGGCGCGGTCGGCGGCGGCCACCGAGCAGATCGCCGGGATGGACTTCACCTTGCACCCCGACCTGAAGAGCCTGGCCGGGGCGGTCGACATCATCAGTTTGCACGTGCCCGCCGCCGCCGAGACCAAGCATCTGGTGGATGCCGACTTCCTCGCCGCCCTACGACCCGGAACCGTGCTCATCAACACATCCCGGGCAGACGTCGTCGACGAAGAGGCGCTCCTGGCCGCTATCGACGACAAGGACCTGTGGGTGGGAGCAGATGTGTTCGAGAATGAACCGTCCACCGGCGAAGGAGATTTCGCTTCCGCCCTCGCCAAACACCCGCGCGTGTACGGCACCCACCACATCGGGGCCTCGACTGCCCAGGCCCAGGCCGCTGTGGCCACTGGCGTCCTGGAAGTCATCGATGCCTTCGCCGCGGGCACCGCCCTCAACAGCGTCAACATCCTTCCGAGCGTCCCCGAGGCCACGAGTGTCACCATTCGCCACCACAACCGCGTGGGAGTGCTGGCCGCCATCCTCACGCTCATTCGGGACAGCGGCATCAACGTGGAGCACATGAGCAACCTGATCTTCGACGGATCCCAAGCCGCCACTGCCACCCTCGACCTAACCGGCGACGTCAGCGATGAGCTGCTGGGCCGGCTGATGGCCATCCCAGACGTGATCCACGCCCGGGTCAACGCATGAGGGCCTTCAACTTCGGCGCAGGGCCATGCACGCTGCCGCTGGCCGTCCTGGAGGAAGCACAGGAGGAGTTCGTCGATTTCGGCGGTGCCGGAATGTCACTCATCGAGATGAGCCACCGATCGGCGGCGTACGAGGCCGTCCACACTGAGGCCATCGCCCGGGTCCGCAAGCTGTTCTTGGTTCCCGATGACTTCGAGGTGCTGTTCTTGCAGGGAGGAGCCAGCCTCCAGTTCGCCATGGTTCCGCTCAATCTGCTCACAGGCAGCGCACCGGCCGGATATGTAGTCAGCGGCTCATGGGGCAAGCGAGCGATCGGCGATGCAGCCCACCACGGAGATGCCTACGCCGCCTGGAACGGAGAGGCCGAGGGCTTCGCTCGCATGCCGTCCTCAGCCGAACTCGACATCCGGCCCGACTCGCGATACCTCCACGTCACCTCCAACGAGACCATCCACGGTATCCGGATGACCGAGTGGCCAGATACTGATGTTCGGCTCGTGGGCGACATGTCATCCGATTACTTATCTCGACCCATCCCCTGGGCGCGGTTCGACGTGGTCTACGGCGGGGCCCAGAAGAACCTGGGGCCGGCCGGGCTCACCATCGTCTTCGTTCGTCGGTCGGTGTTGAGCGGGACCAATCGCAACCTGGGGGCATATCTCAGATGGGACGTCCACGCCGACAGCAACTCTTTGTACAACACGCCACCCGTATTCGCCATCTACATGATGGGCAAAACCCTGCAATGGATCGAACAGCAAGGGGGCCTGGCGGCCATGGAGTCCGCCGCCGAGGCCCGGGCCGGGTTGATCTACGACGTCATCGATAGCAGCGACGGCTTCTATCGAAGCCCCGTCGAAGTTGGCTCTCGATCGCTCATGAATGTCGTGTTCCGGATGCCGGACGAGGAAAGCGAGGGGCGGTTCCTGGCGGCCGCCACCGAGCAGGACCTCGTCGGCCTCAAGGGCCACCGATCGGTCGGAGGCATGCGAGCAAGCCTTTACAACGCCATGCCGATGTCGGGAGTGGAAGCCCTCGCTTCCTTGATGGGTTCGTTCGGGTGATCCGCCCGTTTCACGGCTACGTCGTTGACCCGGCCGCCGCAGAACGGGTAGTCGCTCCCGTTACCGAGGATCTCGACCAAGCGGAGCGAGCCGCCTTGCTCTCCTCCAATCCCGATACCAGCCTGTTCCTGATGCCCGATCAGCCGGCCGACCACCAGCAGGGCCGCGCGTACTTCGAGCGAGTGACCCGGGACGGGAACTTCGTCGCAGAGGACGGCTGGTGGATCTACCGGATCTCAGACGAGTCCCATAGCCAGACCGGCATCATCGCCGAGGTGTCGGTAGACGCCTACCAGTCCGGCCGCATCTTGCGCCACGAGCACACCGTCGGGGAGGTCGCCCATCACGTGGCCGACGCACTGGAGACGGTTGGGGCATCGACTCATCCGGTGTCACTCGTCTACCGGCACAACCCGCTTATTGACGAGATCGTGGCCGAGGTGGTTGCCACCCAGCCGCGGATCCACCTCGACCGTCATGGTCGCGTACAGGAGGCGTGGAAGGCCGAGCTTTCCGAGACGCTGGCGGCCGCCCTCGACGTTATTCCCCAGCTGTATATCGCCGACGGACACCATCGCTCGGCGGCGGCCGCCGTCCTGGCCGAGCGGGATGGCTCAGACGCCCGGTCCCACTTCCTGGCCGTCCTGTTCCCCGACGTTGACATGCGGATTCTGTCCTATCACCGCTGCCTCCACCTGCCCGATCACTCCCCCGCCGAGATCCTCCAAGCGATCCGGCGTCATTTCTGGCTGACCGCGATTCCCGAACCGAACGGGGTGCCAGAGCCGGGAGAAGTGTGGGTATGCGGTGAAGGCTCCTGGTACACGCTCACCTTGGAGCACGGCACCGACGAGGGTCCGACTTCGGCCCTCGATGCTTCCCGGCTTCAGCACCAGGTTCTCGGGCCAATCTGCGACGTGGCCGACCCGCGAGCTGACCCGCGGCTCAACTACGTGCCGGGAAGTGTGCCGCTTGCCAAGGTTGCCACGGCCTGCGACGAACAAGCCGGGTTGTCCTTCGTCACCCGTCCACCCACTGTGGACGATGTAATGGCAGTGTCTGATGCGGGTGGGGTTGTGCCGCCCAAGTCGACGTGGTTCACACCCAAAGTGGGAGCCGGGATCTTCTTGCGGGCGCTCTAGGCCCGGTAACGTGGAACGGGACCCCGACGGGGTCCCGTTCAACATCACATTGTCGAATGCGTTGCTACCTGCGCTTGGCCGGAGCCTTCTTCTTGGCAGGAGCTTTGCGCTTGGCAGGAGCCTTCCGCTTGGCCGCTGCCCTCTTCTTAGGAGCAGCCTTGCGCTTGGCAGGAGCCTTCCGCTTGGCCGCTGCCCTCTTCTTAGGAGCAGCCTTGCGCTTGGCAGGAGCCTTCCGCTTCGCCGCTGCCCTCTTCTTAGGAGCAGCCTTGCGCTTCGGCGCGGCTTTCTTTTTGGCAACCATCAAGGTACCTCCGTAATAGCCACCCGGGATAGGCGGCATCGCGCAACAATGTAGACGACGTTTGGGTCACGGCGAGGGATTACGAGACCGCGAAACCCCGACAGGCCATTGCCCGGTCGAGGCGATCGATGGCTTCAAGCAGAAGTCGCCTCAGCGGTGGCGGACCCTCGATGCCGGCGAGCACGTCGTCCGCCAACCCTCGGGTCTGCTCGTCCACTCGATACCCCGGATACAAGACCCGGAAGTAAGCACTGGCCGCCTCGTGCTCTCTGGTCTCGAACACCGACTCAAGCCCGGAGAAGAACGGCTCGACGTACGGAGCGAGCAATGCCGCCTGACTCGCCCAGTTGAAACCAGCCATGGCGGCCCGGTCGAGCTGGAGCGAGCCATAGCCCTCTGCATGGATTCGTGTCCACGCCTCCTCCTTGGCCTCGGGAGAAGGCGACGCCGTCTCAACCGACAACATCGAGCGCTTTCCCCGGTCGCTCGGGTCACGGGCCAGCTCCCGGGCAGCTCGATCGGCGGCATCGGGAAGGCCGGCGGCGGCACTCCGTATGGCCAGCGCCCATCGCATGTTCTGGTCGATCGGCGGGCCGCCAGAGGGCGGAGCATCGATGATCTCGGCCACGAGGCCCAGGTCGTCGGGGGTCTCGGCCACACTCAGCATGGCTCGGAGCCACAACACCCGCGGGTCACCGGCCGGTGCCTTCCCGAGCGCCCGAAGGCCGGCGCCGACGAAGCGGCTGGTCGCGGCCACCCGGAGCTGGCCTGGCACGTAGCGTCCGATGGCATCGGCGGCCGTGCTGGTGACGATCTTGATGATGTGGAGGTTGGATTCGCTCACCAACTTGTCGGCTACCAGCCCCAGGTAGTCGAGCGACGACAGTTGCTGATCTCGGACCATGTCCCACAGCGACGTCCAGAGCTGCTGGCGGAGGAGGTTGTCGTCAACGTCGTCCAGCCGGTCCTGCACAAATGCCAACGAGGCTGGGTCGAGCGCAACCTTGGCGTAGGTGAGGTCGCCGTGGTTGGGAAACACCAGGCTCGGAGTCGCACCACCAATCGCCCCTGTGATGGAGGTGGAGCCACCTGAGATCCGGACAGGGTGCGACTCGATGGCAAGACCTGACGCGCTCGAACGGACCAGCGCAACTTCGACGACATGCGGGCGGACGACCGGGTCTCCGACCGGGCCGTGCTGCACCAGCTCCATCGAGGTGATCTTGTCGTCAGTCGCCGTCCACTCAACGGCCAGGGTGTCCAATGACGGCGCCTCGAGCCACGCCGCCGACCACTCGTGGATATCGGTGCCTGAGCCTTTCGCTACCGCCGAGAGGAAGTCGGCGAGCGTCGCGTTGCCGAAGGCGAAGTCGGCGAAGTAGGCCTGCATGCCGGCCCGGAACGCCCCCTCCCCGACCGACACCACGAGTTGCTTGAGGGCCGAGGCGCCCTTCCCATAGGTGATGCCGTCGAAATTGAGGAACGTTTCATCGGTAGTGGGAATGGAGTCGGCCACCCGGTGAGTAGTGGGGAGTTGGTCGGCCTCCATCGCCCACAGCTTCATGTCGGCCTGGAAATCCTGCCAGCCCTCCTTGAAATCGGTCACCCGCTCGACCGCCAGGTAGGCCATGTAGGTAGCGAAGCTCTCGTTGAGCCATACGTCGTCCCACCACTTCATAGTCACGAGATCCCCGAACCACTGGTGAGCAAGCTCATGGAGGAACACCTCGGCTCGATTCATGCGCTGAGTCTCCGTCGGTGGGTCGCGGAACAAGTAGGAGTCTGTGTAGGTGACGTTGCCAACATTCTCCATGCCGCCCCAGTTGAACTCGGGAACGAATACCTGGTCGTACTTGGTGAATGGGTAGGGAGTTCCGAAGAACTCGGCAAAGAAGTCCATGCCGCCGGTGGTGAACTCCAGCAACTCGTCGGCGTCGATGTAGTCGAACAGTGACGCCCGGCAATAGAGGCCGAGAGGAATCCCTTTGTGTTCGGCGGTCACCGACCGGTACGGCCCGGCCACCACCGAAAACAGGTACGTACTGAAGCGAACGGTCGCCTCATACAGGCGCCGGATCCGCCCCTCGTCGGCTTCCTCCTCGCCAACCACTCGCGAAGCGGCCAGCACCACCCAGTCGGCCGGGGCCGTGATATCCAGCGCGTAGGCGGCTTTCAGATCTGGCTGATCGAAGCAGGGGAACATCCGGTGAGCCGAGAACGGCTCGAACTGGGTGTAGAGATACTCCTCGCCATCCTCGGGGTCGACAAACTGGTGAAACCCCTCGCCGGAATGATCGTATTCGTTCACGTACCGGATTCGGATCTCGTTGCTGGCCTCCAGCCACTCGGAGGGCAGGTGTATTCGGTTGCCGGTCCACTCGGCCACGTGTTCCTGCCCGTTGACCACCAGCTCCTCGATCACCGACCCGGTGAAGTCAAGGAACGTTGGCTCCACCCCTTGGTAGGAGAACGTGATGGTGCAGTCGCCGTCATACGTCTTGGCCCCGGCTCGCAGCGACAGGCTGACGGTGTAGCCCACGTCTGCTACCTGAAGAGCTCGGGCCCGGGCTTCGTCCTGGGTGAGCCGGTCTAGCGACAGGACTGGCTCAGCCACCCCCCACCCGGGCCTTGATGATCTGGTTGACGAGCCCGGGATCGGCCTTGCCGCCGGTGGCGCGCATCACCTGGCCAACCAGGAACCCGATCACCTTCTCGTCGCCTTCCTTCAATTTGGCCACCGCTTCGTCGTTCTCGGCCAGCACCCCGTCGATGACGGGCTCCAGCTCGCCGGCGTCCGACACCTGGATGAGGTCGCGGGACGCGGCAACCTCGGCCGGCCTTCCCTCGCCTGCCAGCACTCCGGCCAGCACGTCCTTGGCCGCCGAAGCCGAAAGCTGCCCATCGGTCACCATCGCCGACAGCTCGGCCAGCACGCTGCCATCGATCGGGGTGGCCCCCAGTGTGGTGTCTTCCCGCCGCAGCAGGGCCGTCACCTCCCCGGTCAGCCAATTGGCCACCATCTGGGCATCGGCACCCGTCGCCACTGCCGCCTCGAACACCAGACCGACTTCGACATCGTTTGACAGCAGTCCGGCGGTGGTGGCGTCCAAACCCATCTCGAGATACCGGCCGCGGGCCTGGGCCGGCAACTCGGGGAGCGCTCCGGCGACCCGCGTGCGCCATTCGTCGTCCACTTCTACGGGAACCAGATCTGGCTCATCGAAATATCGATAGTCGAACGCCTCTTCCTTGGATCGCATGCCGGTGGTAGTGCCCGCCTCCTCATCCCAGTGCCGCGTCTCCTGCAGCACCTCGCCACCCGACTCGAGGATGGCGGCCTGGCGCTCGATCTCGTGCTCGAGGGCTCGTTGCAGCGACCGCAGCGAATTCATGTTCTTGACTTCGACTTTTGTGCCAAAGGGCTCGGCGCCCACCGCCCGCAGTGAGACGTTGGCATCGAAGCGCATGCTGCCTTCCTCCAACTTGGCGTCTGAGACACCCAGGCGCAGCACTGCTCCCCGCAGTTCGGCCACGAACGCTCTGGCTTCTTCTGCCGAACGGATATCGGGCTCGGATACCACTTCCATCAAGGGCACGCCCGCCCGGTTGAAGTCGATGAGCGAATGGCTGGCATCGGCGATCCGGCCGCCGACTCCGACATGGGTGCTCTTGCCGGTGTCCTCCTCCATGTGGACACGCGTGATGCCGACTCGAGAGGCCGTCCCGTCGGTCTCGACATCGAGATAGCCGTCAACGCACAGCGGCTCCTCGTACTGGGAGATCTGATAGTTCTTGGGCATGTCCGGATAGAAGTAGTTCTTGCGGGAGAACACCGAGCGGCCGGCGATGGTGCAGTTGAGGGCCAGGCCGATGGTCATCGCGTACTCGACGGCCCGGCCGTTGACGACCGGCAGCGCCCCCGGGAGCCCGAGGCACACCGGGCAGACGTTGGTATTGGGCGGGGCACCGAAGTCGACCGGGCACCCACAGAACATCTTGGAGGCGGTGGTGAGCTCAACGTGGGTCTCGATGCCGATGACGGGCTCGTACGTCACGTCACCACCTCGGAGCTCGCATGCCGGGCCCTCACCGTAAAGCCGGCCTGGCGTTCCACCTCGGCCGCCACCCGAAACATCACCGGTTCACCGAGAGCAGGGGCCATCACCTGGAATCCGATCGGCATCCCATCGGCGTCAACTCCGATCGGCACCGAGATGGCCGGGTCTCCCGACATATTCGACGGAATCGTGCACACATCCGACAGATACATGGACAGGGGATCCTGGGTTCTATCGCCCAGCTTGAAGGCGGTCGTCGGGCTGGTGGGTGAGACCAGAACGTCGGCCTGCTGATAGGCGGCCTGGAAATCCTGGATGATCAGGGTGCGGACTCGCTGGGCCTGACCGTAGAAGGCGTCGTAGTAGCCGGCCGACAGTGCATAGGTGCCGAGCAAGATCCGCCGAGTGACTTCGGGACCGAACCCATCGGCCCGGGTGTTCGACATCATCTCTTCCACGTTCTCGCCGAGGCGGCGGAGACCATACCGAACCCCGTCAAAGCGGGCCAGGTTGGCCGAGCACTCAGCGGGAGCGATCAGGTAGTAGGCAGACAGGGCGTACTCGATGGACGGCAGCGACAGCTCAACGATTGTGGCCCCGGCCTCTTCGAGTTGGGCAACAGTCTGGTCGACGGCCGCCTGCACGGCCGGGTCGATCCCGGCGCCGTTCAGCTCGGCGACCACTCCCACCCGCAGCCCCGCTACCCCCGATTTCAACCCTGATCGATAGTCGGGTACCGCCCCCGGATAGCTGGTGGAATCGGCTGGATCGTGTCCGCCGACGACTTCCAGGGCGGCCACCGAATCCTCAACGGTTCGGGTAAGCGGCCCAATCTGGTCGAGAGACGAGGCGAAGGCGATGAGCCCATATCGGCTCACGAGGCCATAGGTCGGTTTCATCCCAACGATGCCACAGAGGGCCGCCGGCTGGCGGATCGATCCGCCGGTGTCACTCCCGAATCCCACGAGCGCGGAGCCGGCGGCCACCGCCGCCGCCGAGCCGCCGGAGCTGCCACCGGGGACCCGCTCGGGGTCCCAGGGATTGCGGCTGGGCCCGTAGGCCGAATTCTCTGTCGAGGAACCCATCGCGAACTCGTCGAGGTTGGTCTTGCCGAAGATGACGGCTCCACCCTCCCGAAGGCGGGTGACGGCGGTGCCGTCGTACGGTGGAAGGTATCCGGACAGGATCTTGGACGAAGCAGTCGTCTCCAGGCCCCGCGTCACCATGTTGTCCTTGAGGGCCACCGGGATGCCGTGCAGCGGCCCATGAGCGGTGCCCTTCTTGAGGGCCGAGTCGGCCGCCACCGCCCCCCGGGCGGCCCCATCGCGATCGATGGTGAGGTAGGCGTGGAGATTTGCCTCGGTCATGGCCGCCCGCTTGTGGACCGCCTCGAGCAGCTCCACCGAGGAGAAGTCACCGCTTCGCAGCCCGGCAGCAGCAGCAGTTACAGTGAAATCGGCGAGATCGCTCATTGTTCGTCGAGGATTTTGGGCACGCTGAAGAAGTCGCCGTCCCGGTCGGGGGCCTGGGCCAGCACTTCCTCGGTATCCAGGCATTCGGTGATTCGGTCCTCGCGAAACGCATTGGTCCGTGGCAGCGGGTGGGAGGTTCCGGCAACGCCGTCGGTCGGCAGCGCCTGCACCCGGGCTGCGTGTTCGAGCACCACCTCACACTGCTCCCGGTAGCGGTCGAGGTCCTCCTCACTGAGGGCGAGGCGGGCAAGGCGAGCGACTTTGGCGATGTCTATCTCTACTGGCATGGGCGGAAAGGGTAGTAGCCCGGGAGCCCGGCCCATCTCACGCAATGCTCGGTCTGACCCGTTACAAACCCCCAGTCATGGCTGGTCATCTAGCCCCTCTGCGGCGGGTTACTGACTCCGATCTCGCCAGCGCCGGCTGGCCCATGCACACGGCGGTACACGGTTCGGGCCAGCCGAAGCCAGGAATGATGCTTGCACGGACGCTATTGCTCGGTGAGGAACTGCCGCAGGTATTCGAAGGCGGCTTCGAGATTGGCCACAGGAACCGATTCGTCCGCCTTGTGCGCCATCGCCACTTCACCCGGTCCGTAGTTGATGGCCGGGATGCCGCGTTGCGAAAGCCGGGCGGCATCGGTCCAGCCCTGCTTGGGGCGCTCCTCGGCACCCGTCAGGCTCGCCAGCCGCTGCACATGGTGATTTGAGGCCGCGACCGCACCAGCCGGGGCGGCATCGGTGATTGTGTACTCGTCGGCACCTGCCAGGGCCTCAGCCAATTGGGCCTTGGCCTGATCGACGGTCTTGTCGGGAGCGAATCGGTAGTTGACATTGCAGTCGAAGCTGGCGGGAATGATGTTGTTGGCAATCCCGCTGCTGGCCCGGGTGACGGACATGACTTCCTTGAATTCCAGGCCCCCGACCAGGATGGGCTCTGGCTGGCGAGCCCCCATCGTCTGCAACCATCCGGCTGCCTTGGTGATGGCGCTTTCCCCCAGCCACGGCCGGGCACTGTGAGCGGAGGTGCCCCGGAAGGTGACCTGAGCGTTAATGACGCCCTGACACCCGAGCTCGAGATTGAGGTCGGTTGGCTCCATGATGATGCCCAACTCCGACTCGTCGAGCCAGGCTGCTTGTTCGAACACTGTTTCCAGCTCGTTGCCAGACTGCGGGCCCTCCTCGGCGGCGTAGAACACCCCAACCAGGTCAAAAAGGGGAGCGGACCGAACCGCCTCGTCCTCCAACAGATGGATCATCACCGCCAGGCCGGCCTTCATATCGGACGAGCCCAGCCCGACTAGCCGGTCGTCGACGACCACCGCCGGGCCCTGGCCCTGGGCGGGGACGGTGTCGGTGTGCCCGTACAGCGAGATGAGCGGGCGCCCACCTCGATGGCCGACGATGAGGCTGTTGCCGACCCGCTGTACTCCCTGGCCGAAGTGAGGGAGCAGTCGCTCGGCGATGGCGGTGGCGATCCGCCCCTCGGCTCCGGTTTCAGACGGTATGTCGACCAGCCAGGCCAGCGTGTCGACCAGCGTCACACCGGCACCTCAAACGTGCGGAGGGCTTCGTTCAGCGAAGTCTTGCGATCGGTGGAGGCCTTGCGTTCACCAATGATGAGGGCGCATTGCAGGTCGTAGGTGCCTGCCGGGAACTTCTTGGGCCGCGTGCCGGGCACGACCACGGCGCCGGCGGGGACCAACCCCCTGGTCTCGATCGGCTCAGCGCCCCGGACATCGATGATGGGGGTGCTGGACGTGATGGTGGTGTTGGCCCCGAGCACCGCTCCCTCTTCGATGATTACCCCTTCCACGACGATCGACCGGCTCCCGATGAAGGCTCCGTCTTCGACGATGACCGGACGGGCCCCCGGCGGCTCGAGCACTCCCCCAATCCCGACCCCGCCCGACAGATGAACGTCCTTGCCGATCTGGGCGCACGATCCAACGGTGGCCCAGGTGTCAACCATGGTCCCGCTGCCGACGTAGGAGCCGATGTTGACGTACCCGGGCATCACAACCACCCCCGGCTCGCAGAACGCCCCATACCGAATGGTTCCCGGCGGGACCACCCGGACGCCGGCTTCCTCCAGGTTGTGTTTGGTGGGAATTTTGTCGAAATACTCAAACGGACCAACCTCGATCGGCTTGACCTCCGACAATCGGAAGTAGAGGAGAATCGCCTCCTTGACCCAGGCGTTGACCACCCAGTCACCGTCGATCTTCTCCGCCACCCGTACCGTGCCGGCATCGAGCCGGGCGATGGTCTCCATCACGGCGTCACGGGCTCCGGACAGGAGGTCCAGGTCGGCGTAGGCGGCTTCGATCAGGTCCCGGTTACTCATCAAGACACTCTACGAGCACATCCACCGCCACCTCGCACTCCTCAAGGGTGGGAACCAGCGCCAGCCGTATGTATCCCTCTCCACCCGGGCCAAATGCCCGGCCGGGCGACACCACCACTCCCTGCTCCAACAGCTTGATCGTCACCGCCACGTCATCTCCCACGGCTACCCACAGGTAGAGGGCGGCGGTCGAAGCCACCACCGGCAGACCAACTTGCTCGAAGGCCTTGCGGAGCACGGAGCGCTTGGCGGTGAAAATCACCCGGCGGTCGGCGGCGTGCTGGTCGTCGCTCCACGCCGCCACCGCCGCCGCCTGAACGAATTCGGGTGGCGCTAGGCCGGCACTGGCCCGCAGGTCGATGAGAGCGGAGATTGCTTCGGCATCGCCGATGATGGCGCCGCTCCGGTAGCCGGTCATACCCGATCGCTTCGAACAGCTGTAGAACGCCAGCGTGCCGGCCAGATCGGGGCCGGCCACCTGCAGAACGGAGCCGGGGGGATCCTCCTCGTAGACATCGACGTAACACTCATCCGAGGCGAATAGTGCCCCCTCCGATCGACTTCGCTCCAGTAAATCCACCAGGTCCTCGTTCGAGGTCACCGAGCCGGTTGGGTTGTGGGGAGAGCACGACCAGACCAGGCGGGCCCGCTCCCAACTCTGGTCGCTGATGTCCGACGCCCGCAGCACGAAGTCCCCGCTGAGTGGGATCGGGTCGATCTCCGCACCGGCAAATAGCGCCCCCCGCTCGTACACCGGGTAGGCCGGCGACCCGTACACCACGCCCTGGCCGGCGCCCGGCTCGATAAAGGCGAACGGAGTATGAAAGATGCCCTCTTTGGAACCAGCGGTCGGGATGATCTGGGTGGCGGGATCGATGGACACGCCGAACCGGCGCCGCAGATAGTCGGCAATCGCGGTGCGCAACTCGGGGAGGCCAGCGGTCGTCGGATACTGAGAAATCGAAGGTACTGCGTCCTTCAACGCCTCCGGTATGAAAGCCGGAGTCGGCTCACGGGGATCGCCGATCGAGAAATCAATGAGTGGCGCACCTGCTTCTCGCAGATCGCGAGCCCTCATCTGGATTTCGGCCAGCGGGTAGCCACCCATCGCCGCCAGAATCGGGTTGCGTTCCATGGACAGACGTTACCCGGCGGGCTTGTCTGACAGATGACCCATGTTCCGTATCATCTCGGCGATGAACGACACGAAGTACCGCTTCATTCTGGTCCTGCTGAGCCTGGGGCTGGCGGCGGTGATCGGCCTGGCCATCGGCTTTTCCCCATCAGGAACCGAGTCGCCGCTGCCCGAACCGCTGGAGCGGATCTTTCCCCGGGCCAACGATTCAGTCCCGCGCGGGACCGCCGTCGAAGTCGACCTGAAAGTCGGATACCAAATCGACCTGTACGTCGACGGTGAGCCCATTCCCCGCGACGAGTACGCCATCCAGACGGGAACCAACCTGGTCACCTGGGCCCCCGGGCCGGGACGCACTATCGAGCGTTGGGCACCGGGAGTCCACGAACTGCGGATCGACTGGGATCGGGAGCTCGGGATACCCGATCCTGGCTCCTACACGTGGACGATCCGGGTGCAATGACCCTCTCCTTCGGCATCTCCAGCCTGCCCGGCGACGACAACACCGAGGCGCTTCTGGACGGGCTGGCCGAGCAAGGTCACACCCACTTGGAGCTGGCATTCACCAAGGGCTTCCCTTGGAAGCCGTCACAATGCGAATCGTTCGGGGCTCTGGCCTCCGGTCGCGGACTGGCACTCTCGGTCCACGCCCCCTACTTCGCCATGCTCACCATCGCCGAGCCGGATCGGTACCAGAAGACCCGGGCCGCCGTGGAGCACTCAATGAAGCTGGCCGCCTCGCTCGGTGCGTCGATCGTGGTCGTGCACCCCGGCCACGACAAGGACCGCACCTCCGACCAATTGCTGGCGACGGCGACCGAAGCGCTTCGGTCAATCGAGCCGAAGGTGGTTGAGCTCGGGGTTTCTCTCGGTCTCGAAACCACCGGCACCACCAACGCCTTCGGCACGCTCGGTGATATTGCCCTGCTGGCAGCAGAATTCCCATGGGTGCGGCCGGTCGTGGATTGGGCCCACGTGCATGCCACCACCGATGGCCGGTTGGTCGATCTCGAGGCCGTCCGGTCGGTCTACTCGTTTCTCTTTGATCAGTTCCCGGCCTGGAAGCTGCAACCGCTTCACACCCATTACAGCCACAACGCCTTTGGGCCAGGGGGTGAGATCAAGCATGTTGCATACGGCCAGGGCTCGAACCCGGTTGAGCCGGTGGTGACGGCGGCAGTCGAATTCGACGTCGACCTCACCATGGTTTCCGAGTCTCGCGACGATGTGAGCCATCACGCAGTGTGGACGGACGTCGTCAAGGCCCTTAGGGCGGCGGTGGTGGACGAGACCGGGGCCCGGCCGCTCGGGTCGGGAGCCGTTGCCTTCCCCAACCCCCTGATGGTGGTGAGTGAGGCCGGCAATTACCGGGCGACCCGCCTGCGCCGCCCGCTGCGAATCACCAATCCCGACAAACCGTTCTTCGCCGATGGGTACACCAAGGGCGACCTCATCCAGTACTACGCCTCCATTGCCCCCCAGCTGCTCCCCCACTTGCAGGACCGGGCGATCGTCATGGCCCGCTTCCCCGACGGGGCCGACGGTGACTTCTTCTACGAGAAACAGGCCCCGACCCACAAGCCAGACTGGATGCCGGTTGCGCCGATCCACTCTGAGGTCAGGGGTGGGGCGATTGAGTTCTGCACCGCTCCCGACCGGCCGTCGCTCATGTGGTTTGCCAACATGGGCTGCATCGAGATTCACCCGTGGCTGTCGCGGGTGCAGTCCATCGGGTTTCCGGATTTCGCCATCTTCGACCTCGACCCCGCCGAGGGCGCCTCGTGGGAGCAGGTGGTCGACACCGCCCTCCATATCAAGGTGGCCCTCGACAGCCTCGGTTTGCGCGGATACCCCAAGACGTCGGGGGCGACCGGCCTTCACATCTATGTTCCACTCGATCCGGTTCACGAGTACGGCCGGGTCCGGCGCTTCGTTGAGACAGTTGGACGGCTCATGGAAGCCGCCGACCCGTCAAACGTCACCATGGAGTGGGATATCCCCAAACGGACCGGGAAGGTGTTCATCGACCACAACCAGAACGTAGGGGGCAAGACGATCGCCTCGGTCTATGCCGTCCGGCCGTTCCCGGGCGCCCCGGTCTCCACCCCCTTGAGCTGGGACGAAGTCGGGACGCTCACCCCCGACCTGTTCACGATCTCCACCATTTGGGATCGAGTTGCCGAGGTGGGCGACCTTTTTGCCCCGGTCCTGAGCGGAGGCCAGACTCTGGATGAGGCCGAAACCGCTCTCGGATTGGGGGCATCATCGTGAAACGGACCACCAACGGCATCGAGCTGTCGGTTGATGAAGCCGGGTCCGGATACCCGGTCGTACTCCTGCACGGATTCCCGGAACTCGCCTACTCGTGGCGCTATCAGCTGCCGGCCCTGGCCGAGGCGGGGTTCCATGCCGTAGCCCCCAACCTGCGGGGATACGGCGACTCCGACGCTCCGGAGGCGCTCGAGGCCTATGGCCTGGTGACCCTGGTTGATGACGTCGTCGGCCTGATCGATGACCTCGACCACGAGGAGGTAGCCCTTGTCGGCCACGACTGGGGCGCCATCATCGCCTGGGCTTTGGCCATCATGCATCCTGAGCGAGTTGCCAAACTGGTCTCCCTCAATGTGCCGTATCGGGGACATCCGGCGGCGTTTCCGACCATCGACTACATCCGGGAGCATCTGGCCGACCGCTTCAACTATGTCTTGATGCTGCAGGAGCCGGGCGTGGCGGAGGCCTGGTTCTCTGCCGACCCGCCGGCGGTGCTGGCCGGCTTCTATCAGGCGGCGGCGGTCGACCCGGCCTTCCTCTCCGACGAGGAACTTGGGGTGTTCGTGGCGGCGTTCTCCGCAGCCGGCCTGGCCGGCCCGGCCAACTACTACCGCAACATCGATGCCAACCACGCCGCCACGGCCCATCTGGTGAACGCGCCGGTGACGGTCCCGACCATGGTGCTCGTTGCCGATTCCGACCCGGTATTACCCGCCGAGTTGGTCCACGGCATGGATCGATGGGTGCCCGACCTCCGAGTCGAGACCGTGGCCGACTGCGGACACTGGACCCAGCAGGAACAGCCGGCCGTTGTCAGCGAGTTGCTGATCGACTTCCTCGGCGACCTGGCCTAGGGGCGGGGCGGAAGCAACCCCAGCAAGCCGCTCAAGGACTCAACCCGCAGGTGGTCACCGTGGGTTCGGCGGCGACGGTGATCGGCGTGAATGGGAAGGATCCCCGCGCCGATGGCGCCCACCACATCTGCTTCGAAGCTATCGCCGATGTAGACGGCTTCGGAGGCGCCCGCGCCGATCCGCTCGAGCGCCAGCTCGAATATCCGGGGGTCGGGTTTCTCGAAGCCCATCTCCTCGGACCAGGACACGGTGGTGAAGTAGCGGGTGGTGTCGATCAGCTCTAGCTGCAGGGGCAGGATGGAACTGTTGTTTGACAGCACGTGCAGGATATAACCGCGGTTGCGCAGCTCAGTGAGCACTTCGTGCAGCCCGGGGAAGGGCCGGAACAACCTGGCCGCCACCGGGTAGACGAGCTTGCGGGCCTGGCGCTGGAGGAAGTGGGGCGGTTTGATGTGGCCCGATCCCATCGTGGTGGTCGGCGAGAACCGGCGGAAGACCGTGAACGGCCAGATGAGATCGGCCAGCGTCCCGCCGTAGTCGAATATCACGTGGCGCACGCTCTCGGGCACCGTGTTCATCTGGCAATCACCTCCGGCCCACTTGCTAGCAGCTCCACGAACCCCGCTTCGTCCAAGACCCGGACTCCCAGCTCGGTCGCCTTGGCCAGCTTGGTGCCGGCGTTGGCCCCGGCTACCAGAGCCGAGGTCTTCTTCGATACCGAGCCGGTGACCTTGGCCCCTTTGGCCTCGGCCGCCGCCTTGGCCTCCTCACGGCTGAATCCATCGAGCGTGCCGGTGATGACCAGGGTGACACCGGCCAGAGACTCATCGAATCCTCCTTCCGGCTCGGGATCGGCCAAACGCACTCCCGCCGAACGGAGCTTGTCAATCAGCGCGACGGTTTCGGGGTCGGCCGCCCACGCCTGAACCGAGTTGACGATCTCCGGGCCAATGCCATCAAGGGAGCTCAGCTCGTCGGCCGAGGCCGCCATGAGCGCATCTACCGACGGGAACTTGCGGGTCAGCGACTTGGCCACCGTCGAGCCGACCAGCGGAAGTCCGAGGGCGGTGAGGAGCCGGGCCACCGGGCGATCTTTGGCTCGGTCGATCTCGGCCAGGAGGTTGTTGACCGACACTTCTCCCCACCCTTCGAAGCCGAGCAAGACGTCGGCTTCCAACGTGAAGATGTCCGCCGGGTCGGAGATGATTTCGTTCTTCATGAGCAAGTCGACCGTCTGGTAGCCGAGGCCCTCGATGTCCATCCCTCCTCGCGAGGCGAAATGGAACAAGTACTCACGCAACCGGCTCGGGCACTCGAAGCCTCCGGTGCACTTGGCTCGCGCCTCGCCCTCGGGGGTAACGATCGGGTTGCCACACAACGGGCACTTC
>JAOTYB010000151.1 GCA_029862065.1 Acidimicrobiia bacterium | reverse complement strand
GGTGATAACCGGCGTTGGCTTCCTGATTGTCGGGACCGCCTGGGACGCCGACATCGGCCCGTGGACCATGGGTTGGCAGCTGGTCATCCTCGGAATCGGGTTCGGCCTGGTCACCGCCCCCACCAACGCCGCCGTGGTCGATTCGGCTCCCGACGCCCAGCGGGGCACCGCCGCCGGTCTGGTTATCGTGGCGCGGTTGATGGGGCTGGCAGTTGGCCTATCGGGACTTACGGCCTGGACGTTGTTCCGGTTCGACCGGCTTCGCCAGGATCTTGACCTCCCCGGCATCGGTGAGCCCGGCTACCGGGAGGCGCTTGAGTTGGCTCAGGCCGACATCACCGCCCAATCGCTCACCGAGACCTTTCTGGTGGCCGCGGTGGTGGCGGTGGCCGCGGTGGCCGTGGCCATGTTGCTGCGGGACCGGCGAGCCAACCAACCCGTTGCACCAGAATGAAGGAGTCATGCCGGCCAATCTGAACCCGGAGTACAAAGCAGCCGAGTCTGCCTTCAAGCGGGCGAAGGATCCGCAGGAGCGCCTCGACCACTTGCGCGAGATGCTGCGGGTGGTCCCCAAGCACAAGGGGACCGATCATCTGCAGGCCGACTTGAAGACCCGGATCAAAGAACTGACCGCCGACCTGGCCGGTCCCAAGAAGTCCGGAGCGCGTACCGGCCCGGCCACCTTCGTGCATCCGGAGGGTGCGGCCCAGGTGGCCTTGATCGGCCCACCCAACACCGGCAAATCAGCGTTGCATGCCCGGCTGACCGGGTCCCAGGCCGCCTCCGAGGCCTATCCCTTCACGACTCAGTACCCACTGCCGGGGATGTTCGAACACGACGACGTGTCGTTCCAGCTCGTCGACTTGCCGCCGGTGTCGCCCGAACATCCGGTTCCGTGGATCGCCAACGCTCTTCAATCCGCCGATGGGTGCTTGCTGGTGGTGGATGTGAGCCGGCCCGGGTGCGTCGAGGAAGTGTTGGCGGTCCGGGAGATGCTTTCCGAGCGGCGGGTAGAGCTGGGCTCGGTGTGGCCGGGCGACGAAACGGTCGGCGACGAACACGATGATGCCCTCACGTTTGTCCTCCCGACCGTGCTGGTAGCCAACAAGGCCGACATCGTCGAGCACGTCGAGGACGAGCTCACCGTTCTCGAGGAGCTGTCGGGACTGGACTGTCCCACCTGGAGTGTGTCGGCGGTCACGGGGGAAGGGCTGGAGGAGCTGGGGGATTGGCTCTTCGAGCGGCTGGCCGTGGTGCGGGTCTACACCAAGCGGCCGGGTGAGCCCGTCGATGAAGGAAAGCCGTACACAGTGCGCCGCGGCGATACGGTGCTCGACGTGGCCCGCCTCGTTCACCGCGATATCGCCGCCTCACTCAAGTACGCCCGCCTCGTCGGCGGCCACGGCTTCGAAGGCCAGCAGGTAGGCCGCGACCACGTCGTCGTCGACGGCGACGTGCTGGAACTACACACCTGAGGCGTCTTCCGCGGAGAGCGGTGCCTTCGACGAAGCTCGAAGCGCGGACACCGGCCCGGTCGGGCCGGCCAGATAGCTAATCTCGCCCGGCGGCATCGTTGGAGCACTCATGCGTCTGATCATTGGTCTTCTCATCTCGGCGCTGCTGCTCGGTGCCTGCACCGGTGGTGGGGATTCAGCCTCGGACGGACCGGCTCTGACGCTCGAGGCGTGGGCCGCAATCGTGTGTGAGTCACGGGCGGAGCTGGCCAGCGTGCCTGCTCCCGCCAGCCTGGCCGACTTCGTCGCTTTCCAGGAGGTGGCCGAGGCGTTCGCGACGACCGCAGCCAAGTTCGAGGCGATTGATCCGCCCAGCAGCGCTTCGGCCAGCCACCGGCAGCTGGTGCAGCTGTATGAGGGCATCTCGGACGCCCAGGGCGAGCTCGTTCAGGCGATTGGCGACGGCGACGGATTGGATGACGCCACCGCCGAATACAACGCCCGACTCCAGCAGGTCTTCGACGGGATAGACCCGGTGCGAGTCAACACCGAGGTGGAGGACGCCCTTCGCGACGCCGGGTGCGACAGCCCGGGCCCCGACTCCTAAACCCGGACGAACCGCTTCTCGGCGGCACCGGTGAGGAGCACCCCGAGAAGGATGAGGACTCCACCAACCGCTATCCCGATTTCGAGCTTCTCGTCAAGAACCACGATCCCGGAGCTGAGCGCCACCAACGGAACCAGATAGGCAATCGCCTGCGCCCGGGTGACGGTCACATGTTTCAACACCCAGTAGTAGGCGAGGAACGGGACCACCGAACCGATGATGGCCAGGTACATGACGAGCAGCCAGCCGATGGCCGTGACGTCGGTCGGGTAGCCCTCCCAGACGGCTGTTACCACGATCATGATCAGCGCCCCGATGGCGAACTGCATCCCGGTGACTTCGACCGGGTCGTACCCGGCCGCCCGTTTCTTGGCGTAGATGTTGGCGATGCCGATGAACACCACTCCGGCCCCGCCCAGCAGCAGAGCCAGCTCGGGCCGTCCGCCTTCCTCCAGGCCGGAGTCACCGGTAAGTGAGAGGAACCCAACCCCGGCGAACGCCACCACCAGCCCGACCACCTTGCCGGTATGGAGCGGCTCTTCGGGGATGAGGAAGTGGGCAAAGACGGCGGTCGTGAGCGGGATCAGGGCGGGGAGCAATCCCATGAAGCCTGCCGAAACGTTCTCGATGGCGATGGTGAACAGAATGAACGGAATGGTGAGGTTGAACAGCGACATCACCGTCCCCATCTTCCACTCCTCCCGGGAGCGAGGGACGCTTCCCCGGACGAATACCAGATAGGCGAAGATGGCGATGGCGGCGATGATCGACCGGAGCGCTACCAGGGCCAGGGGGTCGAGGCCCTCATCGAAGGCGGCCCGGACTCCCACCCCGGCGGTCCCCCATCCAAAGGCTGCTACGCCGAACGCCAGCCAGATCTTTATGTTCACCGAGTCAGGCTATAGCCTGCACCGATGAGTGAAAGCCTGCAGGACACCTTCGGCCCCACCACCATCTGCTTCGGCTGCGGCCCGGCCAACGAGAAAGGGCTGCGCATCAAGAGCTTCGTCGATGGCGAGGCGGTCGTCGCCCACTTCGATCCCAGACCCGAGCACCAGGCCTTCCCGGGAGTCATCAACGGCGGCATCATCGGCAGCCTGTTCGACTGCCACATGAACTGGACTGCCGCCCACGCCATCATGAACGCCGGAGAGCTCGATGCTCTGCCGGTAACCGTCACCGCCGACTTCCACGTGCACCTCCGACGGCCAACCCCCTACCCCGAGACTCTCCATCTCAGTGCCTGGGTGGTGTCGGTCGAGGGCAACAAAGCCGAAATCGAAGCGAAAATGACCGCCGCCGACAAGGTCACCGCCACCTGTACTGCCAACTTCGTTGCCGTAGAAGAAGGCCACCCCGCCCACCACCGCTGGTAGCAGGACTTCTCCCCGAGGGAGGGGTGGCTCCGCCAGTACCCCCCTACCCCTACCCCTCGCCTTCGGCGAGCGGTACCTTCCCCCCACAGGGGGAACCGACGTTCGCCTCCCGCTTGCAACCCATCGGGTTGCTCAGGGCTGGGGTGGGCAACCTTGCGGGTTGCTGGGCGCGTTCCT
The DNA here is from genome assembly GCA_029862065.1 of Acidimicrobiia bacterium. GTDB lineage: Bacteria > Actinomycetota > Acidimicrobiia > Spongiisociales > SHLN01 > SHLN01. The sequence continues at coordinate 1,250 of JAOTYB010000151.1, read as the reverse complement.
GTGTTTCGTGTTGGGAACGGGCGCTCCCCAGCCCCCGAGCTTCGCTCGGCGGTACTTTCCCCCCGGAGGGGGGACTGACGTTGCAGCGGAGGGGGTGGGATTCGAACCCACGGGACCCTCACGGGCCCACAGCATTTCGAGTGCTGCGCACTAGGCCGGACTATGCGACCCCTCCGATTGTTTCGACATGGTAATTGCGTCGTCGGGTCCCGAAAGCGGTCTCCGCCGTCCGGGGGGCCAGGAATCCGGTGAGCCGATGGAACTATTTGCCGAGCGGGCCGCTCGGTCTATGGTGGCCATACTTCTTTTACCCCCCGGAATGAGCCATGCGAGCCGAACTCCCCGCCAACGAAACACAGCGTCTTGCCGCCCTGGCCGAATATGACATCCTCGATTCGCTGCCTGAGGCTGCCTACGACGACATCACCCATCTGGCCTCGGAGCTTTGTGAAGCGCCGATCGCAGCCGTGAGCCTGATCGACGAAGAGCGCCAATGGTTCAAGTCCACTTTTGGCCTTGAGGTCTCGGAGACGCCGCGTGATCAGGCCTTCTGTGCCCACGCGATCCTGGGGACCGAGGTGATGGTTGTCCCGGATGCCCAAGGAGATGCCCGGTTTGCCGACAACCCGCTTGTGACGTCGGATCCTGCCATCCGGTTCTATGCCGGTGCTCCGCTCACCACCCCTGGCGGGGAGGTTCTCGGAACGCTGTGTGTCATCGATCATGTGGAGCGCAAGCTGACAGCTGCCCAGGAGCGGTCCCTCGTCGCTCTCGCCCGACAGGTCATGGCCCAGCTGGAGCTTCGCCGTCTCATCACCGAGCAGCGTCAGAACCGGCGCCGGCTTGAGAAGGCCAACGATCGCCTGCAAGAGGCGAGCGTCACCGACGACGTCTCCGGATTTCACAACACCAGGTTCCTCCACCAATACCTCGACCAGCATCTCGACTCGAGTGAGAAGCTGTCGCTGGTGTTTTTCGACATGGACGGATTCAAGGAAGTCGTCGATGCCCACGGCCATCTGCTGGGAGCGAGGATGTTGCGGGAAGTGGCCGAGACCGTCGCCCGCCACCTGGGCGTGGATGATCGACTGGTTCGCTACGGCGGTGATGAGTACGTCGTCATACTTCCTGGGCAAGATTCGGCGGCCGCCCTCGAGAAGGCCGAACGAATGAAAGAGGCCATTAGTGCTGAGCTGTTCCTGACCGACGAGGGGCTGGAAGTGCGGGGCTCGGCTTCCTTCGGGGTGGCT
>JAOTYB010000025.1 GCA_029862065.1 Acidimicrobiia bacterium | reverse complement strand
GACTACCACCACCGTCTCCCCCACCACGGTTCCGACTCCCACCACCACGACATCCACTGTCGTGACCACCACCACGACGCCGACTACAACGACCGCCCCGCCGGCGACGACCACCACCACTCTCGCTCCCTAGGCCGCATCGCTATCGTCTAGCCGATGAAGCGACTTCTCAGCCTCCTTGCCGTCGCCGGAGCTGTTGCCGGGGCTGTCTGGTACACCCGCCAACAAGACGGCGCCGTCCCGGCGCCGGCCGAGGGTGAATGGACCGCCCGCCCCAAGCTAAAGGCCGTCCCGGATTCCCCGGTGGCCGCCGCCCCTGGCGCAGCAGAGGACGATCTCACCGCCATCAAGGGCATCGGCCCGAAATACTCGGAGCAGCTCGCCAGCTTGGGCGTCACGAGCTTCACCCAATTGGCCACGGCCGACCCCGCAACACTGAAGGCCAGCTTCGACGCCCGCGCCTCGGTCGAGGATTGGATCGCACAGGCCAAGGAGCGGGCCGGAGGCTGAGGGTGCTCTACCTCACCGAACCTGAGGAACTGAGCTCGCTGTGGCCAGACGAGCCCAGCTATCGAGCTGATCAGATCCGTAAATGGCTGTACCAATCGCCGGTACTCGAGCCGGCCGACATGACCAACCTGCCGGGCGACCTGCGCGACGGTCTGGATTTGTGGCCGTTTGCGATCGAAACCGAGCAAGTGGCCGACTCCGGCCGTACCGTCAAATGGCTCATGCGGGCTCCCGACGGTGCCAGCATCGAGGCGGTCCTGATGGGCTACCCGCGCCGGACCACCCTGTGCATCTCAAGCCAAGCCGGGTGCGCCATGGCCTGCACCTTTTGCGCCACCGGTCAATTCGGCTTCGAACGTCACCTGCAGGCCGGCGAGATCGTCGCCCAAGTCGCCTACGCCGCCGCCTACCTAGCTCGCAACGGGCTCGGTACCTCTCCTCCTCGGGTCACCAATGTGGTCTTCATGGGGATGGGTGAGCCGCTGGCCAACTACGCAAACGTCAAGACCGCCATCGACCGCTTCACCGGGTTGATGGGGATGTCGGCTCGCTCAATCACCGTTTCGACCGTCGGGGTGGCTCCCGCCATCCGCAAGCTGGCTGAGGAGCCGTGGCGGGTGAGCCTGGCAGTCAGCCTGCATGCCGCCGACGACGAGTTGCGCACCAGTCTGGTCCCCCTCAACAAGCGCTACCCCCTGGAGGATGTGATCGGTGCGACCGAATACTTCGTACAGCGGACCGGGCGCCGGGCCTCGATCGAATGGACGCTCATCGCCGGCACCAACGACACGCTCGAGCAAGCCGACAAGCTGGCCGCCATAGCCCGGCGATTGCGGGCCCACATCAATGTCATCGCTCTGAACCCCACCCCCCTCACCAGCGACCAACCGCCCTCCCGGGCCGCCACGACCGCCTTCCTATCCCGCCTGACCGGGGCGGGCGCCAATGTGACCTTGCGGGACACCCGGGGCCAGGACATCGACGCTGCCTGCGGCCAGCTGCGGGCCCGCTCGTTGACCATCGGCACATGAGACCGAGACTCCTGCTTCTGGCTGTTCTGGGGTTGATGGCGGCGGCCTGCGGGGCGGCAGATCGGCAGGGGGCAGTGGGTGGCGCTCCGCTCCTTACACCCACCGAAGCTCAAGGCCGAGATGGCCTGGTTGCCGTCCAGGGCTTTCTGTGGGCCCGACCCGGCGACAGCCAATTCCAGCTGTGCGAATCGGTCCTCGAGTCGTTCCCTCCCCAGTGCGGGCAGCCTGCCGTCGACGTGACCGGTATCGATCTCACCGAAATCGCCGGCATCGACTTCAGTCAGAATGTCTTCTGGGCAGAAGGGGTACGAGCCCGCGGCCGTCTGATGGACGGGTCTCTGGCGGTTGAAGAGATCGAGCTGAACACCAAGGACAGTCGCAATGGGCTGATCTACCGACTGGTGGTCCCAGTGGAGGGAGAACCGGGTGTACTCAACTTCGTTGCCCTCCTCACCAACAGCTCGACCGCGCCGGTGGAGGTGAGGTTCAACAGCGGCCAATCGGCCGACGTGACCCTCCTGGACACCGAGACCGGAGCGACCGTGTACACCTGGAGTGCGGCTCGATCATTCGACCAGGCCATCCGCCAGGAGACGATCAATCCGGGAGAGACCGTTCGCTATGTACTCACCGAGGATCAACTCAACCTGGCAAGTGGGCCATACGATCTGCAGAGTTCGCTGACTTCTCCCAACTCACCCGGCATCGTGCGCGGCCGGCTGGTGGTCCGCTGAGTCTCGCGCAAACCCGGGTGATCTTCCCAACCTCGAATACAGGGAGACCAGACCGACTAAGGTCCCAACGCAGCTAAACGGCGACGGGGAAGACCTGATCGCCCCAGACGGTCAGGAGACCAGCAATGGGAACGATCAGCCTTGAAGCCAACCTTGGGGTTACACCCGATGCTCTATGGGACCACATGAAGAATTTCGGCGAGGTTTCCGGCTTCCTCGACGTGATCAGCGAGAGCACCCTGGTAGACGGGGACTCCAGTAAGCGGGTGTGCAATCTTGCAGACGGCACTGTCCTCAATGAGTCCCTCCTCCATCACGATCACGAAACCCGGACCCTCAAGTACTCCATCACCGAAGGCCTCCCGGTTACGGCCCACGAGGCGACCATGTCGGTCGAAGACGTCGGTGACGGCCGTTCCATCTTCCGCTGGGTTACCGAGTCCACCGTGGCCGATGGCGCCCCCGACGGCTTCCACGGGATGTTCGAAGGAATGCTGGCTGGAGAGGTCGCCAAGCTCGAGCAACGCTGGCCCTAACCGCTCGTCACAATCTACGAAGGGGCCCCGCCGAGCGGGGCCTCTTCTTGTTGCTCCCTCGCTACCCAATCACCCGTGATTCTCGCAGTGCCGCGATGTCGGCCTGAGTCAACCCGATCGCGGTCAGCACGACGTCGGTATCACTACCCACCTCACGCGGCGGTCGCGGGGGCTCGGAGGTCGTCCGACTGAAGCGGGGGGCCGGGGCGGGCTGGCGAACCCCTCCCACCTCGAGGAAGGTCTGGCGCGCCTGGTTGTGCTCGTGCGCGGCGGCCTCGTCGACACTCAGCACCGGGGCAAAGCAGGCATCGGTCCCTTCCAGGGTGTGGCGCCATTCGGCCAGCGAACGTGACAGGAACGCTGCCTCCAACTTCGCACGCAGGCGAGGCCAGGCCGCGCGGTCGTACTGGTCATTCATGTCGACCACCAGTCCCATCCGATCGATCGCTTCGGCGAAGAACTGCGGCTCAACTGCCCCGAGCGCCACATGTCCGCCGTCGGAGGTCCGGTAGACGCCGTAGAAGGGGGCGCCGCCGTCGAGCAGATTGGTCCCCCGTTGTTCTTGCCATACGCCCTGGGCTCGAAACCCGTGGATCATCGTGCTGAGTAGCGCGGCCCCGTCCACCATCGCCGCGTCCACCACCTGGCCGGAGCCGCTCACCCTGGCTTCCAACAGGGCGCTCACGACTCCAAGTGCCAGCAGCATCCCGCCACCTCCGAAGTCACCAACCAGGTTGAGCGGCACCACCGGCGGCCCGTCGGCCGGGCCGACCATGTCGAGCACGCCTGCCAGGGCGATGTAGTTGATGTCGTGGCCGGCGGCACCGGCCAACGGCCCGGTTTGACCCCACCCGGTCATGCGGCCGTACACCAGAGCGGGATTGACGGCCAGGCACTCGTCGGGACCGACACCGTTGCGTTCGGCAACCCCGGGCCGGAAGCCCTCGATGAGGACGTCGGCCGTCCCCACCAGTTGGAGGATGAGGTCTGCCCCGGCCGAGGTGGTGAAATCGACAGCGAGGTTGCGGCGATTTCTCAGCAGCGGTTCGGTCACCCGGCTCGCCGATGGCTGACCGACGCGGTCGACATGGATCACGTCGGCTCCCATGTCGGCCAGCATCATTCCGCAAAATGGCACCGGCCCCACCCCTCCAAGCTCAATCACATTGATGCCCGCCAGAGGTCCCATGACTGAAGGGTAGGCCAGATGCTTTATCGTCTCGGGATGCGGATAGGTGTCGATCTGGGTGGAACCAAAACCGAAGCCATCGCCCTCGACGACGACGGCAACGAGCTGCTCAGAGAGCGAATCGCCACCCGCCGCGACACTTACGAGGCCGTCATCGCCACCGTTGCCGAACTGGTAGCTCAGGTCGAGGGGGTGCTCGGGGCGAAGGGCACCGTCGGGGCTGGCACCCCCGGTGCCATCTCGCCAGCCACCGGGCTCATCAAGAACGCCAACCTGACGGTGCTGAACGGAAGAGCCCTCGACTGCGACCTGACGGAGGCGATCGGCCGCCCTGTGCGGATCGCCAACGATGCCGATTGCCTGGCGCTGTCCGAAGCCACCGACGGCGCCGGGGCCGGCTACCGGACCGTCTTTGCCGTGATTCTCGGCACCGGGGTAGGCGGCGGCATCAGTGTTGGGCAGGAGATCGTCACCGGGCCCAACGCCATCGGCGGCGAGTGGGGGCACAACCCCCTCCCCTGGCCGACCGTGACCGAAGGCGCCGGACCGGCCTGCTATTGCGGCCGCACCGGCTGCATCGAGACCTACCTGTCGGGCCCCGGGTTGTCTGCCGATCACGCGAGGACGGAAGGAGTGGACCTCCCGCCCGAGCAGATCGCCGCCGGCACCCGGCCGGGGACTGCCGAAACCATGGACCGCTACTTCGACCGGCTGGCCCGGTCACTGGCAACGGTCATCAACCTCCTCGACCCGCATGTCATCGTGCTGGCCGGGGGAATGTCGAGAATTGTCGGCCTGGTTGAGGAGGTCAGTAGGCGCTGGGGCAGCTACGTCTTCTCCGACCAGGTCGACACTCCCCTGGTGCTAGCCGCCCATGGAGATTCGAGCGGAGTACGGGGAGCGGCCTGGCTCGGGGCTGGCGGGTAGATTTCAACAATGAGCGAACCGGCCGACACTCTCGACCTTCTGGAGTATCGGCGCATCGTCTCCGACATCTACGCAGCGGTCCGCCAGGACCCCCCGGGTGCCACCACCTGGAGCCACTGGCGAACCGACCGCGACGAGCTGCTCGCCACTCATCCACACAGCCCCCTTCGCCCCGAGGCTCAAGCCACTTTCAGCGGCCTCCCCTACTTTCCCTATGACCCGACCTGGCGGCTGGAGGCCCGGATCGAGCCAATCGAGGCCCCGGTGGTGGCGATTGGCCACAGCGGATCGGGCGAAACTGCCTTCCGCCCATTCGGCCGGGCCATCGCCGAACGGGAGGACGCCGAGATCGGTCTCACGCTGTACTGGCTGAGCGGCTACGGGGGCGGCGTGTTTCTCCCGTTCCGGGACGCCACCTCAGGCGAGGAGACCTACGGGGGCGGCCGCTACCTGCTCGACACCGTGAAAGGTGCCGACCTTGGGCACGACGCGGAGACGCTGGTTCTCGACTTCAACTACGCCTATCACCCGAGCTGCGTGCACGATGATCGATGGTCGTGCCCGCTGGCCCCACCCGACAATTGGCTCACGGCCGCGGTCCGGGCCGGAGAACGACTGAGGTCCTAGGCCGTTGGCGGTTTTCGCGTCTTTCGATCTATCCTGGCTCCCGTATGCGGCTGAAATCGGGCGACACCGCCCCCTCATTCATGCAACCGGACCACTCCGGCACCGACGTCTCGAACGCCGACCTAGCAGGGTCGCGGGCGGTCATCTACTTCTACCCCAAGGCGTTTACGCCGGGATGCACGACCCAATCCTGTGACTTCCGGGACGACTACCGGAGGTTTCAGACAGCCGGCTACGAGATCTATGGCGTCAGCCCGGATCCGGTAGATCGTTTGGAGGCTTTCCGTCAGGAACACAACCTTCCCTTCCCTCTCCTCTCCGACCCCGACCATGAGATGGCGGAAGCCTTCGGTGCCTGGGGCATGAAGAAGAACTACGGCAGGGAGTATGAGGGCATCATTCGCTCGACTTTCATCATCGACGAATCCGGAACCATCGAGCACGCCTGGTACAACGTGAAGGCGACCGGCCACGTCGCCCGGGTCGGCTCCGACGTGCTGGCCTAGCTATGGCCGACCAGCCAAAGCCCCCGAGCGTTGAAGAGGTTTTCAACCGCAACCTCGACGACCTGCTGACCGAGCGCGGCCTCGAGCATCGCGACCTCCTCGACCTGCTGGAAGCGGCCGAATACACACCCAACGCGCCGGCGACGGTGCTGTTGAACGACGCCGTGGCCATGGCTGCCGTGCTCGGCGTGTCTCCCTGGCAGCTGCTGGCGCCGGCCGATGGAGAAGCGGTCTCCATCACCCCCGGGATCGAATCCGAGGGTCGCCTCGCCAGGTTGTGGCTGCGGGCTCTGGCCCCCCTTCGGAACGAGGACAACGCCGACTTCTTCCGAGCGGCCCCACTCGAAGATCTCGACGCCGACCTGGTGGCCGAGCACTGGGTGTGGGGCGAGCGCATCCGTACCACCGGCCTCACTCTCGCTCTCAACGATGCGGTGGACCGCCAAGACGTCGAAGAAGTCAGGATTCTCTCCGAATTGGCTTCTCGCCTTCTCAACCAGCAGGCCCTCGAGCGGGCCGACCGCCGGGTGCCGCGTCCGGTATCGGCTCCTGAATTGGAGACGGCTGTAACCCGGGCTACCCGCTTCCGGCGACAGGTCGTTCCGCGCTTGGCCGGCCGCAAGACACAGAACCGCTGATCCACCGGCCATAATCCTGGCCGTGAAGATCACACTCATACCCGGCGACGGTATCGGCCCTGAGGTGTCACGAGCGATGGTGCGAGCCGTCGACGCCGTCACCGGCGGGACCATCGAGTGGGAAGAGCACCTGGCAGGCAGCGCGGCGGTCGACGCCGGCCACAGTCCGCTGCCCGCCGCCACCGTTCAGTCAATTCGCCAGAACCGGGTGGGCATCAAGGGACCGCTTCAGACCCCCATCGGCGGCGGCTGGCGGTCGGTGAACGTCTCCATCCGCCAGGCGCTCGATCTCTACGTCTCGTTACGGCCGGTGATGTCACTGCCGGGGCCGAGCAAAGCCCGCTATGAAGGCGTGGATGTGGTGGTCGTTCGGGAGAACACTGAGGGCCTGTACTCAGGCCGGGAGCACGAGACAGTGCCCGGCGTGGTGGAAGCCCTCAAGATCGTCACCCGGGATGCCTCCGAGCGTATCGTTCGCTACGCCTTCGAGTACGCCCGGGCCAACGGCCGCCAGAAGATCACCGTCTCGCACAAGCAGTCCATCATGCCGTTGTCCGATGGGCTGTTCCTGGATGCGGCCCGTGGCGTGGCTGCCGATTTCCCCTTCACCGAGGTGGAATATGTCGGGCTCGACAATCTGGTGATGGAGCTGGCGCTGGATCCCCATCAGTTCGACACCATTGTGCTCGGCAACCTCGACGGCGACGTGGTGAGCGACCTGTGCGCGGGCCTGGTCGGCGGCCTCGGTATGGTGCCGGGGGCCAACATCGGCACCCAATTCGCCCTTTTCGAAGCCGTCCACGGCACCGCTCCCGACATCGCCGGCAAGGGCATCGCCAATCCACTGGCCCTCATCTTGTCGGCCGAGCTCATGCTGCTGCACGTCGGCGAACGCGAGGCCGCCCACCGCCTCCGGGCCGGTGTCGACCGCCTGCTGACCGATGGCTCGGTACTCACCGGCGACCTGGGCGGGACCGCGACGACTGAAGAGCTCACCGACGCTCTGTTGGAGGCGCTGTGAAGCACGAAATCGCTCTCATCGTCGGTTCGGGAATCAACCAGGAGATAACCCCAGAAGTGCAGCGGGTGATCGAGGCGGCCGGCGTCACCATCCGCTGGAAACGGGTCGATGTCGTCGGGCCGGACTATGCAACAGCCGCCGCCCAACTGGAGGAGGCGGCCGCGGCAGCAGAAGCCGCCGGCCTGGGACTCAAGACCCGGCTCATGACCCCGTCCGGTGGTCCGGTCGGAGCGTCCAGCAACCTGAATGTGGCACTGCGGCGCAGGCTCGGCCTGTTCGCCGGCGTGCGAGCCATCCGCAGCCTGCCGGGGGTGTCCACCCGATTCCCCGACCTCGATCTGCTCATCATTCGAGAGAACAGCGAGGACATCTACAAGGGGATCGAACATGAGATCGTCCCCGGTGTGATCGAGTCGATCAAGGTTGTGACCCGCGAGGCGTCGGAACGGATCGCCCGGTTCGCGTTCGAGACCGCCCTGTATTTGGAGCGGAGTCATCTGGCCTTCATTCACAAGGCCAACATCATGAAACTGTCTGACGGACTGTTCCTGTCCGTCGTTCAAGAGGTGGCTGAGGAGTATCCCCAGGTGCCGTTGCGTACGGTGATCGTCGACGCCGCCTGCATGCAACTGGTCCTCGACCCCTATCAGTTCGACGTGCTCCTCATGGGCAACCTGTACGGAGACGTCCTATCGAGCCTGTGTAACGGCCTCACCGGCGGCATCTCCTCAAGTCTGGGGATCGACATCGGCGACGGCGTCCGTATCTACGAAGCCGTCCACGGCGACGCCCCCGAGCTGGACGGGTTGGGAGTTGCCAACCCACTCCCCCTACTCACCCCGGTGGTCGACCTGCTCCACTACATCGACGAAGGGACAGCGGCCGAACGCATCGGAGCCGCCATCGAAGCAGTCACAGTGTCCGGCTCGGTGCTCACCGGCGACCTGGGTGGCACGGCGTCGACGGTCGAAATGACCGACGCCATTATTGAGGCCCTATAGACCGGCTACTGCGGCCGTGCTGACCCGGGGGTCGGCGGCAGCTTCGCGGGTTCCGTCGGCCCCCACCCGGATGATGGACACTGGGCCCCATCCCCGCTGGGCCGACACCAGCTGCGGGTCGTGGCCGTGGGCGCCGAGGCCGGCGACGACCTCCGGGCTCATTGTGTCCTCGACGGCGGGACGCGAGGCGTCGCCGGGACCGAAGGCATCGAGCGCCCAACGCGGCATCGATTGGGCCTCGGCCGGGTCCATGCCCAGGTGGAGCAGGTCGGCGGCAATCTGGATAACCAGCTGCGGTTGGAAGTCGCCTCCGCGGCTCCCGAGCAACAGCGACAGCTTGCCATCCCGGGTGAACAGCGAGGGAGCAAGCGTATGGGCGGGCCGCTTGCCCGGCGCCAGCTCGTTCGGGTGCCCAGCCTCCAGGCTGAACCCGGCGCCACGGCTGTGCAGCCACACACCGGTGCTGCCGGCCGAGATGCCGCTCCCGATGCCATGGAAGTTGGACTGCATGAGCGACACCCCCAGGCCGGAGCCATCGATGGTGCACATATAGGCGGTGCCACCGGGGAGCGGCGACGACGGGGGCCAGGTGGCACTGGTTGGCGAGATGGCGGCTGCTCTCTCGGAAAGCCTGAGCGGATGAAGCAGCTCTTCGACGGTGGCCGTCATGTGGGCAGGGTCGGCGAGATGGAGGCCGCGGTCCCAGGCGGCAGCCCGGTAGGCCTCAATGAGCAGGTGATGGAACTCGGGGTCGGCGAAGTCGGCGGGAGGATTGAGCTGCTCGAAAATGGCCAGGGCGGCCAGCGTGATGTAGCCCTGGCTGTTGGGCGGAATCGTCCAGGCGGTCTCGCCGAACACCTCAAGCCGGGCAGCTTCTACCCAGTCGGGTCGGTTGGTTCCCAGGTCGACATCGGTGATGATCCCGCCGGTAGCGGCTTCGATCGCCTGAGCAACCTCTCCCCCGTACAGGGCCTCCCGCCCCTTGAACCCGATCGCCCGCAGCACCTTTGCCAGCGCCGGACGGCGAAGCATCCTTCCCTCGGCTGGTGGAGTGCCGTCGGGATACAACTCGAATGCGGACGGCTGATCCTTCACCTCCTCGAAAATGGCCTCGAGGTTGAGGGCCATCTCGGGCGAAACCGCAAAGCCTTCCTCGGCCAGCTCGATCGCCGGAGCCAGCACCTCGCCCAGAGTCATGGCCCCGAATCGGTTGAGCATGGCGGCCCAGCCATCGACACAGCCGGGCACCGTGACCGCCGCCGGATGGTTTGGCGGGATCTCCTCGTGGCCGTCGGCCCGCATTGCCGACGATGAAACGGCGGCTCCGGCCCGGCCGCTGGCATTGAGCACTGCGGGGGCTTCGGTCCCCGGCGAGTGGATCAAGGCAAAAAGGTCGCCCCCAATTCCGCAATCGGTCGGCCTGACAACGCCGACCACTGCGTTGAGAGCGACAGCCGCGTCGACGGCGTTCCCCCCGGACCGCATGATCTCAATTGCTGCCTGTGAGGCCAGGTGGTGAGGAGAAACAGCGAGGGGTCCTCGAGCCTTGAGAGACCGGGTCACCATGCGTGCAGCCTAGGCGTCGATGCGGTCCTTTGGTAACGATGTATTCGAGACGGGTGTCTACCGAATTGACACTCCATCCGTCCACTATCGGGCCACGAGTGAGATACGCACAAATCAGCGGCCGTCCAGAGCTTGCGTGCGGCCTTGAACCCGAACCGAACGTTTGCTTTCCGGCTCGATCGTGGGAACCGCCGCATCGATGGTTGTGTTAGTGCCAGCGTGACGCCTAATCGATATGGCCACGTAACGGTTCACCAACCATGGGAGCAAGTGATTCCGCCGGCAGCTATCGAATCTGCCGGCGGGCAGATTGAGACCAACAATGCCCGACCAAACCGCACCCGCCCTAGGTCAGACCCGACGGGGGTGCCCGATCGCTGACCCGGCTAGGAGTCTGGTACATGGCTTGCCGGGCGGGAAGGTAACCAACGACGTGAACGAGGGCCCCGGCCAAGATTCCCAGCGGCACGGCGAACGCGTCGAGTGAGCCGGAGAAGGCCGCAACCGTTAGCAGGCCGGCCGCGGCGACGGTATCGACTGTGGCGACCCGTGGCTCCCAGTGGGCGCCGATCAACTCGTTCCGAACCGGCCGCATGAGAGCCGCAACGATGTTGGCTCCCAGCGCTACGAGAACCAGGCCGCCGACCTCATAGGCCCGGGGAAGTAAGGCAGCCATGGGATTCCCAACCCAGTCGAACCCGGTCAGCAGGACATAGGCCCCGCCGCCAATCACGAGAATTGTTGTGTAGAGGCGCCAGTATCGATTCCCGGCAGACTTGGTGCGCGTTGAGCCGGCCTCCATTAGCCGGTAACCCAGCACTGCCGACAATCCCGAGGCGAGGATCAGAATCGGACGGCTGGCCACGTGGGCGGCCTGGGCGAATCCCAGCTGTTCCACTCCGGCAAGTCGGGCTATCAATCCGGCCGCAATGAGAGTGGCGAGCGGAGGCATCATGCCGGATATCAACAGCCACCGTCCCGATCGGATAAGCGAACCGAGCGGAGTCGACAGCGAGTCAATCTCACCACCCCGAATGGTTATCGCAGCCATGAGGAGAGCGATTACGTGGGATCCGGCCAATGCACCGAACGGCACCCAATGCACCGGCGTGTCCACAACGATCATGGTGCCGAGAATGAGTATGAGGGCCACCAGCTGCATCTGCGCCAATCCGGCCGCATGCCACGATCGATCCGAAAGATGCAACATCCGCTTGGTGTGCTCATAGAGAGGGGACGTGGCTGCGACGGCTGCCATCGTGAGGCTGAAGCCGAGTGCGAGGCCCTCAGCCGCCGACCCGGTGATCAGGATGGCAGCAATGACGCCGACAACAGCTGCTATGGGACCGATCGAAGCCAACCGGGCTGAGCGACGTAGCAGCTGGATACGGCTCGCACGCGGAAGCTGGAGCACCGCGATTTCCAAGGGATACAGGAGGAGGAACTGGGTGGCTTGGCTAGCGAACAGGTAGGCCGAGAAGAAAACGGCGTAGACCCCGAGGGCATCAGCATCCAGACTGCGGACCGCGTAGGCCTGCACGATGAACGTTCCGAGGGAAGCTGAACCGGTATCGAACAGACCCGCTGGAAGAGCTAGTCGAAGCTTCATCTTCCTGCTTCCTTCGCTGCGTTCTGCCGGCGGCGATGTACCCATCGCCACAAAGCTCGCTGTGACCCGGTTGGCAACAAGGTCGAGGCGGCCCACCGTGACAGTTCCCCTGGATGGGTGAGCCGGTACCGCCACGGGTGTCGGTACGGAGCCAATGCCACCTTGAGGGCCTCGTCAAGCTCCTGGTTGAACAGCCCCTCGGTGGCAACGTAATCGGCTGCCCACTCGAGATACATCCTGCGTTCGCGGCTGAGCAGCAAATGAATATCGGTTATCGAGCTATTGGCCAGGGCGGTAATACTTTCATCGTGCTGTCGATACCGATCGAGTGCCTCTCCTGACACGTATACGGGAGCATGCAAGAGGATCTTGGAGAGCATCACCTGATCTTCATACATGGCTGGAAAGTCTTGAACGTAACCGCCGACCCGCTGCAAGAGCGATCGTCGGATCAAAGCGGCCCCCGTCGCCGGTGAATGGATCTCCGCCAATATCAGCCGGCACAGCAGATCCGGGGGCTCGTACCGTCGGTTGTAGTCCAGATTGAGCTCGCGACGCATGTCCAAGTCACGGTCGGTCGCCCGATCAGCCCACGAGAACCAGTACCAGGTAGGGCCACACACCATGCCGACCTCGGGGTGTTCGAGAAACAGTTGAATCTGGTGCTCAAGCCGTCGCGGAAGCCAGATGTCGTCGCTGTCGAGTCCCGCCACGTAATCGCCCTGAGCACGGGAGATGCCGAGATTTCGGCTGGCCGGCAATCCCCGGTGGCCGGGGTGTTCCAAAACGACGACCCGGTCGGGCATGGCGGCGGCGAATCGGTCTGCAATTGGGCGACTCCCATCCGTTGACCCATCGTCTACCAGCAGGAGCTCCCATTTCTCGTAGGTTTGGCTTAGGACGCTCTCGATCGCTTCCTCGAAGAAACGTTCGCTGTTGTAAAAGGGCACAACGACCGAAACAAGCGGTAGCTCGTCAGCAGGATGCGTGGCACTGCCGGTCATGTGCGACTCCAATTGCTGCCGGTGTTAGTTGCGACCCGGGCGTATCGGCGCGTTGAGACGCCAGGCGGTTTCGGCCGCAAAGTCTTCCAACGATGCAGTATCCGGCTCCCACCGCCCCACGAGGTATCGGTCGGTCCCGGCCCCAACTGGATCTTTTGAAGTTGTAAACGCCGCCTCGAAGCCTGCCCGGTCAACCGCGTCGGCCTCTCGGGCACCGGCTCGGCCATGCGGATAGGCAAACAGTGACAGATGGCGGCCGGCGGCCTCAGCCAAGTCAGCACGGCCCGATTGAAGTGCCTCATCTAGCTCATGATCCCCGACGGCCGTCAAACGCGGATGGTCGACTGTGTGGAAACCAATGCCCATGTCGGCACCCAGGAGCATCTGGAACCACCGATCTGACAGCGGCGGAAGGTCGGGAAGTGGCACCTGATCGAGCATGCCTTGCAAGTCTTGGCTCACTTCCAACCGGGCAGCCAGCTGGGTCGGAGTGGCCGCGTCGACACCCAACGTTTGAGCAACGGATTCAAGGCCGGAAAGTGCGATGGCGGTGTCGAGCTTCTCCCACCAGTAACGACCCAGACCGTGAAGCCACCGGCCGGACAGAAAAAAGGTGGCCGGTACGCCATGGCGCTCAAGCACCGGTAGTGCGTACTTCGCATGACTCTCGTAATCGTCGTCGAACGTGATCGCGAACCTGGGTCGTGAGTCGCGGCCGCCGTCGAGCACGTTCGGGAGCGGGACGATGTCGCCAACATGTGAGAGCCAACCAACCTGTTGTTCGAACTCTGCCACCGAGATCGTGGGAGTCGCCGGATCCTCCCGTGGCACCTGCGCTATCTCGTGATATACGAGGACAAGACCCCGGCCTCGTGCGCCGGCAATCCTCTCGGCTCCGCGACGGACGGATGGGAAATGCGATACGCGCCGAACTATCTGCATGATCATGTTCACTCGTTCAGTGTATGTGTTTGCTCGTCGGCGCCCAGCCGAGGCGAGGAATGTGGGGTGACGACGTGCCGGGCTGAGCGGGAAGCCGAAGATCAAAGATCTCGCCATCTCAGAGGACGCGCTCAGAAGCTGAGCCAACGGCGACGGGCACAACTCTCTGATCGTCCCGCACGAGAGACCGGCTGGTTGGGACCGGCCTGAGAGACACTTACACTGATCCAGCGGGCTAGGGCCTGAAACCCTCGGAGACCGATGTACATCTCAGAACAGGCACAGGCTTTGGCTGCGGCCGTTCACCGGGGTCCGGTGGGCGACTTCGCACCTCGAACACCCACCGAGCGGTTGCTGTATGTGGCCATCATCTCTATTCCGGTCGCGTGGTTGTTGGGATTTGGCGAGTTGGTGTGGCTCCCGATCGGATTGGTTCTGCTGTACCAGCTGATCCGGAACCGCCCCCGGATACTGGTTCCGCGGCCCTTTCTCTTGTGGGTGGCGTTCATGACAGTCGCCTTTCTAGCAAGTTTCGATCTCGTTGTATCCGGAGAGGTCTTCCGCACTCATACGTTCTTCCTGGCTATCTACGTCGTCGGAACGCTGCTCTTTCTGTTTGTCTTCAACGCCGAGGCGAGCGAGATCGCCGACAAGCCCTTGATCGGCGCCGTCGCATTGCTGTGGGTGATCACCGTTGCCGGTGGTGTGCTGGCGATCCCGCTGAACCAAGTCGATTATGAAAGCCCAGGCACCGACCTCCTGTCGGCAGTGGACGCGGACGAACGACTGCTCAGCTACACCAGAGTTCAGTTCGCCGATCGCCGAAACTTGGGGGCGGAAGTCGACGGATTCCTCGGGGCCGACCGAGTGCGCGCCCGCTCTTTCTACTCGGAAACCAATCACTGGGGCTCGGCCTTCGCGATTGCCTTGCCCGCCGCTCTCATGCTTGTCGCGATGCTCAAGCCGAGTCGCGTGCGAAGCATGCTGGGCGTGGCATTCGCGGCCGGCCTGGGCACCCTGGTGCTCTCACAAAACAGGTGGGTGTGGGTCGTGCTGCTATTCACCCTTGCGTACGCTGCGAGCCGGTTTTGGCGGCCGCGGCCAGCCCACCTCGTTTGGGCGGCGCTCGTTCTAGCCGTGGGAGTCATAGCTTTTTCGGCAACCCCCATTGGGGATGTGGTTTCGGCTCGACTGTCCGACGGAGACGGCACCGGTTACCGACAGGAGATTTACGATTTGGCGTTTGATCGGATTACTGAGGCCCCGCTGCTCGGGTTCGGTCAAGCCATATCTAGCGGAGACGCCGGATACGACGGGGAGTTTATGGACGATCGGCCGATCGGCTTTGACAGCCAGATCGTCAATACGATGATCTTCCATGGGGTCCCGGCCTTACTTCTCTTGGGAGCGTGGCTTCTCTCCCTCGTGGGAGGCAGCGCCAGGCTGCAGAACCCGGTCGAAGCAGTGACCCACTTTGCGGCCGTCACCGCGGTTCTGCATAGCGGGTTCTACGTTCTCCTACCCCATCGGATGATGCTGTTGATGGTGCTGGCGGCCGCGCTCTACCGTGGCCGCGTGCTCGACGGTTCGTACCCGCTTTCAGGTCTCATCGGTTTGCGGCGACAACGTCGACCGACTTAGCGTGCCGGACGGCGGTGCCCACATCTGCAATCCTCGAGAGCGGTGCTGGTGTGACCTACCCTGAGTGCAGCCCGGTGTCCGGCCAAACTATGAGCGATTCCTTCTGAAATCGCGCCGTCTCCCGCGGCGGGCCCGTGCCTCGAGCGAGCCTGTCTTCGACCACAGCGTGACGGTGCCAACCCGACCTTGAGCGTGCAAGTGCCGGAACGATGCACCGGCCAGCAACATGAGCAGGACCCACCTGTGCGGAGTGAGCACGTAGAACGGGGTATGGAGAATGGCGACTAGTCCGGCCAGGTGTGTGACTGCTAGAACGGGAGTGTCGATCGACCGGGCTGCGATTACGATGGCGAACAGCCAAACGGCGTAGACGATGAGCGCTGGTATACCGTGGTTGACCGTCGTCTGCAAGATCTGGCTATCGGCTCCGAGGTTGAGGTCCTCGAACTCAGACGGCGAGCTCAGCAATGGATCATCGCCGGTTTGATTCCCGCCGAACCCCAACCACGGCGACATTTGAATCAGTTCCCAGCTCAGGCTGTACTGATCGGACCGGTACTGTTTGCTGCTCTCGCTCTGGAGCCGATCTGTGACAATGCCCTGCAACGGCGTCACCGCCACAAGCAGCAGCATTAAGGAGAGACCGGTGAGCATGACGCGGGCGGCCTTCGGGTGAGGGCGCCAGAGCCGGGCGATCAGGTAGACGGCAACGACGACGAGCGACAGCCAGGCCCAGCGGTTCCTCGAAATCACAAACGGAATGACGGCCACGACGGCCGCAATATCGAGCGCCCGTGCCCACCGACCTTTCAAGAGTTGCGCCCGTAGCAGTGCCAGCGCTGGTAAGAACATGACGAGTGCCGCGCCGAAGTGATTCGCATAGGCCAGGAACCCTTTTGGCCGGTGGTCGACGACCAGTCCGGACTGTTCACCGACCTTGAGCCCATCGGACAACTGGACCCGCGTGACGTCATCCCAAAAGGTGCCGGCATTGCTCTCGTCTACGAAGAGCGTATTGGCCAAGCTAGGGAATTCCGTCGTGCCGAAGATAAGCGCAAGAACTCCGCCCACGGCCACCACCACCCAGTAGAGGCCGATAAGGGCAACGATGGCCGAATCTGGCAACTCATCGCTCGTGGCGTTGAAGGCAAACAGGAATACGATGGACGCCGCTAAATAGACGGTGAGGATGCGAGCACCGTCGCCGGCGCTCACTACTGCGACAACGGCAATTGCCAGGTACGCCAGCCAAATGAGGAAACTGCGCGGCATCCGGACTCGCTCGCGGGACAACAGGAAGAAAGCCATCGGCAGTGCGAGCACCGGCCACATGAATTCCGCCAGGCCGAGTGCCCAGGCGGCCGGGAGCGCCATCACGGCCATGGTGGTCATGCGGGTCGCTCGCGTCCTCGGCAAATGGATCCGCGCCTCCCGATGTCGGAGAGCCGCCTGGATCAGATTCCTACCGGATGGCGAGAGGTGTCGCTCGGCGTCGGTGTTGAATTCCGATTGAGTGCTCATCGGTTCAACTCCCCGAGCAGTTTGTTCCGCAACTCGAGAGCTCGCCGCCACCGCTCGAGGTCGGGCACCAACTCGCTGGCCAGGAAGCCGCCGGGCGAAGATTCGTGTTGGTTGGAGCTCATCTCGCGCACATATCGATAGAACGTTCGGGTCTCCGAGCGAAAGGCAATCAGAGGGTCCCTCAAAACGATCCGGAATACCGTCCGCACTGCCAATGCCATAGTGAGGGCGATGCGACGCTCAGCCCAAGCCCGTCCGAGTATCCATGACATCAGGTATATCTCCGACCAGAGGTGAAGCTTGCGGGGGGCGTCTGGACACCGGCTCCAGATATCCCGCCTCGCTTCTCGGAAGTTCTTGAGGAACGGCTTGATGTCACGCGACATGGTTCCCGGCGACTGCCGGTAACCAGTGAGGAATTCTCCGACGACCTCGAAATCGTAACTAATTGCCAGCTTCAGATACAGGTGCCAGTCTTCGAATCCCTGGCCTCCGCTGTTCTTCAGGAGGTCCACGCTGTATCCACCGACGCGTTTGACGGCGGACGTCCGCATCAGAGGGGTACTGGCATTTCCAATGAAATTCTGAAGAAGCAGGGGGACCAAAACGTTGCCCCGGTAAGCGGGCTTGGGACGAATCGGCGGGATAACGCGTCCTTCCTGGTCAATGTGGGCGTACCAGGTGTACACAACAGCCACGTCGGGTCCAGCTTGCTGAAGACTCGCAGTCTGTTTGGCGAGTTTGTCTTGCCTCCAAAGGTCGTCGGCGTCAACGAACGCAACGAACGCACCATTCGCCTCTTCCAAACCGTAGTTACGTGCTCGGGCCACGCCGCGATTGGGTTGGCTAAGTATTCGAACGCGAGGATCGGACCCGACCGCCCTCCGCACCACTTCGGCGGTACCGTCTGTCGAACCGTCGTCTACGACGAGCACCTCGATTTCTTGGTGAGTTTGACTCAGTACCGATTCGAGCGAATCGACAATCACGTGCGCACCGTTGTACACGGGCATGACGACTGATACGAGCGCACCTGGCATAGATGAAAGGGGACGGATGCTGTTCACCACGCTGGCAACCGTGGGCGGAGTTGATCGGCTCCAGGTGGCGGTGATGAGTACATCAGCCGACTGGCTTCCCTTCAGACAGATGGCGGCGCTGAGCCAGCACCCTCGCGGCAAAGAGCGGATTACCTATCACATATCGACGA
>JAOTYB010000024.1 GCA_029862065.1 Acidimicrobiia bacterium | reverse complement strand
TCCAGCGCCAGCCGGGGCAGGTTCTCGCGGGCGGACATCCCGGCCCCGATCACCGCGCCGGCCAGGGTGATGGGTCCCCGGATCGGTTCGTGGTCGTGGGGTAATCCGAAGTCGGCCAGGCGGAACCCGACGATGGGGTGATCCTCGGGGGGCTGCAGCACTTCCAAAGGAAATCGGGAGGCCATCGCCCCGTCGGCCATGAGGACGGTCTCCCCGCCGGCCTTGCGGTGAGTGAGAGAAACGGGAACGAACAAGAAGGGGACGGCGGCCGACATCCGCACGGCACGGGCGACCGAAAAGCCGCCCGGGTCAAGGCCGTAGCGCTCTAGACCGTCCGGTAGCACCACGCCGCGCTGATGGGTGAGGTCGGTGGCCACCACCCGCAGAGTGCCTTCCGGCAGATCCGAGAACGTCGAGACCCCTTTGGCCGCCAGCAACTTGCGCCAGGCGCGCTCGAGCGACTTGCCCTTGTACATTCCCTTCCGGAGCACCAACGAAATGTGCTTGCCGATGCCGGGAAGCCGGGTGTAGATGGTGGGGTCGAGCAACCCCGGCCAGTTGGCCTTGCATACCGCCTCACGCAATTCCTCTGGACGGTATCCGGCTGCGACCAGCGAGGCGACCATGGCGCCGGCCGAGGTGCCGGCCAACCTCTTGAACTCGTATCCGGCTTCCATGGCGGCGGCGGCCGCCCCGGCCAGGGCGATACCTCGAACCCCGCCCCCTTCGAATACGCCGTCGATGTTCATCGCTGGTGGCTCCACTGTCGGTTACCTGACGGTTCAACGCCGGTGGCGGTGTCCATGCTTACCAAGTGTCGGTCAGGCGACACAGCCTTACGAACCGTCGATAACGGCCAGGACACGCCCGGCCTCGACCTGCTCGCCGACCGCGGCTCGCAGTTCGGTGAGTGTGCCGGAGGCCGGAGCGACCACGTTGTGCTCCATCTTCATGGCCTCCAATACCAGGAGCAGATCGCCGGCCTCCACCGAATCGCCGACCGCTACCTCCACCTGCCGCACAACCCCGGGCATGGGAGCCACCAGCGACCCGGCCACCACCTCCTCGCCGGCCGAAGGGAACCGCCCGACTTCGACGAAGTCGGTTGAGCCGAGCGGGCTGTCCACGAAGTGCCGGCCGCCGGCCCGGCTGACCTCATAGCGACGATGAACGCCGTCGACGGTCATATCGACGTGGTCGGGGCTGGCCTCCACGCGCCCCAGGTCGACTAGTTCTTCACCGATCTTGGCGACTACCTCGCTCCGGTCGAAGCGGTAGCCGAAGCGGTAGCCGATGTCTACGGACCAATCGCTGCGGGTGAAGGTGACCTGCTGGAATTGCGACGGATTGTTGCGCCAGCCGCTGGGGCTGGCAGCGAGGACCGTGGCCGACTCGCGTCGAGCCGCTTGATCGGCCAGGGCAGCAGCCAGGGCGTGGATGCCGGCGGCCGTTTCGTCGGTGAGCGGGGCTCCCAACGTGGCCGCCGAATGCCGCTCGAGGAAGGTGGTGTCGATCTCGCCTTTCAGGAACTCAGGGTGGCGAAGTATCCGCACAAGCAGGGCTCGGTTGGTTTGTACACCGTGGATGCGGGCCCCGCCCAGGGCATCGGCCAATCGTTGCGCAGCCTCGGCGCGGGAACGGCCCCGGGCGATGACTTTGGCCAGCATCGGGTCGTAATGGATGCCAATCTCGACCCCGTCGTACACGCTGGCATCCACTCGCACGCCGTCGCCGGGGATGCGGAATTGGTGGAGCGTGCCGGTTGCCGGAAGGTAATCGTTAACCGGGTCTTCGGCGTACAACCGGGCCTCGATGGCGTGGCCGGACGAGGCGGGAATGTCCGACTGGGAAGGCAGGTGCAGTCCGCGGGCGACGTCGATCTGCATCTGCACAAGATCGAGCCCGGTCACCATCTCTGTCACCGGGTGCTCGACCTGGAGGCGGGTGTTCATCTCCAGGAACGAGAACGAGCCGTCGGGCGCCACCAGGAATTCAACCGTCCCCGCCCCCTCATATCCGACGGCCTCACCGGCCGTCACCGCCGCCGCCAGCAGCGCAGCCCGCCCATCGTCAGTGATGCCGGGGCTGGGCGACTCCTCGATGATCTTCTGATAGCGCCGCTGGATGGAACATTCGCGTTCGTACAGATGGATGACATGGCCGTGCTGGTCGCCGACGATCTGCACCTCTACGTGACGAGCCGACGGAACGAAGGCTTCGAGGTACACGGTGTCGTCGCCAAAGGAGGCGCCGGACTCGCGGCGGGCCGCGGCCAGCGCGGCGGGGAGCTCGTCTGCTCCATCGACCAGCCGCATGCCCTTGCCACCACCCCCGGCCGATGCCTTCACCAGCAGCGGCCACCCGAGGTCGGCAGAGGCCGACACGGCCACCATCTCGTCGGACAATTCGTCGATTTCGACGCTGGCGACGACCGGCACCCCGGCCTCGCGCATGAGCCGCTTCGACTCGATTTTGGAGCCCATGGCAGAGATGGTCTGGCTTGACGGGCCAATGAACACGAGACCGGCATCCCGGCAGGCGTCGGCGAAGTCGGCGCTCTCTGCCAGGAAGCCATACCCGGGATGGATGGCGTCGGCCCCCGTCCGGGCAGCGGCATCGAGGATGGCGTCGATGCGCAGGTAGGAGTCGGCGGCCGCCGCGCCTCCCAGCGGGACCGCCTCGCCGGCTTCGAACACGAACCGGGCATGGCGATCGACGTCGGAGAACACCGCCACCGTCTCGACGCCCAGGCGGCGGCAGGTCGCCATGATTCGCCTGGCGATCTCTCCCCGATTAGCGATGAGAATCTTGTTCACCATCGCCTCCTAGGTCCGGAAGACGCCGAAGTTGCTGGTGCCCTCGACGACGTTGGAATGGACGGCCGACAGGGCCATACCCAGCACGGTGCGGCTGTCACGGGGGTCGATGATGCCATCGTCGAGCAGCCGGGCACTGGTGAACGGAGCGAGCGACTCGGCCTCGATGCGATCGGCCAATGCCTGGCGGCGGGAGTCGTCGGCGGCTTCATCGAACTCGATTCCCTGCCGTTCGGCGGCCTGGCGGGCGATGATCGACATGGTCCCGGCCAGCTGGTCGGGCCCCATCACTGCCGTCTTGGCGTTTGGCCACAGGAACAAGAATCGAGGCTTGAAAGCCCGCCCGGCCATGCCGTAGTTGCCGGCCCCGTAGGAGCCGCCTACCTGCAGCGTGATGTGGGGCACAGTGCTGTTGGAGACGGCATTCACCATCTGGGCGCCGTGTTTGATGATGCCGCCTTGCTCGTATTCCTTCCCCACCATGTAGCCGGTGACGTTCTGAATGAACAGGAGCGGGAGGTCGGCCCGGTTGGCGAGCTGAATGAACTGGGTGGCTTTTTGGGCCTCTTGGGAGAACAGCACTCCCCGGTCGTTGGCCAGCACTCCACACGAGAACCCGTGGACCGAGGCCCACCCGGTCACGAGGTTGGCTCCATAGAGCGGTTTGAACTCATCGAAGTCGGAGCCGTCCACAATGCGAGCCAGGATCTCACGGACGTCGAAGGGAAGCTTGAGGTCGGCCGAGGCAACCCCCAGCAGGTCCTCGATATCGAACATTGGCTCAGTCGCCGGTCGATTGGGGCCGGGGCCGAGCTTGCGCCAATTGAGGCGGCTGGCGATGACCCGACCAATGCGAAGCGCATCCGGCTCGTCAGTGGCCATGTAGTCGGCGAGTCCGCTGATGCGAGCATGCATCTCGGCGCCGCCCAGTTCCTCGTCGGTCGACTCCTCCCCGGTCGCCATCTTCACGAGCGGCGGTCCGCCCAGGAACACCTTGGCCCGTTCTTTAACCATCACCACGTAGTCGGACATGCCCGGCAGGTAGGCCCCGCCGGCCGTTGAGTTGCCGAACACCAGCGAGATGGTGGGAATGCCGGCAGCCGACAGGCGGGTGAGCTCGCGGAACATGGCCCCGCCGGGCAAGAAGATCTCGACTTGACGTTTGAGGTCGGCTCCGCCCGATTCCACCAGGAAGAACAGCGGGAGGCGGTTGTGGAGCGATATTTCGTAGGCCCTCAGCATCTTGGCCAGGGTGTGGGGGTTGACGGCCCCTCCCCGCACGGTCGGATCGCTGGCCAGGATGATCGATTCGATCCCGCTGACGACCCCGATGCCGGTAACGAGGCCAGCTCCCGTGGCGAACTCGGTGCCGCCGGCTGCGGTGGGAGAGAGCTCGAGAAAGGGTGAATCGCGGTCGACCAGCAACTCGATGCGCTCCCGGGGCAGCAGCTTGTCACGCTTGCGATGGCGGGCGACGTACTGCTCTCCGCCGCCGCCGCGGGCCTCGGCCAGCGCGGCTTCCAACCCGGCGAGGTGGCCTTCCATCGCCTCCCGGTTGGCGGCATACACGTCACCGCCGTGGTCGAGGCGTGACACCAAAACCGCCAAAATGAGGCTCCTAGTTCGTGCGCTATGCGCCCGCGAGGGGGTGCTGGGCCAGCCTACCCGACCGGTACACTGGCCCCCTCGCATCCCTTGGAGAGTGCCGGTGAGCGAAGATTCCGTCCTGTACGTGCAGCATGATGGGGTGGTCGAGATGACCATCAACCGCCCCGAGGCCCGCAACGCCCTCAACCAGGCCGTGCGGGACGGACTGTTCGCCGGGTTCCGGGAATTCATCATCGATGATTCAGCCCAGGTCCTCATCCTCACCGGGGCCGGCGAGGCGTTCTGCGCCGGCGCAGATCTCAAGGAGATGGCCGACACCGCCATGGCACTCCCCCCCCAGGATTGGCTCCCGCACCTCGGTCGCAACCTTCACACCGACAAGCCGATCATTGCCGCCGTTAACGGCGTCGCCTACGCCGGTGGGTTCTTCCTGGCCCAGCAGTGCGATCTGGTGGTGGCGGCCGAGACAGCCAAATTCGCCATCACGGAGGCTCGCTGGTCGCGGGGGGCTCCGTGGGCGGCTCCACTGCCCTGGATCATTCCCCCGCGCATGGCGATGGAGATGCTCCTCACCGCCGAGCCGATCACTGCCGAACGCGCTCATCAGGTCGGGTTCGTCAATCGAGTGGTCGCCCCGAGCGAGGTTATGAACGAAGCTCGAACGATTGCCGTCCAAATCGCCGCCAACGCTCCCATGTCGGTGCGGGCGGCCAAGGCCATGGTGTACGCCGCGGCCGAACGAGGCTGGTCGGACGCCCTCGACGAGGGCTATCGCATTTACGAGCCTGTCTACCTGAGCGAAGATGCCCAAGAAGGGCCGCGAGCGTTCAAAGAGAAGCGGCCCCCGGAGTGGAAGGGCCGATAGCCGCCCAGGGATTGTCCGAAACCCGACACATGGGAACCCACGGCTTCTGTCAATGAGTTAGAGACCTAACGATGACAAACAAAAAGTTCTCCAGGGGTGGCCAGGCAGGAATCGCCGCCATCATCTCCCTCCTCATCGTCGGTTCCGCCGTCGGGCTGGCCATCGCCGCCGGCGACGGACCTGGCCAGAGCCCGACCACGGTTGCCGGCCAAGCGCCGGAAACGGTTGGCTACGTCAACTACGAAACCCCCGAACTGCTGCTGGCCGGTCATGCCGGCCGGCCGCTGGTCATCAACTTCTTCGCCTCGTGGTGTGCCCCCTGCCGGGCCGAGCTCCCCGATCTAGCCGCCGCCCATGCCGAGTTCGGTGACCGGGTCGACTTCGTCGGCGTTGACTACCAGGAGGTGTCGGAGGCATCGGCCGCCAAGCTGCTATACGAGACCGGGATCACCTACCCGATCATGGAGGACCCTCGGGGCGCCCTTCTCCAGGAACTCGGTGGCCTGCCCACCATGCCCACCACGATCTTTGTTTCCGCCGACAGCGTCATCATCGAACGCCACCACGGGCTGATCCTGGCCGAGCAGCTGGCCGAACGCATTGAAGAAATCATCGCCGCCTCATGATTTTCGCTTTCGCTGCCGGCCTCCTGTCAACCGTCAACCCGTGCGGGTTCGCCATGCTCCCCGCCTACCTCAGTTTCTTTATGGGCCTCAATGAGGACGACGACGCTCCCCGCCGAGTAGTGGTTGGCCGGGCCCTCAAGATCGGGCTCATGATGTCGGCCGGTTTCGTCGCCATCTTCGGAACCGCAGGTCTCATCATCCGCTTCGGTGGCGATGCCATCCAGGATTCGATCGCCGACGGTTTGGCCTGGATCGCTCTGGTCACCGGAGCTGGGGTGGTGGCCCTGGGGGTGTGGCTCCTCATGGGCAACAGCCTGAAGGTGCGGGTACCCAATTTCCGGACAAACACCAAGAGCGAAGGGGCAGGCACCATTTTCGCGTTTGGTATCTCCTATGCCCTCGCCTCGCTCTCCTGCGCCTTCCCAATCTTCGCCGGTGTCGTCGCCGCCTCTTTCAGCCAGAACGCGGTCGAGGGTGTTGGCAGCTTCGTGGCCTACGCCGCCGGGATGGCGGCAGTGGTGATGGTCCTGACCGTCGGGCTGGCCCTCGGCAAGGACAAGCTGGTGCATCGCCTCCGGCGCCTGTCACGGGTGTTCGACCGGATCTCGGGAGTGGTGCTGGTGGTGGCCGGCGCCTTCATCGTCTTCTACTGGACCCTCGTGATCAACAGCGGGGAAAACGCCCTGTCTAACAACGCGTTGACCGTGTGGGTCGAAGGCATCCAGTCAGACCTGACTGAGCTCATCGGTCGCGTTCCGCTGTGGTTGTGGATCCCGCTGCTGGTGATCCCCCTGGCCGGGGCGGCCGCCTACGCCACCCGCGACCGCCAGGTGCTGGAGGAGCCGGTCGTCTGAGCTAGATTTCCGGGAGTGGCTGCTTCGTCGATCACCCCGTTCTGGAAGCCGGATCCGGACACAGTCGGCAACGCCAACCTCACTCGCTTCGCCGCCGACCTCGGAATCGCCTCCTACCCCGAGCTGCATCGCTGGTCGGTCGAGCATCGCGCCACCTTCTGGCAGCGGGTGATCGACCGTCTCGGGATCGCCTTCGACACCGAGCCGGATGCCATCGCCACCCAGCCGCTTGATCCCCTGCAACCTGTCTGGCTGCCCGGAGCCCGCCTCAACATCGTCAACAGCTGCTTCCTGGCCGACCCCGAGGCGACAGCAGTGGTGTTCGAGCACGGCGGCGAACGAGGCACGCTCACCTATGGCCAGCTGGAGGCTCTGGTCAACCGCGTGGCCACCGGGCTCGGCCAACTCGGGCTCAGCCGCGGCAGCCGGGTGGCAATCGCCATGCCGATGACCCTTCAGGCGGTGGCCGGCTACTTGGGAGTAGTCAAGGCCGGGGGCGTCGTGGTCTCGATCGCCGACAGCTTCGCCGCGGCGGAGATCCAATCCCGTCTGGAAATCGCCGGCGCCGACATGGTGATCACCCAGGGCGTCATCCATCGCGGGAACCGGACGCTGCCGATGTATTCCAAGGTGCTCGAAGCCGAAGGGCCGCGAGCCGTCGTGGTGGACCCCGAGCCGGGCTCACTCCGGGCCGGAGATCTGGACTGGGACGAGTTCCTCGGGCCGGCCGAAATGTTCGAGGCCATGGCCATGGAGCCTGGCGACTACGTGAACATCTTGTTCTCCTCGGGGACCACCGGTGAGCCAAAGGCCATTCCGTGGACCCACCTCACGCCGATCAAGGCGGCCATGGACGGCCACTTCCATCAGGACGTCCGGCCGGGCGACGTGCTGGCCTGGCCGACCAATCTCGGGTGGATGATGGGCCCGTGGCTGCTCTTCGCCTCCCTTATCAACCGGGCAACCATCGCGCTGTACGACGACGCCCCAACCACCCGGTGGTTTGGCGAGTTCGTCGAATGGGCCGACGTCACCATGCTTGGGGTAGTGCCGAGCCTGGTACGGGCCTGGCGCGAATCCGAGTGCATGGAAGAACTGGATTGGAGCCGGATTCGGGTCTTCAGCAGCACCGGAGAAGCGTCCAACCGGGCCGACATGCGCTACCTGATGGCCCTGGCGGGCGGCAAGCCGGTCATCGAGTACTGCGGCGGCACCGAGATCGGAGGCGGCTACATCACCGGCACCGTGCTCCAGCCGTGCGTGCCTGCCGCCTTCTCGACGCCCGCCCTCGGGCTCGACATCGTCATCCTCGACGAGGAAGGCGCCCCGGCCCAACAAGGCGAGCTCTACCTGGTACCGCCGTCGATCGGGCTGTCAAACGAACTGCTCAACCGCGATCACCACCAGGAGTACTTTGCGGAGACCCCGGCCGGACCGGACAACCAACCTCTTCGCCGGCACGGCGACTACTTCGAGCACCTCGATGGCCCGTACTACCGGGCCAGCGGCCGGGTCGACGACACCATGAACCTGGGCGGCATCAAGGTCAGTTCGGCCGAGATCGAACGGGTGGCAGCCACCGTCGACGGTGTTCGGGAATCGGCGGCCATTGCCATTCCGTTGCAAGGGGGTGGCCCCAGCAAGCTGATCATCTACACAGTTGTTGAACCCGACGCCGATCTCGAAACCATCGATGAGTCCATCTCCTCCGCTATCCGCGATCAGCTCAACCCTCTGTTCAAGGTCCACTCGGTCATCCCCATTGAAACCCTGCCCCGCACGGCCTCGAATAAGGTGATGCGGCGAGAGCTGCGCAACGACTACCTGGAGGGCTGATGGATTTCGACCTGGGTGCCGACCATCTGTTGCTGCGCGACACCGTCCGCTCGTTTGCCGAGGCCGAGATCGCACCGGTGGCGCCCGGACTTGACGAGCGGGAGGAGTTCTCCACCGATCTCACCGCCAGGATGGGCGAGCTCGGCATGTTCGGAATCGTCGTGCCTGAGGAATACGGCGGACAGGGCATGGATTACCTGGCCTACGTCATCGCCACCGAAGAGCTGGCCAGAGTCGACGGATCGCAGGCAGCGACGGTCACGGCCGGCAACTCGCTGGGCATCGGCCCCATCTACTACTACGGGACCGAAGAGCAGCGCCATCGGCTCCTTCCCGAGCTGTGCCGGGGCGAAGGGTTGTGGGCGTTCGGCCTCACTGAGCCGGGTGCCGGCTCAGATTCCCGCGCCTCAGCCACGAAAGCTGCCGCCACTGACACCGGTTGGGTACTCGACGGCTCCAAAATATTCATCACCAATGCCTCATCCCCCATCTCTCGCGGCGTGACCGTGCAGGCGGTGACCGGCGGCGCCGAGGGGCGGCCCGAGCTGACCTGCTTCCTGGTTGAGAGCGGGACCGCCGGATACTCGGCCACCACGATGCACGGAAAGCTCATGTGGCGAGGCTCAGATACGGCCGAACTGAGCTTCACAGGGGTGGCGGTGGGCCCCGAAGCGATACTCGGAGAACTCGGCAGCGGCTCGCGCCAAATGCTCGAAACCCTCGACAACGGCCGGCTGGGGATCGCCGCCATGGGACTGGGGGCGGCCCAGGGGGCGTATGAGGCTGCCCTCGCCTATGCCAAGGAGCGCTCTCAATTCGGCAAGCCGATTGGATCCTTCCAGGGCGTTGCCTTCCCACTGGCCGACATGGCCATGAAGATCGACCACGCCCGCACCTACCTGTACCGGGCTGCCTGGTTAAAGGATCAGGGTCGGCCGTTCCGCACGGAGGCAGCCATGGCCAAGCTCTATTGCACGGAGCTGGCCAGCGAAGCGACCGACGCCGCTATCCAGATCCACGGCGGATACGGGCTCATGAAAGACTCAGCGGTCGAACGCTTCTATCGCGACCAGCGCATCCTCCGAATCGGAGAAGGCACCAGCGAGATCCAGCGGATTGTTATCTCCAGAAGTCTCGGTCTGTAGCGCTAAGCCTTCGCAGCGTCCTTGATGGCCGAGAGGTCATCGCGAAGATCGGTGTCGCCCTGCACAACCACCTTCCAGATGACCCACCCGACGAGGGCACCAACCAGCGGAGCCAGCAGGTACACCCACAGCTCACGGAGGGCCTGGTCGCCGTTGCCGACGAAGGCAGGGGCAATACTTCGAGCCGGGTTCACCGATGCGCCGCTGAAGGGAATCCCCGCATAGTGAATGCCCGCCAGTGTGAGCGGAATGGCGATGAACGCCTGATTGCTCATGCCGGCGCTGCGGGTGACCTGCAAGATCACCGCCACGAAGATGGCAGTCAACACGACTTCAGAAATCCAGGCGGTGCCAATCCCATCCGAGAACGTGCTGGAGGTCGACTCGACCGCAGCCTGATTGGTCATCCACAGGAGAGTGAGTGACCCCAGCAATCCGCCGGCCACCTGTGCTATCCAATAGCCGATCAGGTCGACAAATGTCACTCGCCGGTCGACGAACATTGCCAGGGTTACTGCCGGGTTGAAGTGACCCCCCGAGACCTCGCCGAAGGCGTAGAGGCCGGCAAGGAGAGCCACCGCGAATGCGAGGGGCACCACGGCCATGACGGTGTCGCCGGTCCGGCCAATGGCGACGATCGCCATGGTTCCTATCAAAACAAGAATGAATGTCCCAAAAACCTCGGCGAGGTATTTCTGCCACTGTTGCATCTCGGCAATCCTTCCCTGGGGGCCGTCTGCCGGCAGATTACGCCTTCCACCATCCACCTTCCGGTAAATCGGTAGGACGGGTCGTGCTGGGGCACTCCGGGAGTTATCCGGCCAGCAACGCCAGCAGGTCGTCGAGCTCAACTCTGGCCTCGTCCTCGCCCGCGGCGATCGCCCGATCTCTCGCCACCTCCAGTGAGGCCCGTTGGCGCCCCAACGCCTGCAACGGGGCATCGGCTCCGGCAGGGAGTCGATCCACCCACTGTCTGAAGAGCGGTGCGAAGCTGGAACCAAAGGTGGCCAGCAGGTCGACATGCCACCGAGCGTCGTCTCCCAGGATCGCAACGACCGTGAGATCTCCCCGGGGGGAGGTCGCCTCGACCTCAGCGAAACGGCGGCCGTAGGCGGAGAAGGGATCGGCACCGAGGATCTCGACCTCAGTAATGCCGGCCCCGGTGAACCCCCGCACGCCCAGGACAAACGATTCCCAGAAGGTGGCGCTCACCTCCTGCCCGATGCCGTCTTCGACCAGGGCCTCGTAGAGGTCGACCGAGAAGCTCTCGACAGCCAGCAGCAGCACGAATTGCTCATCGACCACCATGACGTCGGCGACGCCGTAGCGCCCGATGGCGAGTGCATCCAGCCACTCATCCACCACCGCCAAGGCAGTCTCGCCGCCGGTGACGCTGGTTTCGGTGGTCGGGGTGAGGGTGGTCGACGGCTCCGCGCTGTCACCGCCACAGCTCACTAGAACGAGCGCGAGTAACCCAATCGAGAGGACGTTCTTGACCACCCACCGACTCTATCGGTGTCCAGTCGCAACCGGTTCAGGCGGCTCCACTGCTTGAATCAGCGACCATGAATTGGCGCGGAGCAGTCCTCGGCCTCGGAGCAGGCATCATCGGCGGATTGTTCGGCGTGGGGGGTGGGGTGCTGATAGTGCCGGGCCTCGTGCTGTGGCTCCACCTCGAGCAACGGGCGGCCGGCGCCACCTCGCTGGCCACCATCGTCGCTACCGCCGCGGCCGGGGTGACCCGGTTCGCCATTGACGGATCAGTTGCCTTCGACACTGCCGGGATGCTCTTCGTCGGGGCAGCCATGGGCGCCCTGGGCGGTGCCCGGGTAGCCGGTCGGATCCCCAACTACTGGTTGGCCCGCGGGTTCGTGGCGCTACTAACGGCCTCGATCCTGCGTCTGACCTTGGGTGGCGGTGGCGGCGAAGGTACCGACCCGCTCGTTACCGGCCTAGCCGAGCCGGCCAGCCTCATCGCGGTTGGACTCCTCGCCGGCCTTCTGTCGGCCACCCTCGGTATTGGCGGCGGAGTCATCTTCGTCCCGGCCATCGTCGCCCTTACCGGCGTCGAACAGCAGGTGGGGTCGGGCACCTCATTGGCCGTGATTCTCCCAACCGTGATCATCGGGTCGAGCATCCACGCTCGGGCCGGGCGGGTGACTTGGAGCATTGCCATCCCGGCAGGTCTCGGGGGCATCGTTGGCGGCCTGGCCGGCGCGCAGGTAGCACTGGGTTTGCCCGAGTTCACGCTGCGCCGGATGTTCGCGGCCTTCCTCGTGGTAGTGGCGTTCCGAATGCTCAGCCGCACCCGGGCGCCGAGCGACACCGCGGCTTAGAGCGGCAGGGTCCCGGTGGCCGCCCATTCTTTTCGCCGCTCTGGTTCGCCGAGCCGCATCTTGCGGTAGAGAAACACCAGGTAGCCGAACCCGAGCACCTCCTGGGCCACTACCCACGGCGAGGTGAGCAAGTAGCCGAGCAGGTCGACGAACGCGCCCTCGGCGAAGGCGGGGAAATCGGTGCCGAGGAATGGCCACCACAACAGCTCAGCTTCAAGCGGCATGTCCAACAGCAGGTGAAAGAAGACCCCGATCGGCAGCGCCATCCAGCGTTTGCGGGTCGAGGTCCCCCGGCGAGTGAAGGCCATCACGGCGATCAACACCACCACGCCAAAAACTAGGGTATGGGCGTAGATGCGACCGGTCATGAAGTAGTCGGTGAACAGGATCGAGCCGATCGGCTTGTCGATCAGGTCCGAGACCATCGCCCCGAACAGCAGCACCCGCAGGTCCATGGCCGGGTCCTTGAACACCCACCTCGCCAGAAACAGCGAGCCGCCTAGATGCCAGAAGAGCACGGAACTATTGCGGGACCAGGATTCGCCGGCATTGCAGACAGCGGGGCGGGTCCTCTTTCAGCACCTCGTGACGCTCGGCCGGGCTCATCGATAGATGGCAACCTCCGCACACACCTTCCAGCAAGCGGGCGATGGCGATCCCCTCCTTGTTCGGCCGCAGCTTCTCGTACAGGTCGTAGAGGTCTTCGGGGATGAGCGGCACGAAGTTCTTGCGACGCTCCTGGCCGGCCGCCACCTGTGCGTCGATCTCCTTCCACTGCTCAGCGATGGCGGCTTCCAGGGCGGCCGATCGACTCTCGACGTCGGCCAGCTGCTTGTTGGTTTCCGCCAGCGCGGCTTCTTGCTGTTCGCGCGTCTCGAGCAAGCCAAGGATCTCCTCCTCGGCTTCTTCAATTTGGCGACCGAGCATCTCGATCTCTGCCTGGAGGTGCGTAAGGTCCTTGGCCGACAAGCCGCCGGCAAACATGCGCATCTCCTCCGAGCCGTGCTTGGTCTCGGTCAGCTCCAGCTCCCCTTCGGCTTTGTGGAGGGCCGAGAGCGTCTCGGTTAGCTCGGCGTTCTGCTCTTCGGCCTTTTCGGCGAGTTGAGTGAGAGTCGCATGGGTCACCTTGAACTCGTCGAGCTCCGGGAGTGACCCCCTGAGGTGGAGCTGCTGGTCGATTTCGGTGTCGACCGCTTGCAGGTCGAGCAGATCAAGAAACGCTTTGTCGGTCACTGCACTCCCTCCCAGGGGGTTGGGTCGATCCCGGTCAGGTCAATGGTTCCTTCTACGGAGTCGGCGATCAAATCGAAGAGGGCGCCAACACCCGGCCGTTCGGTGCGGGCGTGGCCGGGGTCGATGATGCTGATCCCGCGATCGATCGCCCGGCGGGCTTCGTGATGGCCGATGTCCCCAGTAACCAGGGCTTTCGCTCCCTCCGCAATGGCGTCGTCTATGAACCCGGCTCCTGAACCGGGGACCACTGCCACCAGGTTGAGATCTGACCCGGCCCACGACAGCCGGACGTCGCCACCCAGCTTGGCGGCCACCAGCTGGGAGAAGGATCGCACTGTGGTGCCGCCGGGAGGGCGTCCCACCCGTCCGATCATCCCATCCGAGCCGCGCCGGTCGAACACGTCATAGGCCGGTTCCTGGTACGGATGGTGTTGGGCAATCGCTGCGGCCACCGCGGCCTCCGCCGACTTGGGCGCCACCATTTCGACACGGATCTCCTGTTCCCGATTGAGCTTGTCGACGTCGCCGGCCACCGGCTGAGCCCACGAGTCGGGCCGAAAGGTCCCGGTGCCCGCTGCCCGAAACGAGCAGGCCGTGTAGTTCCCGATTTGGCCGGCCCCGGCCGCCGCCATCGCCTCGGCCACCGCCTCAACATGCGACTCGGGAACAAACGTCACTACTTTCACAGAGGTGGGGCCACCCGCCGGGCCAAACCCGGTGGTGTCTCCCAGCCCGAGGACGTCGGCCAGCGCATCGGCTGTGCCGCCGTCGGCCGCATCGAAGTTCGTGTGGGCGACCGCCAGTCCGACGCCGGCGCTGGCCAACCGAAACGCCCGGCCGGATGGCGACGTTCCGGCCACCAAGCTCGTGGTCGGCTTGAACAGGAGCGGGTGGTAACTGATGAGCAGGTCAACCCGCTGGGCCTCGATGGCACCCACCACCGCCTCGGTGACTTCGTGACATACGGCTACCTGGTTGGCCGGGCGGGCCGGGTCGCCCAGCTGAAGACCGACCGGATCCCAGCCGGCCGCTTTCGACCAGGGCGCGGTTCGTCCAACCAGAGCGAGGACATCACTAATGGTGGGCGTCGACATGGCGGGAATGGTACCCCTTGGCACGCCGGACAACCCGAAGGCCCCCAGCTCATCGCCAACCCAACGGCCCACCCCCAGACCTTGGACAACCCAAAGGAACCCCGAAGGCCATAGACCTCTCGGACAACCCGAAGGGGTTGTCCAATAGCAACGCGAAGCGTTGCCGGGAACAGACGAGCCACTGGATCGGTTGGCTGGAACGTGCAAGGCCCCAATCCCGTTTCCGTAGGCTGGTCGGTGCTGCAATCCCTTCGGAAGCGGCGGCCGGCTCCTACCGGGACGGCCACCGAGCCCGACCACCGCGCCCTGGCCGAAGTGTTGGCGGCCGTGCAAGTTGAGGGGGTTGCCGGGCTCCCCGAGCGGCGCCCCAACCTGGACTCCTACATCACTGAGCTAGCGGGCGTCGATCCCGACTCACTCAGCAGGAACGGCGCTCTCGCCTACTGGCTCAACCTGTACAACGCCGGTGCCCTACACCTGGCCGGTGACGCCCTGGCTGCCTCCGAGACCTCCGTTCTCAGAGTCCCCGGCGGATTCAGCCGGCCGATTGTGTCGGTGGGAGACGAGGGACTGAGCCTGTCCGACATCGAGCATGGCAAGGTCAGGCGCTTCAAGGATCCCCGCATCCACAGTGCGCTGGTATGCGGCTCGGCCTCGTGCCCGACGCTGCGCTTCGAGCCTTATCAGGGTCTGACGCTCGAATCCCAGCTCGACGCCCAAACCCGGTCCTTCCTGGCCGCCGGCGCCGCCGCTCGCCGGGACGACACGCTCCAGCTGAGCCGGGTCTTTCTCTGGTACGGAGCCGACTTTGTGCGGCCCAGCCGAATGCCGACCTTCCGGCCGGCCACCCGCCGTCAGATTGGGCGGGCGCTCCGCCCGTGGCTGTCTCCGGAACTGCGGGCAGACGCCGGCAAGCTGAAGGTGGTCTTCCAGCCCTACGACTGGGGCTTGGCCTGTTCGATCACCCTCCCCGATTGAGCGCCGGCCACCAACAGACCAACCGCCATCACTGCGGCCACAACGTCGAAGGGAATCACGTATCGCAGCAGGTCTGATCCCGACACCAGCCACCCCCCGTCGGCGGTGAACCCGACGACATCGAGATACCGCCAGATCGAGTAGACGCAAAAAACTCCCAGCAGTAACCCGCCGGCCCACGCCGCCGGCCTCCCCCACTTCAAATAGCTCCCCACAACGATGGCGGCTCCCGTCCAGGCAATGTCCATAGCCGAGAGCAACTGGAGAAACTGGAGCGACGGCTCCAGCCTGAGAGTGGCTGAGGAGGCGAGCGTGAGCAGAGCGACGGCACCGGTGACGATCGCCACAATGGCCGAGGCTGCGGCCAGTCGTTTGGCGGCCGGGGACCACGAGGAGTCGGCAAACCAGCCCGACGGATCGGCCGCCAGCGGGCTGAGCCGGACGGCCAGAGCGATGGCGAACCCCGTGATCGCTATCAGTTGACCAAGGAAAAGGCCGAACGGGTCGTCGGCACGTGGCACGGCCAGAAGCAGGAGGCTCACGGCCAGGGCGGGTACGAGCCACCACACAGTGCGAGCCAGGGCCCGTTCCAGGGGGTGCATACCACTGAGGGTACCCACCACAGCGCGAAATCGTTCTCCGGCGTTTACACTCCCGCCAGCTAAAACGGGAGAGAAAATGACGGGCAAGCTTGGGCCCAGGGTGTTGTTGGGTCTCGGGATTCTGCTCATCATCGCCGGATTCGTTGTGAAGTTCGCGGTCGTTCCCGCGCTCGCCAAGTTCCCCGACGACGTAGACACCCTCCGCACCTACTCCGGCACGGTCGACATCCTCAATCGGGCTGAACTGGAGAACCCGACCGGCGCCCCGCCGTTCTTCAACGATCTTCCGGTGGTATCCGAGCGAGAGGTGCGGACCATCGAGGTTGACGGAGACAAGGCCCTGGTACGCGATGCCGCCAGACTCGTGGCCGCCGAGGGCACCCCGCTGGCCGGCACCCGCCTCACCGGATACGAGGACTTCTACACCATCGACCGGGTCACGATGGAGGCGGTTCCCAACTTCACCGACAACGATCTGGTCTTCGACCGTGAAGGTCTCGTTGTCGGTTTTCCGATCGGGACCGAGGCCCGCAGCTACACCGGCTGGAACGGAGACCCGGCCGAGCCGGTCACGCTGCAATACGTCGGGGAAGAGGAGCGACAGGGCCGCACGACCCGCGTCTTCGAGGCGTCGTCGGGCCCGCTGCCTATCGTCGACCCGGGGACGCTGAGCGAGTTCCCGGCGACCTTCCCCAAGGCCTCGGTCACCGCGATCGCTCCCCTGCTCAACCTCCCGCCCGACCTGTTGGGCGCACTGCCGGCCCTGCTCCCCCTGCTACCCGACGAGTTGGATCTCGACTACACCTATGAGTTCTCCGCCAAGTATTGGGTCGATCCGGCCACCGGTGTCCTGATCGACGTTGAGAAGAACGATGTTCGCAAGGCCATTATTTCGGTACCCGGCCTGCCTCTCGAGATCGACCCGGTGACGGTCTATAACCTCAATTACACCTCTACCGAGGAGACTCTGGCCGATGCGGTGGACGATGCTGAGAGGTACGGCACCCAGCTCACGCTCGGTCGGACTGTGGTTCCCATCGGGCTGTGGCTGGTGGGGGCAGTGTTGACCGTGCTCGGGTTATCCACGCTACGGCGCAAGCCACGCCCGGCGCCCGAGATCCCAACCCACTCCATCTCTGACTCGGACGGCTAGCCGGCCGGCTTGACCCCGACCGCCAGGAACTCGTTGTAGCGGAGAAAGCGGCCGGCCGATCGCATGAGCGGGAAGGAGGCTTCCTTCCGCACGACTAACCGGTTGGCCTCCAGGATGTGACGCAACGCCGGCCGATCCATGAACTCGACATGGGTGGGGTCGGTGCGGAAGCCGGCTTCCTGGGGGGCTATCAGCACCACTCTTCCGCCCGGCCGAAGGAACGGCAGGTATCTGGCGACGAGGGCAACCGCCTCGTCCCGGGTCATGTGTTCAACCACATGCGACAGCAGCAGCGAGTCGAATTGATCCAGGTGGGCGTCGTCCGACGCCACGAACTCATCAGCGGTGTAGGCGGTCAATCCCCGGTCGCGGGCGATGGCCACCGCCGACGGGTTGTGGTCGACGCCAATTCCGCGCAGCCCCACCAGGTTGCGGCCGATGCCGCACCCAACGTCGAGAGTGAAGCCGAGCTTGAGTCGGCGCAGGTTCCATTGGAACGGCGCCTGGACGTTGAGCCAACGCTTCCAACGGGCTCGTTCCCGCTGTTGGAGCCGTTCGGCGTAGTCCTCGGACTGGGTGTCATCGGTCACTACCGCCGAATTGTATGGGCTCATCGACCGAACTCAGGCGGAACGCAACCCCTCGTCGCCTCCCGAGTCCTCGCCGGGATTCCACATGGCGTGGTGTTCGGCGATATCAAATACCAGTCCGAATTCTCCGAGCGGTTCCGAATCCCAGGCCAGGACACTGCCGGCCACCCGGTTGCCGCCCGCCCGCTTGGCCAAGTACATGAGGGCGTCGGCGGCCCGCAGCGCGTCGTCTGCGCTGGGTGGATTGCGTCGGAATGTCACGACCCCAACGCTGACCGAGATGTAGGGCCCGCCCGGGCGGCTTCGGCGGTTGATGACCCGCCGCAGGCGCTGAATCGCTTGCAGAGCCTTGTGTTCGTCGGTGTCGGGAAGGATGAGGGCGAACTCGTCACCTCCGACGCGCCCGAACACGTCGGTTTCTCGGATAGAGGCCAAGACGCTGGTGGCAAGGACCCGGAGCATCTCGTCTCCTTCCCCGTGTCCCAGTTCGTCGTTCACTCGCTTCATGCCGTCCAGGTCTAGAAAGGCCAGGCTGAGCGGAGTGGTCGAGCGGACGGCTCGGGCC
>JAOTYB010000150.1 GCA_029862065.1 Acidimicrobiia bacterium | reverse complement strand
AGGGTGGGGGTGGCCGAGCGGAGCGAGGTCGGGGTGGGGGTGGCGGTTCTCCACAGTCCACGCGGGATGAGTTGCTTCGGTGCCTCCCCCCATCCGTCCTCGGAGCCACGCTCCGAGTCCACCTTCCCCTCCAGGGGAAGGAAGCCGTGGATCACTTCTCGAGCACCGGCGCCACGCCTTCACCGAGGAAGTAGGCATCGATTTCGAGCAGATCTCGATTGGGGGCGGCGATGGCTCGGTCGATTGCCGTCACATAGCCTGCGGCGGTGCGGTCCCAGGTGTAGCGGTCGTGGACCCGTTGGCGTCCGGCCGCCGCCAGCGTCGGCCATTCGGGGCCGAGTGCTCGTTCGAGTCCTGCGGCAATGTCGGCCGGGTCGGCCGGGTCGACCAGCACTCCGTACTCCCCGTTCTCGTCGCGCAAGCTCTCCGACGGCCCACCGTTGGCGGTCACTACCACCGCCAACCCCGCGGCCGCCGCCTCCAGCGGGGCCAGGCCAAAGGGCTCGTACAGGGCCGTGAGAGCGAACACGCCGCCCCGCTGGGCGAGATGGCGATAGGTGGCGGCCAGCTTGGCTTGTCCCTGGATACCGAAGGCGGCCACCATCCCCTCCAGCTGGGATTCCTCAATGATCCGGCGGATGCGGCGGATCTCCTCCTGCTCTGTCTGGGTTGCGCTGCCGGCATCAACCAGAGGGTCGGGAATCGAGCCGGTAACCAAAACGAGATTGGCAGCTCGCTGCACCGCCGGGCTCGAGGCGTAGGCCTGGACGAGGCCAACGATGTTCTTCTTTGGGTCGAGCCGGCTCGATGCCACGATCACCGGAAGCCCCGCCCGGCGTCCAGTGGCTGCCTCGATGCGCTGACTCACATACTCGGTCATCTCATGATCGAATGGCGACTCCGAATCGCGGTCGAACGTGGCGAGATTGACGCCGGGTGGCACCACTGCGAATCGGGAATCGTCGGCAACGTCGATGGCTGGCCGATATCGGGGGTGGGCATATTGCTCGAACCGCTCCAGGCGGGTGGAGACCACATTGACGCCGGAGTGGTTGATAGCCAGGCGCTCGGCCGCCAGGCGAGTGGCGAAGTGGTAATGCCGGTCCAGCTTTTCGATGTCGTCGTCGTCGCCCAGCAGTTTGTCGAGCTTCTGGGCTCCCAGCGAGTGGCCGGTGAAGGTGAAAGGCACACCAGTGGCCTCTCGCAGTAGCACCGCGGTCAGTCCGCCGTCGCCGTAGTGGCCGGTGAACGAATCGGGAAGATCGCGGCCGTAGAACTCGATGATGTTGGGGACCCAGTCGCGGACAAGAAACGGCCATAGCTCCTCCTTGCGGAGGAATGCGTTGTTGTCTCCGCAGGTGAGACGGATGACGCGGACATCCGGTGCGCCGGGATATGCGTCCTCGCTACCAGCGAACTCGGGCCACTTCGGGTCGTCGACGAGTCGAGTGATGATGTCGACGCGGTGACCAGCATTGCCAAGGGCTAGGGCTACTTGCTTGACGTACACCAGCTGGCCCCCGAAATCGGGGTGGGCGGCGAGGTGGCTGTCGGCCGGGTCGAAGTTGCCTTGTGGGTTCAGGAACGCCAGATGCATCGGGCGAGTCTACGAATAGATGCCATGGCCGGGGTTGTCTATGCTCGGACGAATGGAAGAGCTCACCCGCACGTGTCCGCAATGCGGAAGCCTCAACGGTGTCGATGCGCAGGAGTTCGACGACAATCGCGACAGCGGAGTGGAGTTATGGGGGGAGTGTTTCCAGTGCCACGGGCGATTTCGGCTGAGCCGGCCCGGAGACGGCGGCCACGGAACTGAGCCCGCCGGCACGTCAACACCGATTGCCTCCCCGTACCTGTTTCACATGTGGGATCCACTCGATCGCTGAGCGAGGCCCAAGCGTCAATCGAGGCTGAAGGGCGGGTACGTGTCGGTCAGGCTCAGCAGCCAGGCGCCGACGCGGGCTGCCCAGCGCTGGAATCCCGTCACGAAGGTGTGGATGCCCTCCGGCAGATTCCCGGTGAAGAGAATGATCCAGTAGCCCACCCAGGCCGCCACAAAGGCTCCGAATCCGACAAGAGCCAGGATGATGATGTGGGGGAGCACCATGAGGAACTTGATGCCGAAGATTCCGGCCAGGGCTAGGAGCCGATTGCGCCCGGGCGTATCGTCCGTGTCGGACCATACAGCCGGATACGGGTTGACCGGGTGGAGCTCGAACGGGGGGTACTCATCAACCAGGCTGTACTGCCAGACGCTGGTTCGGTTGCTCCAGCCGATCGTCCCAGAAATGAACTTGTGGAGTCCTTCGGGCTGTCTTTGTCCAGTGAAGAGGATCATGAAATATCCGATCCATGCCCCGAAGAAAGTGCCGATCCCGAGGAAGAACAACACGATGAAATGCGGAATCAGCAGCAATTGCTTGATGTACGTAATGATCCCGGCGGCGCCCAGCCAGCGGTTGCGCTCGCCTCCTGCGTAATCAACCTCAAACGTAGCCGGAAACGGCTCCATGGACCCTCCCTAGTTGGTTAAAGCGAGACTAGGGGTGGCAGTCGAGCCGCCGAGGTTTTTGGGACCGAGTCGGGTGCGCCCCCTACACTCGACTCGTGGCCTTTCAGCGGGAAGATATTGAGCGGGTTCGGGCGGCCACCAACCTTGTCGAGCTGGTCGGCGAGGTAACCACGGTGAAGAAGTCCGGCCGCAACGTGATGGCGGTGTGTCCGTTCCATCAGGAGAAAACACCGAGTATGTCGGTGGATGCGGCGCGTGGCCTATTCCATTGTTTTGGTTGCGGCGAGAGCGGCGATCTGTTCCGGTTCGTCGAGCAGACCCAGGCCCTCAACTTCAGCGAGGCGCTCGAGCTGCTTGCCCGCCGGGCCGGAATCCAGCTGCGGATAGACCCCCAGGCCGAGAAGCGCCGCGGCGAACGGGAGTCCCTCATCGAGGCGGTGGGCTGGGCGATCGAGTTCTATCACGAGCGTCTGCGCAAGGCGGATGATGCGGCCACCGCCCGCAGTTACCTGCGGGGCCGGGGCTACGACACCGATGTAGTGGACCGGTTCCAGATCGGGTTCTCTCCCGCGGGGTTCACCTCCCTCTACGACCACTTGCGTAATGACCGCGAGGTTCCCGACAAGGTGATGGAGAAGGCGGGTCTGGTGTCGCGCAACCAGCGAGGCCGCATGTATGACCGTTTCCGCGGCCGGGTGATGTTTCCCATCTTCGATCTCCGGGGCGACCCGGTCGGCTTCGGTGCCCGCTTGCTCGAAGGCGAGGGCCCCAAATACCTGAACAGCCCTGAGACCCCGATTTATCACAAGTCCAGCCTCCTCTACGGGCTCAACTGGTCGAAGTCGGAGATGGTCCGCCAGGGAGTGGCGGTGGTCGTCGAGGGCTACACCGATGTCATCGCCGTTCATCAGGCCGAGATCCCGGCCGTCGCCACCTGCGGAACCGCCTTTGGGGAAGGCCACCTCGATCTGCTCAGGCGTTTCACCGAACGGGTGGTGTTGGCCTTCGACGCCGACGAGGCCGGCACCGGCGCCGCCCTTCGCGGGTTTGAGCACTCGGTTCCCGGAGACCTGGACCTGCGGGTGGCCCCGCTGCCGTCTGGTCGTGACCCCGGCGACCTGGCTGAGTCGGGAGAGATCGAACTGCTCCGGTCGGCCCTCTCCCTCGAGTCATCGGTTCCCCTCCTCCAATTCCGGCTCGAACAGGAGCTCCACCAGCATCGCCTGGACGAGCCGGAGGCCCGCGGACGGGCTATCCGGGCGGCCGCCGACATCGTTGCCCGCCACCCCGACGCCGTCACTCGCCACGAATACGCCGTGTTCCTCTCCCGCAAGACCGGAGTCGATCTGACCGTCCTTGAGCAGGCAGTGTCCCGAGCCGCCCGGGCGGCCACCCGCTCTGCCGAGCCCGGGCCGACCGACTCCTACCGCCGGCCCGAGTCGGGCCGCAGCCGGGCCGAGCAGGAGTACCTGCGGCTCATGCTGGCCAACGACGAGGGGCTCGCCGACAATCGACTGGCGGTCGAGGGTTTCTCCGATCCCATCCATCGGCAGGCCTTTGAGCTTCTCGAGCCGGTGATCGCTACGTTGGCCACCGGTGCCGTACCCGAGCTGGGTTCGTTGATCGGAGACGACGAGGGGGAAGTCGGAGCGCTGCTCAGGCATTTGGCTCTGGTCGACCGACCACTGGCGGGAGCGGCGGACGTTGCCCGCCGGATCCAGGTCTGGCAGATCGAGGATCGCATTAAGCGCCTGCAATCCTTGCTGGCAGTTGATGGGCCCGGGCAGGACCGTTCACAAGAGACTGCGGAGCTATTAGGTTTATTAGAGAAGAAGCAACTGCTTCTCGACAACGATTGAGGCCCCCCTCCGTGCCAAATGCCGAAAAAGAAGTCATTGATCTGCTGCTGCACCGAGGGGCCCAGCGCGGGTTCCTGACTATGGGCGAAGTCCAACAGGAGTTGGAAGACGCCAAAGCCCCGGCCGACTCCTTCGAGCGGGTGCTCGATGCGCTCAAGGCCAAAGAGATCAGAATCGAAGAGGACGGCCCGGAAGCGTGGGACGATCTCCAGGGCGGTGACGACTCGATCATGGTGTCGGACCCGGTGCGGATGTACCTTCAGGAGATCGGCCGGGTACCGCTCCTCACTCCTCAGCAAGAGGTTGAGCTGGCCATGCAGATCGAGAACGGGCGGCGGGCCACCCAACGTGTCGCAGAGGAGGCCGGCCTCGACAAAGACGAGAGGGCCTTCCTGAATCTTTCCGAGAAGAAGGGTGTGCGGGCGGCGGAGCATCTCGTCGAGGCCAACCTCCGTCTCGTGGTCTCGATTGCCAAGAAGTACGTTGGCCGGGGCATGCCACTGCTTGACCTCTTCCAGGAGGGAAATCTGGGTCTCATGCGGGCTGCT
>JAOTYB010000149.1 GCA_029862065.1 Acidimicrobiia bacterium | reverse complement strand
GGATTGTGGCACGCTGTTCGCCCTCTGCGATCGGTCGTCCAGCCTGCGACTGGTCACAACCTCGGGTTCGGATCTTCGTCAACGGGGTTTCTGCCGGGCCTGGCGCCGCAACGCCTTCGGCGTTGCTAGGGAGTTGCTTCGCAACTCCAGGCTGAGCTTGGGCCGAGATTCGGCGGCAGCCCTCGATTCCTCGGCCCTCTCTTGCGCGATATTCAAACGCGCGGTCGAGGAAGCGAAAAGAAACATTGCTAGCTTCAAGGCGTGGATATTGACCGACCCACCGACCTCGATGCGGCGCTGGCTGCGCTGGCGGGCAGTCCTGATGCGACTCTTCTGGCCGGCGGTACGGACCTCATGGTTGAGATCAATTTCGGCCATCGGCGCCCCGAGCACATCATCGCCCTGCGCCGCGTGGAGGAACTCAAGGAGCTCAACGGCACCATTGGGTCCGGTGTCAGCTGGGCCCGGCTGGAGAGGGGACCGCATCGGGGGTTGGCCCAGGCTGCCCGTACCGTTGGATCGCCGCAGATCCGGGCCGCCGGGACCATCGGTGGGAACCTGGCCACCGCCAGCCCGGCCGGTGACGGTCTCCCCTTCCTGGCGGCCGTCGACGCCTCGGTTGAGCTGCGGTCGGCCACCGGTTCCCGCCGATTGCGCTGGGATGAGTTCCTCACCGGGCCAAAGCAGAACGCTCTCACACAGGGCGAATTGATCCACTCGATCGTGCTGCCCGATGAGATGCCGACCCGTCAGGAGTTCGGCAAGGTCGGGGTTCGCAACGCCATGGTGATCTCAGCGGTCATGGCCTGTGTGGTCCGCTTCGAAGATGGCCGCACCCGGGTGGCGGTTGGCTCGGCCGGTCCCACCACCTTGCGAATGCGATCGGCTGAGGACCTGATCTCAGACGAGGCCAATCCCTCCGAAACGGCCTTGAGCGAGTTCCAACGCCTGGTGAGCGAAGAGGTGAGGCCGATCACCGACCATCGCTCGACCGAGGCCTACCGCCGTCACGCGGCAGGCGTCGTGGCCCGGCGCCTGCTGGAAAGGTGTCTCGTCTAATGGAAGTCCGGTTCCGACTCAATGGCGAGGAACGCTCGGTCGATGTAGGACCAGCCCAAAGCCTGCTGTCCCTCCTTCGCGACGGCATGGATCTGCCGGGGTCGAAGAATGCCTGCGAGCAGGGAGAGTGCGGTTCGTGCACCGTGGTGATGGACCGCCAGGCGGTGTGTTCGTGTTTGGTGCTGGCCGCCGACGTTGACGGAGCCGACGTCACCACCGTCGAGGGACTGAGCAACGGTGAGCAGCTGCATCCGGTTCAGCAGGCCCTCATCGACGGGGGTGGGGTCCAATGTGGTTTCTGTACCCCCGGGTTCGTCGTGGCCGCCGCTCACCTGTTCGAGGGGAATCCGGCACCGGCCACCGACGAGATCAGGGAAGCCCTCAGCGGAAACATCTGCCGCTGCACCGGATATGGCGGGATCCTGCGCTCGCTGGAAGAGCTGGCCGGCCGATGACGACCACGACCGACACACAGGTACGGGGCGGGATCGGAGAGTCGGTCAAGCGACCGGATGGCATTCCCAAGGTGACCGGCAACTTCGCCTATGCCTCCGACCTCACTGCCGAAGGCATGTTGTGGGGAGCCACCCTCCGCAGCCCGTTCGCCCATGCCCGCCTGGTCCGGATCGATACCGCGGCGTCCCTCGCCATCCCGGGAGTGCACGCAGTCCTCACCCAGGATGATGTGCCCGGTCGCAAGACGTTCGGGCAGATTGTCGCCGACCAGCCGGTGCTGGTGGACGGCGAAGCCCGTTTCTGGGGGGAACCGG
The DNA here is from genome assembly GCA_029862065.1 of Acidimicrobiia bacterium. Classification (GTDB taxonomy): domain Bacteria; phylum Actinomycetota; class Acidimicrobiia; order Spongiisociales; family SHLN01; genus SHLN01. The sequence goes on along the minus strand of JAOTYB010000149.1, from coordinate 3,097 downwards.
TGGCGGTGGTGGCCGCCGACGATCCCGAAACCGCCCGGATAGCCGTCGCCACCATTGAGGTGGAGTGGGAGGAACTCGACCCGCTGGTCGATATGGAGACGGCACTCGAACAAGACGAGGTGTTCCGGTATGCACCGGTCCGGCGCGGAGATCAGCAGGCTTCCGGATCGGTGGTGGTGGAGGAGTATTACGAGGTCGGCACCCAGGATCAGGCGCCGCTCGGGACCGAGGCGGGTTTGGCTATTCCCGACGGTGAGGGGGGCATCGACCTGTGGGTCACCAGCCAATGGACGCACGAGGATCATGACCAGATCTGGCGAAGCCTCGATTTGGCTCCTGACCAGATTCGTCAACACCCCACGGGGATCGGTGGTGCGTTCGGGGCCCGGGAGGACATGTCCCTCCATCTGCATCTGTGTCTGCTGGCGTTGCGGACCGGTCGCCCGGTGAAGATGGTCTACAACCGGGAGGAGAGTTTCCCGGGCCACGTTCATCGCCACCCGGCCCGCCTGTGGTATCGGCACGAAGCCGAGAGCGACGGGAAGCTGGTGCGGGTTGAAGCCAAGATGATCCTCGACGGCGGCGCCTACACCGATACCACTCCGGCTGTGGTCGCCAATGCCGTCTATTTCGCAGTTGGCCCATACAACGTCGATTCCGTCACGGTGGACGGGTACGGCGTCCGTACCAACAATCCGCCGACCGGGGCCATGCGGGGCTTCGGGGTGGTGCAGGCCTGTTACGCCGCCGAGTCACAAATGGACCGCCTGGCCGCCGAATTGGGGATGGACCCGCTCGAGCTGCGCAAACGCAACGCCATGACCACCGGCGATGCCATGCCGACTACCGGTCAGATCATCGAAACCTCGCTGCCGACCGTCGAGGTGATCGACGAGGTGGCCGCCATCCCGCTCCCACCCCCACTCGACTCGGACGACCCCCTCCACCTGCCGGGCGGGACCGGGCTCACCACCACTCCCCAGTACGTCACCCGCGGCATCGGGTATGCGGTCAGTATCAAGAACATTGCCTTTTCGGAGGCATTTGACGACTTTGCCGAGGCCCGGGTGGTGCTGACGCCCAGCGGCGTCGAAGTCCACACAGCAGCAGTCGAGGTGGGTCAGGGGATGGTGACTGTGCTTCAACAAATTGCCCGGACCGCTCTCGGGATCGAGCAGGTGGCCGTGGTCCCGGCCGACACCAGTGTCATCGGATCGGCCGGTTCGACCTCGGCCTCACGCCAGACTCAGATGACAGGCGGCGCCGTGCTGGAGGCCAGCCGGGCGTTGCGGGCAGTGGCATTGGAACGCGGTGGTGGCGACGAGCTGAATTCCGAAGGGGTGTGGCGGGACGGCGCATTGGCGATGTCGCTCGAGGAGCTGTGCGCCGATGGACCGTTGTCCGAGCACACCCGCTTCCGGCATCCGCCAACCGTCGAGCCGGACGAGAACGGGCAAGGCGACCTGCACGCCGACTTTGCGGTGGCCGCCCACCGGGCGGTTGTCGACGTCGACACCGAGCTGGGCCTGGTGCGGGTGGTGCAGGTGGATACCGCCCAGGACGTTGGGATGGTGCTCAACCCCCAATCCGCCCGGGGTCAGATCGAAGGCGGCATCTTGCAGGGCGTTGGCCTGGCGGTGATGGAGGAACTGATCGTCGACCAGGGGATCATCCGCAATGCCAGCTTCACCGACTACCTGCTGCCCACATTCCTCGACGCTCCCGACGTCGAGATGGTCTTGCTCGAGGAGCCAAGCCCGTGGGGCCCGTTTGGCGCCAAAGGCATTGGGGAACCTCCCACGATCAGTTCAACTCCGGCCGTCGCGGCCGCCATCCGCAATGCCACCGGGTTGGCTCTCAACCGGGTGCCCATTCGCCCGCAAGACATCACCGGGACGTGAGCGCAGCCACCATCGGGATTGTGGTGGCCGCCGGCAGTGCGACTCGAATGGGCGAGCCCAAGGCTCTGATGCCGATTGGTGAGCGCCCCATGTTGCAGTGGGTGGTGGATGCGGCCGAAGCATCGTCGCTCAGCCGGGTGGTGGTGGTGACGGGGCATGCGGAAGCGGCCATCCGTGGAGGGATCCAGCTCAATCGGGCCGAGTGGGCCCACAACCCCGATCCGGGGCGGGGCACGATGTCGTCCCTCAGGGCCGGGTTGGAGGCGGCGGGGCCAGCCGAGGCGGTGGTAAAGCTCGTGAGCGACCAACCGGAGATTCGCACGTCGGTGATCGACGCTCTGCTGCTGGCCTGGGACCCTGGTCAATACGACGCCGCTCTCGTTTCGTACGTTGATGGCGACGGACATCCGCTGTTGGTGGCGACCGACGTTGTGGCCGAGCTGGCGGACGGCGATCGCCTGCTGTGGCATCTCATCGAGGAACGCCCCGACCGGATTATGCGGGTGACGTCGAATCAAACCCGCCCGGTAGATGTGAATACGCCCGAGGACTACCGAGCGGTGATCGATCGTCTCAGCGGGAGGCCATGAGCTCCTGAGCCCGGGCGGTTATGTCGAACTCGGGGTCGAGCAACCAGTGGAAGGCGAGTCCGTTGAGGCCGGCCAGCAGCAGCTCGGCCTGGCTGAGTGACTTCTGCTTGGTGGTGCGGGTCTCCCGGCGGATGGCATCGGCCAGTCGGCTGACGCGGGTTTCGTGATGGCTGAGTACCCGGTGGGCCAGCGCCTCGTCGTGCAATGCTCCGCCAACGGCGGTTTGAAGATAGATCTTGGCCAGGGTGGGCTGACCGGTAATGAACTCGATGTAGGCGTCGACCAGCTCCTGAACGGTGTCCTTGCCGACGCCGTCGGGATGGGGGTCCACGGCGTTGATGGCCTCGCGTACGACGGTGAGGATGGCTTCGTCCTTGGAGTCGAACAGGTTGTAGAAGCTTCCGGATCGCACTTTGGAGCGTTCGAGGATCGCAGCCAGCGTGGTTCCGTCGAGCCCGGCGCGGGCCAAGAGCCAGCGGGTCGAGTCGAGAATGCGGTCCCGGGTTTGCAGGCCGGGTAGGTAGCGGGCCATGCCGGAAATGTAGTGAGGTGTTCCCATCAACGCGGCGGCATTGCTCGGGAATCGGCCGAGGAATCCGAATAGAT
>JAOTYB010000148.1 GCA_029862065.1 Acidimicrobiia bacterium | reverse complement strand
TTCAGACTCTGTTTCATCTCTGTTCTCCTTTCAAGAACTTGTGACAGTTCCCAGGATGCGATCTGCTGATACGGAGTCTGTTAAGCCAACCTGAGAGGTACCTAAGAGTCTGGGCGGGCTTCGCCCGCCTTTGGAGTTGCTTGGCAACTCCTGGGCGGCGCGACACCGCGGGTTCACTCCGCTTGCGGAGTCGCCTCGCAGCTTCAGGCCGGGGTCCAGCCGGAGGACCGGCCAAAAGGGCGCGTCGTCCGCGTACTATCGACCCATGTTTGGGCGCAAGAAGAAGAGCCAGCTCGGAGCGTACGAGGCAGCTCGACCGGAGGACAAGCTGGTGCTGGCGGCCCTGGTAGATGCCGGGGCTGATCTGGCCGAGCCCCGTCACGTGCTCCACTTCATCTACGAGTTGGCGGACGAGGCTGCTGCTTCGGGGGCGGCCAACGCGGTGGCGGATTGGCAGTCGACGGTCAATCCGCCGCTCGAGGGATATGACACATGGACGGTGACCTTCGAAAAGCACGACTATCCATTGACGCCGGCCAACGTCGTCGCCGACGCCGAGTTGTTCTTGAGGACCGCCGGGGCCCACGGCGGGCACTACGACGGGTGGGAAGCCTCGGTCTAGCCGGTGACGGAAGGCAGTTGCGAAGCAACTGCCATGCAACCCAGAGGGTTGCCGCCCCCTACCCCTCACCTACGGCGAGCGGTACTTTCCCCCCGAAGGGGGGACCAACGCAGTGGCTTGGAACTGGGTCTCGTACAGCCGGGCGTACAGCCCGCCGATGGCCAGCAGCTCGTCGTGGGTGCCGGTTTCGACGATGCGCCCTTCATCGAGCACCAGAATCCGGTCGGCGGCCAGGATGGTCGAGAGGCGATGGGCGATCACCAGCGAGGTGCGGCCCCGCATGATGCCGTCGAGGGCCTCCTGGATGAGTGACTCCGATCGGGCGTCGAGGTGCGAAGTCGCCTCGTCGAGGATGAGGATGCGGGGGTCTTTGAGGATCACGCGGGCGATGGCCACCCGCTGCTTCTCTCCACCGGATAGGCGATAGCCGCGCTCCCCCACCCTCGTTTCGTAGCCCCTCGGCAAGGCGGCAATGAAGTCGTGGATGTTGGCGGCGCGGGCGGCGGCCTCAACCTCCGCCGAGGTGGCCTCGGGCTTGGCGTACCGGAGGTTGGCGGCGATCGTGTCATGGAACAGGTAGCTCTCCTGGGTGACAACACCGATGTGACCGGCGAGCGACTCGAACTCGATGCCGCGAACGTCATGACCGTCGATCCGCACCGTGCCTGACGTTGTGTCATAGAGCCGCGGCACCAGGTAGGTGACGGTGGTTTTGCCGGCTCCGCTCGGGCCGACCAGGGCGACCAGCTCCCCTGGTTCAACATCAAAAGAAACGCCCTCCAATGCCGTCCGGCGAGTGGAAACCTGGAGCTCAGCCTCCTCATCAATCTTCTCGGAGGGACGGAACATCGACACCCGCCGGACCGACTGCAAGCCGACGTCCCCGCCGGCCGCATAGTCGAAACTGACATTGTCGAAGCTGATGCCGCCTTGCATGTCGGCCAGCGGTACCGCCTCAGCCGATTGGATGATGTCCTGGGGGATGTCGACCACCTCGAAGACCCGCTCGAACGAGACCAGGCTGGTAGCCAACTCGACCCGGGCATTAGAAAGGCCGGTCAACGAGCCATACAGCCCCCCAAGGTAGAGCGACATCGCCACGACGGTGCCGACATCCAGCTCCTTATTGATGACGAGAACGGCACCTACCCAGAACACCGCGGCAGAGCCGAGGGCGCTGACCAGGCCGAGGGCCATGAAGAACCAGCGTCCGATGAGGGCCCGCCGCACCCCCAGGTCGCGGACATCGGCCGCCTCGTCCTCAAACTTGTTCTGTTCGTCATCCGTCCGGCCGAACAGCTTGACCAGCAGGGCACCCGACACATTGAGCGCTTCGTTCATTGTGGCGTTCATGTCGGCGTTGCGGTCCATTTGCTCCCGGGCGACCCGGCGCAATGCCTTGCCGACCCGACGGGAGGGAATCACGAAAAGCGGCAACACCACCACCGCCATCAGAGTGAGCCGCCATTCCAGCTGAAGCATGATCGCCAGAGTGAAGGTGGCCAAGAAGATGTTCGAGACGATTGTGACCAGCGTCCCGGTGATCGCTTGCTGGGCGCCGACTACGTCGTTGTTGAGGCGCGACATCAATTCGCCGGTACGGGTATTGGTGAAGAACCGCATCGACATGCCCTGTACATGGCTGAACAGCTGTCGACGCAGATCAAAGATGATCCCCTCTCCAGCCCGCGACGAGGCCCACCTTTGCAGTACCCCGAGAATTCCATTGACGAGCGGTACTGCCACCATGAGGAGGCCCAGCACCGTCACGCGGCCCAGGTTCTCGTCGGGAATGGCCCGCTCGATCAGATCGCGAATGAGCAGTGGCGGCAGCAAGGTGACGGCCGTGATCAAGATGATCGTGAGAAAGACGAGGGCGAGCTCAATGCGGTAGGGGCTGGCGTACGCCAGTACCCGCTTGATGAGGGCGCGGTCGAACGTCGGTTTGTCTTGCTCTTCGTCGTATTTGAGGTACGACCACCAGCCGCCCGAGTGAAACATCCGACCTCCTCGCCCCGAGCAGGGTAGGCCGGTGGCGACTCCAAGCCGGGACGTGAGATTCCTTGGATGGAAGACCGCACGACGGGAACGGGTACGATTCACTCGTGCTGCGAACCATCACCCTCATCCGACGCAGCTTCCCCCATCAACCCGTGCTCGACACGGCGGTTGCCCACGCCCTGCTCCGGCGGGCAGGCCGCGGGGAAATCGGCGAGACGCTCCGCGTGAGTATCCCGGCCAAGAAGGTGGCATTCGGACGGCAAGATGTCGCCAGCGACGGATACAAACAGGCAGCAGTTGAGGCCCGCCAGCGCGGTTTCGCCGCAATCGAGCGACTGGCCGGGGGCCGGGCCGCCGTGTTCCATCCCGGCACCATCGCCTTCTCCTGGACGGTGCCCGAGTTGGAGGCCCGGGCCGAGATCACGCTCCGTTTCAAGGAGATCGCCGAGATCGTCGCAAACGCCCTCGACCACCTGGGAGTTGACGCCCACATCGGAGAGATTCCCGGCGAATACTGTCCCGGCGCCTACAGCGTCAACGCCCGCCGAGCCCAGAAGATCATGGGGGTTGGCCAGAGAATCATCCGGGGGGCCGCCCACGTCGGTGGTGTCGTCGTGGTCAACGACTCGGCCTCGATCCGTGATGTGCTCGTCCCGGTGTACAACGCCCTCGAGTTGGAGTGGGACCCGACCACGGTTGGCAGCATCGAAGATGAGCTGGGAGCGCCCCGCGATCTCGAGATAGTCGCCGACACCCTCATTGAGTCCTTCGCCGAACGCTTCAACCTCCGCGAGGGTCTCCTCGACGACCAGACTCTGGCCGAAGCCGAAACCCTTACCGCCGACCACGCCTCGCCTTGATGAAATCGGTTCTCCTCCTCAACGGGCCCAACCTCAACCTCTTGGGTAGCCGAGAGCCCGAAATCTATGGGACCACCACCTTGCCGGAATTGGAGGCGATGGTGGTGGAGTGGGGGCGGGGGCTTGGTATCGCCGTTGCCAGCTTCCAGTCCAACCATGAAGGTGCTCTGCTCGACCGGATTCACCAGGCAGCCGGGGAGGTGGACGGTCTGGTGATCAATGCCGGCGCCCTGACCCACTACTCGTACGCTCTCTACGACGCGTTGGTGGCGGTGGGGCTGCCCACAGTCGAGGTCCACATCTCCGACATCCACGCCCGCGAGGAATGGCGGCAGAAGTCGGTAATCCAGCCCGCCTGTCTGGCCCAGATCACAGGTGAGGGGCTCGATGGATACCGGCGGGCGCTCGAGATACTGTCGGAATCCGCCTGAGTCAACGCGGCCGTTGGGCCCTAGCGGAACCGCCGGTTCATCCGTAGCGTCAGAGGAGTATGAGCACCCGGGTGATCGCACTACTGGCGGTAATGGGGTTAATACTCGCTGCCTGTGGAGACGGCGATACCTCCGACCCGCTGGCCACGACCACGAGCGTGTCGGCACCGACCACGACCGCAGTAGCCACCACAACCACCCTTCCCGACACGACGACCACCGCTCCAGCCACCACGAGCACCACGGTTCCGGCAACTACGACCACCACACGGCCGCCTCCCCCCGCCGGCGGCTATGTGGTCGTCGAGGCGTCGATCTTCCCGGCCGAGCCGCTACCCAACAGTGGCGGAGCCGGCGGGTCGGGATGCGCTCCCGGCCCGGGAGAATTGCCAGACGGGATTTGGTACGGAACGGTGCTCGCCGCCAACGGAGACTCGGTCGACTTCGACCTCGCCTGCTTCTATTTCGGGGACATCGCCTACGAAATCGGCGCCGCCGCCGGAGTCGAGGTGTACAACGACTACTTCATCAGCGATGAGAACCCGGCAATTCGCACGGTCCCGGTCGGCGGTCAAGCCATGGTGTGGTCCATCCCCGGCGACCTGGGTGATCTGGTTCCTCTCTCGTTCGCCACCGACTGGCCACCCGATTGGCAGCGCGCCTACTCCGAGTGCCCCGGGGAATTCTGCGGGATGTGGCTGTACATCAACCAGGGCACGGCCACCGAGCTGGTCGAACAGTACGTTCCGTAGCGGGCACCTCCCCCACTGGATCGATTCCGAGAGCACGGGAACGCTCTCTCACCCCACCCCTAGCCCCTCCCTAATGGAGGGGGACAACCTAAGCCGCCCACTCCTGGAGGCGAGTGAGGCCTTCTTCGAGGTCTTCGTCTGACAGGGCGAAAGAGAAGCGAAGGAAACCGGGAGCCCCGAAGGCATCGCCGGGCACTGCGGCCACCTCGATGTCGTCAAGCAGCAACGTGGCCAGATCGACGCTCGAGGACTCAAAGCCATCGCATA
>JAOTYB010000023.1 GCA_029862065.1 Acidimicrobiia bacterium | reverse complement strand
CGGGTGGAGGGGGTCGTTTCGGGCGGAGCCGTCTATCTGTGGGGACACGCCTATTCCAACCGGCATGGCGAACCGATCGCCAATCTTCACATCAACATCCTCGGCGAAGTCGATGACGAGGCGGTGTTTGATGTTGTCGAAGAACTCGGCGGATCGGTGGCCGCCGAGCACGGCGTCGGGACCGCCAAGCGCCACCGGGCGGCCGGCGCCCGCTCCGACCTCGACCAGCTCCGGGTACTCAAGAACCGGCTGGATCCAGCCGGCATCCTCAACCCAGGCGTGCTGTTGCCGCCCGCCTAGAGGTAGTCGGCCAGCACGTCGGCCAGCGTCGGCGACCCTTGTTCCTCAACCGTGTAGTGCACCCGGGTGTGGGGAATCTCCAGCTCGAGCAAGGCGGCCAGGTCGATGGGGGTTCCCACCACCACGGTGTCGGGGGCCGCCCGGTCGATGGTCTCCTTCAGCTCTCGTTGCTGATCGGTACCGTATCCCATGGCAGGTAGCACCGATCCGATGTGGGGATAGTCCTCGTAGACGGTCTGGATGGTTCCGACCGCAAACGGGCGAGGATCGATGATCTCGGCCGCACCCAGGTCCTGGGCGGCAATCAGACCGGCCCCGTAGGGCATGCCGCCGTGGGTGATGGTGGGACCGTCGTCGAGGACCAGCACCCGCTTGCCTCTGACCAGGCTCTCGTCGTCGACGGTAATCGGCCCGGCCGCTCGAATAACGGTGGCGTCGGGGTTGGTCTCGGCGACCGCCGCCTCGACGGCGGCCAGCTGGTCGGGAGTGGCGGTGTCGACCTTGTTGATGAGCACCACGTCGGCCCGCCGCAGGTTGGCCTCGCCCGGCCAGTAACTCAACCCGTGCCCGGCCCGGTGAGCATCGGCGATGCAAATGTGAATGTCGGGAAGGTAGAAGGGCAGGTCATTGTTGCCGCCGTCCCACAAAATGACCTCGGCCTCCGATTCGGCCGCAGTCAGGATGGCTCCGTAGTCGACGCCGGCGTAGATGACGGTGCCGGTGGCTACGTAGCGCTCGTACTCCTCACGTTCCTCGATGGTGACATCGGCCTCGGTCAGGTCGTCAAAGGTGGCGAAGCGCTGTACCTGTTGCTTGACGAGGTCGCCGTAGGGCATGGGGTGCCGCACGGCGACGACTTGCTTGCCGGCATCGGTGAGCAGGCGATGGATTTTGCGGCTGGCCGGGCTCTTGCCGGCGCCGGTGCGGGTGGCCGTGACGGCGACCACCGGCTTCGAGGACTTGAGCATGGTTTCACCGCCCGGCAGCGAGTAGGCGGCGCCGGCCGCCACCGCCCGAGCAGCCAGGTGCATGACGTGCTCGTGGGTGACATCGGAGTACGAGAACACCACCAGGTCCACCTTGAGCTCGCGTACCAGCTTCTCGAGGTCGTCCTCGGGGAAGATGCCGATGCCGTCGGGGTACCCATCGCCGGCCAGAGCCGGTGGATACCGCCGATCGTCGATGTTGGGAATCTGGGTGGCGGTGAAGCCAACCACCTCGAAGTCGGGGTTGCCCCGGTAGAGAACGTTGAAGTTGTGAAAGTCCCGTCCAGCCGCACCCAGGATCAATACACGCGTCGCCATGGACCCCATTCTGGTCTAGAAGCGATGGAGGGCGGGTCTCTCCCCCCGGAGGGGGGAGTCCGGCGTAGCCGGGAGGGGGGCGGGTCTCGCCCCGGAGGGGGGCGCCCCTGTGGGTTGCCAAGCAGTTGCGACGTAACTGCACAGGAACGCGTATCGTTCCCGCCCCCTCCGGCCCTACGGGCCACCTCCCCCTCCGGGGGAGGAAATAGAACCGCCAAACCGGCAGGGCTTGGCGTCGTACGATGCATTCGACAACGGAGACGGAGAATGGACCTCACGGACAAGGTGGTCGTCATCACCGGTGGCGGTGGCGGCATCGGCGCGGCTTTGGCTCGTCGCTTCCATGCCGAGGGGGCTCGCCATATCGCCATCGCCGACCTCGATGCCGGGACAGCCGCGACAGTGGCGAGTGAGGTGGCTGGGAGCAGTCACAGCCTGGACGCGGCGGATGAGCAGGCAGTCGCCGATCTCGTCGAGAAGGTGTCCGCCGCCCACGGGCCCATCGATCTGTTCTGTGCCAACGCCGGGATTGCCACCGGCGGCGACGTGTTCTCGAAGGAATGGCAGCGCACCTGGGACGTCAACGTCATGTCGCAGGTCTATGCCGCCCGGGCGGTGATTCCCGGCATGGTCGCCCGGGGTGAGGGATACCTGCTTCTGACCGCATCGGCCGCCGGACTGACCACCAGCTTCGACTCCGCTCCCTATGCAGTCACCAAACACGCATCGGTTGCGCTCGCCGAGTGGTTGGCCATCACCTACGGCGATCAAGGGATTGGCGTGTCGTGCCTGGCGCCGCAGTTCGTGGATACGCCGATGGGCCGGTTGGCGGGGGAGTCGTCGGAGGGGGCGGCAGCGTGGGTCCAAACCATCATGATCGAGCCCGATGCAGTGGCCGAGTCGGTGGTAGCCGGCCTGGCCGACAAGCGATTTCTCATCTTGCCGCATCCCGAAGTCGCCGAGTACTTCCAGAACAAAGCCGCCGACTACGACCGCTGGCTGGGCGGCATGCGCAAGCTGAGCCGAGGTTTGTCAGTCCCCCCAGCGAGCGGAGCGAGCGTCCGGGGGGAAGGTACCGCTGAGCCGGAGGCTCAGGGGTAGGGGGTCGGCGCACTCCCAGGGGCAGCGCTCTGGATTCTTTGGCCCTTGCAGGACTGATGCCCCCCTAGCCCTCGCCTGCGGCGAGCGGTTGGGACCCCGATGCCCCCCTACCCCTCGCCTGCGGCGAGCGGTACCTTCCCCCCGAAGGGGGGACTGACAAACCTCGGCTCAGCTCCCGATCCGCAACAACACCTTGCCCATGGCTGCGCGGCTGGTCAGGTCGGCCAGGGCGGCGGCGTAGTTTTCGAAGTCGTGGACGGCGCTGATGCGGGGCTCGATCTTGCCGCTGGCCGAGATCTCGTATAGCTGGCGGATGTTCTCGGCGATGCCGGCCGAGCCTCGCTGCATCCAGCTGCCCCAGAACACTCCGACGATCGACGCCCCTTTCAACAGAGGCAGGTTGAGCGGGAGGGCCGGGATGTCACCGGCGGCGAAGCCGACCACCAGGTAGCGACCATTCCAGGCGATGCTGCGGAAGGCCAGCTCGGCTAGCTCGCCGCCCACCGGGTCATAGACGACGTCCACGCCCGCGCCTCCCGTGACGTCCTTGATGGCTTCCCGAGTGTCGGTGTCGGTGTAGTTGATGGCGTGGTCGGCACCCAGCGACTCACAAAAGGCGAGTTTCTCAGGAGTCGAGGCAGCGGCGATCACCGTGGCTCCCATCGCCTTGCCAAGTTGGATGGCGGCCGAACCCACGCCGCCGGCCGCCCCGAGCACCAGCAGGGTCTCCCCGGGCTGGAGGGCGGCTCGTTGTTTGAGGGCGTAGTAGGAGGTTCCGTAGATCATGGTGAAGCCGGCCGCCTGCTCGAAGGAGAGGCCGGCCGGCATCGGGAGCACCAGCGCAGCCGGGACCAGCCACTTTTCGGCAAACGCCCCTTGAGCATGGACGGCAACAACCGGCGTCCCGACCTCCCATTTCACGCCCTCCCCCACCGCAGAGATCACGCCTGCTCCTTCGCCTCCCGGGGAGAACGGCGGCTCGGGCTTGAACTGGTACTTGCCCTCGATGATGAGCGTGTCCGGGAAGTTGAGGGCGGCCACCTCGACGTCGATTACCACCTCGCCGGGGCCCGGCACCGGGTCTGGCAGCTCACTCAAGGTCAGCTTGTCGATTGGCCCAAGCTCTGTGCAGACGACGGCTCGCATCAGGCGGAAGTGATGGCCATGGTCAGCGTCTCGGCGACCAGGGCGGGCTTGTCCTCGCCTTCGATCTCGACTGTGACCTCGATCTTCATCAAGGTCTGGCCGGGTCCCTTCTCGGTGACATCAGCCAACTTCCCGTGGGCCCGCACCCGGCTCCCGGCCCGGACCGGGGTGATGAAACGAAGCCGGTCGAGCCCGTAGTTGAACATCATCACCAGGTTCTCGGGCACGACGGTCATGTCGGCGGTCAAGAAGGGCAGCAGCGACAGCGTGAGGTACCCATGGGCGATCGTTCCGCCCAGGGGGGTCTTGGCCGCTTGCTCTTCATCGACGTGGATGAACTGATGGTCAACCGTCGTATCGGCAAAGGCGTTTATGCGGTCCTGGTCGATAGTGAACCAGTCCGAGGTCCCGAGGTCGGAACCTACCTTGGCCACCAATTCGTCGCGACTCATGACCTGCATACGGCTCTCCAATCGTGGGATCGGAGAGTACTGCGGTCAATCGCAGCGGCCGGCTGCTAGCGGGGTCGACCCACCCAGACGAAGGTCTCTGGTGCTTCCGTCTCAACAACGAGGGTCGTGGCCGTCGAATACGAAAATGAGACGCCATCATCCCCCAACACTTGGGTAACGCTGCCGTCAGATCCGAACTCCCGGGAGTACTGGTCGCTTGGTTCGCCGACAATGACGACGGCGTCTTCGCCCACGGCGACGCTGCGAGGATACGCCACGTCGAGCCCAGCTGTCGAGACCGTGAACCAATTAGCACCATCCGGCGAATAGGCGAGGGCCGGTGTCGGACCGGTGTAATCCTCGTAGATTTCCCGCTCGGATTCGGCCCCCTCCATGTCCTCCTCGGTCAGCACCATGAGCGGAGTGCCGTCCGTGTCGAGGATGGTCAAGCCGAAGTTGTCTTCGTCGACCTCGATTCCGGCGGGTGGATCCTCGTCGTAGATGTCGAACTCGATCACCCGCAGAACGGCGTCCATTTCGTCGTCGGTGACCGTCAATCGACCCTCGACATAATCCAGGGTCATCGTGCGACCCTCTTTGGAAACGCTCAGAGGCGGTCCGAGGTCAGTGTCTTCGACTTGACCGACGGCCACCAGCCCGAGCTCGCCGCTCCCAAGCGCCTGGAAGTAGACGCCCGACTCCGTCTCATAAATCCGAGTCCAGTTGGCACCATCGGTCGAGCTGAAGACCCCCGGCCGGCGGTCGTAGCTGAGGCTGTAATACATGCCATCGCGGCTGACGATCTGACCGTTCCGAAAGTCGTCTGATGCAGACACTTCCCAGTCCCGGCCATCGGTGGAACGCCATACCTCGCGAGTCGCCTCCTCCGGGCCATACCTATTGATGGTGAGGACGAACCCATCCGCTCCGTAGACAAGACCGTTCACATCGGCCTGCTGAGAGTCATTGCCGGCTACGTCGACCCGCGACCAAGTCTCCCCGTCGTCGGTGACCAGCACGAAGGAAGAGCTCTCGGGGAAGTACTCATTACCCTGGCTGTATGCCTTCTCCTGAGCCAGGAAGAACTGGTCCATATCCATGTCGACGATCAGATCTCCGGTCTCGGGATCGGCGATCCGGAGGCGAGGATTCCGGTATAGCTCGTCCTGGGTGCCGGATGCGAGGACATTCCCGCTCGAGACTTCGGTGGCGACATACGTGAACTCTTCGAAGTCGAACTCCAGACGGATTCCGTCTTGTTCCATGATCGCCAGGCCGCTGTCTGCCGTGACCGAGTCTTCGAGGAACTCCAACGGCACTACCAGGAGGAGCTCGCCGTCTGGGCCGTAGATGGCGGGGGATCCACCCCAGATCTCGTGCGCCTCGATTTCGGTGATGACCTCGCCGGTTTCGAGATCGGTCACTGTGTAGGTCCCCTGACCTCCGTTCTCTTCTAGAACCACTCCGGCCGCTTCGAGAACAACAGGAGGTTCGACGGGTTCAGTTTCGATGACGCCACCGACGACCGTCGTCCCGTCACCGGAGGCTGTGACGCCGCTGAAATAGACATGCTGGCCGGAGGCAATGGGGCCAAGGTCGATCTCGCCTTCGGTCCAGGTGGCGCCGTCGGTTGAAGTCAGGAGACCGATTGTCTCGTTCGATCCATCGAAGGTACGGGTCACGGCAACGAAACCGTCGTCGGTAGCAAGGACCTGATCGATAGTTCTTTCGCCTCCGAGCTCGGTCGAGGTCAAGGACCAAGAGAGTCCGTCTGCCGAGTTCCAGGTGAGGAGTTGCTGTAGGCCGGACTGCTGGTCCCAACCGGTTGCAACCGCAATGAACCCACCATCTTTGGCGACTACCTGGGTGTCCCACACGTTGGTGGAGTTCGGCTTGGGGAGCGCAATCCGCTCCCAGGCGAAATCGACGACTCCGGCGGAGGGCAGCGGGCCCTCGGAGGCGGACTCGTCAGTCTCTTTCACCACCGAGCTGGCGGCCAGGTCTTGTTCAGGTGGATCCTCGGTGTCCCCGAGGAGTTGGACGCCGGCGGCGGTGCCACCGACGAGGGCGAGAATGAGCGTCGCGCCTCCGATGAGGTTGGAGGCGCGACGACGCCGACCCCGACGAACGGCAGTCTCTGGCGATCCGGATGGGGCGTGAAGGTGTTCGGCCTCCTGATCGAAGGCCTCTCTGAGGCGGTCTTCCATGTTCATCGTGATACCTCCACGTGGGTTTCGAGCCGTTCGAGGGCTCGAGATAGCCGGCTCTTGACCGTGCCTCTCGGCACGCCAAGGGCCTTGGCGACTTGTTCGGTTGACCAATCGAAGTAGAACCGCAGCACGACAACCGCCCGCTGCTGCACGGGGAGCTCGGCCAGGGCAGCAGCCAGGTCAGGGTCGGCCGGCAGCACTTCCGGAGCGGCCTGGCCGTCGATGCGGAAGCCCTTCACCTCGCGGGTGGTCTTGCGCATCCGCGAGCGAGCCCAGTTGAGGCCCACCCGGTAGACCCAGCCCTCGGGGTTGTTGTAGCCACTCACCGAACGCCAATGTTGATACGCCCGGGCCATAGCCTCGTCCGTCGCGTCGGCGGCCAGGTGTTGATCGCGCAGCGTGAGTGCCAGACCACGGAACACTTGCTCGCGCCGGGCGCGATAGAAGTCCTCGAAGTTGCGGGGGGCGAGGGTGCCGAGCATCTGCTCGCCGGTGGGGTCCTCAGCCGTCAAGGTGGTGCTTGTCATCGATCCGTCTCATGCATCTACCCCCAGACGCATGAGACGGACCTTTGGTTCCACTCGTAATGGGTGGCTTCATTCGGCTACGGGCGGCCCACCCATAGGACCGGGGTGGGGGGCGTATAGATGAAATCTTCGTCATAGACGCCGCTGCCCGCTTCGAGTGGGTAGACCTCTTCGCCGCCTTCTTCGCCGGCCAGGATGATGACGTCGGATCCGACGGCCACGGTGTTGATCCAACCCTCGAAGGTGGTTGATACCTCGGTCCAGGTTTCCAGGTCGGCGGAGAAGTACACGGTGGTGTCGGGCCTCTCGTAAGCGAATCCGCCGTCAAAGTCGATCCACCGGTCGTCCTGGGCTGCGTACCATTCCTCGTCGGTAATGGTCATGAGCACGAGGTCGTTGTTCTCGATGATGGTCACTCCATCCTCGTAGAAGAAGCCCTCAGGCAGACCGCCTTCTTCCTTGAGAAACTCATCGATCACCACATCGCCGGTGATGTTGTCGACGATGGTCACTCGAGGCGGCCAGTCGTAGTCGTCGAAGGTGAGGGTGTACTCGTCTTGGGTCAGCGACAGTGGGTCGGAGTAGTAATCCTCGCCGTAGTAGTTGGACTCGCGGCTCCCCACCACCACAGTTCCCAGTTCCCCTGTGCCGAACTGATTTAGCCACTCATACAGCGAGCGATCCTCCGGGACCCGTGCCCCAAAGGCCTCCCCCCAGGCGATTCCATCAACGCTTGACCACAGCGAGGCGCCTTGCGGCCCATCGCCCATTGCCAGCAGGGTTCCGTCGGGAGTCTCTTTGACGTTCCACACATACATGCCGCCGGGCATGTCGGCCACCCGATCCCAGCTCACTCCGTCGGAGCTCGACCAGATGGCAGGACCGCCGCCGTACTCGTCGAAATGGTTGCCGTAGGCGAAGTACTGGCCGTCCTTTACGACGATGGAGTCGAAGCTCGTCTCGACGCTGCCGTTGTCGACGGTCGAGGTGTTCCAGGTGACTCCGTCAGAGGAGGTGGCCACCACCAGTTCGGACCGATAGGCGTATTCGTCCGTCTCCACGCGCTCCCAGAATGCTTGCTGAGCACCGTCGAACTCTTCCCAGGACAGCCGGAGGATTTCGTTGCCTTCTCCGTCAAATATCACCGGCGAGGGACCCCGCCACAGATAGTCGGCCGGGCCCGAGAACAACACCTCGCCCGACGTCAGGTCTTCGATGATATAGGTGCCTTGCTCTTCATCCACGGTGATGCGGTAGCCGTCGTAGTCGATAGTCACGACCGCTGGCTCGTACCCGCCGTACCCGCCGAATGGTCCGCCGCTCGATTGGCTATACGCCGTTTCCCAGGCCATTTCCCATTCCTCGTATGGCACCACGACGATCACTTCGCCCGTATCGGGGTTGAGGACGGCCTGGCCATCGTTGTCGTAGTCGTCGTGGCGGTAGATGTCTTCCATCGTTCCTTCAGCAACCACGCTGCCGGCGGCGTCGAGCAGCTGGTAGGTGTAGGTGTAGTCGCTGATAATCAGCTGATACCCGTCCTTTTCGATCACCATCGGCTCAAACTCGGGGGTGGTTTGTCGCTGACCGATCACCAGGTATCCGTCCGGGCCGGCGACTCCGGAGTTCAGCCACACGCTCTGGTTGACATCGGCCGCGAAGTCGATTTCGCTGCGCGTCCAGTCGAGACCGTCGGGAGTGGTCCAGACGATGTGGGACGGCGCTTCGGGGTAGGCGTAGAGATCGTCGCCTTCTGCGTAGTAGCTGTCGAGGAAGGCCTCCCCGAAGGCGATGCCTCCGTGCTCGTTGAACATGAAGTTCCACACGGAGGCGTTGCTGAAGTCGCCGTTGAGCGCACCCTTGGTCCAGGTTGTGCCATCGGTTGAGGTCCAGGCGACCAGATCCTGACCGGTCTCGTTGTAGGCGGTGCCGATGGCAATGAAACCGTCGTTTACGGCGTAGACGCCCTGCAAGTAGGCCTCTGCGCCGGCCGGCAGGTCAAGGGTGATCTTCTCCCAGGTGAACTCCTGAGCAGGGAGCGCCGGGGTGGGGGCGCCAACGTCGCCGCCGCCGCCGCCTCGGCCGGGACGGGTGGAATAGGCACCGCTCTCATCCCGAGCAAACCGGTCGGCGAACGGTGACTGGGCCACGGTGGTGGTGACTTGCGGGACGGTTACCGTCGGCTGGTTGGGGTCGGGATCGGCCAGCGGATCGGGCTCGTCGTCGCCACGGAACAGGGCAGCACCGAACGCCACACCGATGAGCAGAACGGCAATGAGGGCGACGCCCCCGAAGATGGCCGACCAGCGCCTGCCTTCCTGCGGGCCCTCCGGCGGTATCGGCTGAGCCTCGTAGATAATCGAATCGCTCACGACAGATCTCCCTTATGCGGTCTCACAATGTAGACGCATGACTACCCCGTTGGGTTCCCCCCCATTGTCGTCCAATCTGCGCATTCATGAAGGGCCGGAGGTCAGGTTTCTTGGGGTGGCTAGGTTCTGTGAGTGAATCGATTTCTGGCTCTCGGTGATTCCTACACGGTGGGGGAAGGCGTCGACCCCGCAGAGGCCTGGCCGGGCCAGCTGGCCGCCGTCTTGGGCCTGCAGTCCACCGTGGTGGCGTCCACCGGTTGGACCAGCCGAGAGCTGCTCACGGCCCTCGACGCCCAGCCGCCGGTGGGGCCGTTTGAGCTGGTGTCCCTCTCTATCGGTGTGAACGATCAATATCGGGGCCTGTCACGCTCTGAGTTCGCAGATAACGCCGCTGCGCTGCTCGATCGGGCCACCGGGTGGGCCACCCGCGGCGTGCTCATCGTCTCCATCCCCGACTGGGGGGTGACCCCATTCGCCGAGGGGCGGGATCGAGCACTCGTCGCAGCCGAGGTCGATGCTTTCAATGCCGACCTGGCACAGTTGGCCGGCGGGCGTGGCGTGCCCTTTGTGGATGTCACGCCGCTGTCGAGGAGCAGCCCCGCTGAAGTCACCGGCGACGGCCTCCACCCTTCCGCCTCGCAGTATCAGACATGGGTGCAGTTGATTGCTCCCGTGGTTGTGGCGATGTTGTCGGGTACCGTGCCCGCATGATTACACGCCCGCAGGCCAAAGCTCTGGACGCTGCCGACCCGCTCGCCGGATTCCGTGATCTGTTCGTCATCTCCGAGCCGGATCTCCTCTACCTGGACGGCAACTCGCTTGGCCGGTTGCCGAAGGCCACGGTCGCCCGGGTGCGGGAGGCGGTGGACGATGATTGGGGGAGGGGGCTGGTTCGCTCGTGGCAGGCGGGGTGGATGCAGCGACCGAGAGAGGTGGGCGATCGATTGGCACCACTCATCGGTGCTGGGCCGGGCGAGGTGCTGCTGGCCGACCAGACCTCGCTCAATCTGTTCAAGCTGGCAACGGCCGCCCTCGACGCGGCGGCTCCTCGCTCGACCATCGTCAGCGACGCGGGCAACTTCCCCTCAGACCTCTACGTGTTGGCGGGAGTAGCTGAGCGGGCCGGCGGCTCACTGGTGACGGTTGATGGTCCGGAGTCGTTCTCTGCTGCGCTCGACCCGTCCGTCGGGCTCCTCAGCGCTTCGCACGTCAACTTCAAGTCGGGGAAGCTGGCCGATATGGCGGGCCTGACCGGACGAGCCCACGACGCCGGGGCGATGGTGTTGTGGGACCTGAGCCATTCGGTGGGGGCGGTGCCCATCGACGTGAACGGGGCCGGGGTGGATCTGGCGATCGGCTGCACCTACAAGTACCTGAACGGCGGACCCGGTGCTCCCGCCTTCCTTTACGTCGCCCGGCACCTCCAGGACCAACTCACTCAGCCGATCCACGGCTGGTGGGGACAGCAGGACATGTTTGGATTCGACCTTGGCTATCAGCCGGCCGCCGGCATCGATCGATTCGCGGTGGGCACCATGCCGATGCTGTCGCTGATCGCCGCCGAATCCGGGATTGAAATCAGTGCCGAGGCGGGAATTGGAGTCATCCGCGAGAAGGGAATGGCACTCACCGCTCTCATGGTGGATCTGTTCGATGAGCTTCCCGGTGATCTGGGGTTCTCGCTGGCCAGTCCTCGCGATGCCGAGGACCGCGGCAGCCACATCAGCCTGAGCCACCCGGACGGATACCGGATCACCCAGGCTTTGATCGAGCGGGGGGTGATCCCCGACTTCCGGGCGCCCGACATCGTTCGTCTGGGCGCCGCCCCGCTCTACACCCGGTACGTCGATGTGTGGGATGCGTTTGACCGATTGCGACAGATCATGGAGTCGGGAGAACACCTGGCGTTCACCGAGCAGCGGTCCGGAGTCACGTAGGCGACTAGCGTCCGGGCACGCCTTCAGGAGGATGTACATGTTTGTTGTGAGAAGAGTTTGGGAGACAAAGCCGGGAGAAGCCCGACGAGCCGCTTCGCTGGTGGCGGGAATGGGGGAAGAGTACGAGTCGGTCGACAAGCGATCGCCGTCGCGGGTGTACTTCAATTCCGGCACCGTTCCCGGCGAGCGCAACCGGGTGTACATGGAGTGGACCGAGGATGTCATCGCCAGCACCTACCGGGCCGACAGCGTCCCGAGCCCGGCCAAGGCGCAGGAGCTGTACTCGAAGCTCGCCGAGCTAACGGTGAGTAGCTGGATCGAGTTCTACGAGCTGATGACGCCCGAGAAGATGATCGACTAGCTGTCTGACAACCCGTCGAGGGCTGCCTGAATGGCCGGGGTGATGTCGTCAGGGGCGGCGATGGCGACGACCTCGCCTTCGGTGTCATAGAAGATAAAGCGGTTCTCGTCGTCCTGGACGACGATGGAGTCGGTGCCGATGAATGGTCCGGCGGCCACCAAGGTGTCCCCGTGGTAGACCTCGACGCTTCCCTTCGAGAAGGTGCCTTGTCCCCAGAACCAGCGATCCCACACGATGGTGGTGTTGCCAAGCTCGAGCTCGAACGGCTGGCAGTAGGCCTCAAGCTCCTCGGTCGGCGCCTCACACGGCTCGACCTCCAGCGGCACGATCACCTCAGGGACCCCCGCGTCAACCGGGTCCGGGGTAGGTACCGAGCCGACGATGCCATCGGTGGTGGTTGACGGCACTGAGGTGGTGGTGGCGTCAACGGTGCTGATGCGGGGGATACCGTTGTCGCTGGTGCCGTCGGTTCCGCCACAGGCGGCCAGCACCAGAGCACCAGCAATGATTTGGGCAATTCGAGTTTTCATGAGAAATGAGACGATACCGGCCGGTCGGGTTTACGTAGTCCTAGTAACGGCTCAAGTCGATGGCGCGTTGAACGATTCCTTCGGTGTTCGGCATCACCATCTCCTCGAGTTTCTCTGAGAACGGGAACGCCGGAATCTCCGGAGCGGCGTACCGGCGCACCGGCCCATCCAGATACTCGAAAGTCTTGTCGGCCACCTGGGCGGCGACTTCGGCCCCAAAGCCTCCAAACTCATTGTCCTCATGAACGATCAGCACCTTGCCGGTCTTCTGGACTGACGCCTCGATGGTTGGCCAATCGAGGGGTCGCAAGCTGCGCAGGTCGATCAGCTCGGCATCGATGCCTTCGGCCGCCAATAACTCAGTGGCCTCGTGCGCCCAGTAGGCCATGGCGCCGTAGGCGAGGATGGTCAGGTCGGCGCCGATCCGACGGATGGCCGCCTTGCCGAGCGGGACGCGATGGTGGCCTTCGGGGTAGGGACCGTTCACCAGCCGATACAGCTTCTTGGGCTCGAGGAACAGCACCGGGTCAGGATCTTCGATGGCTTCCCATAACAGCCCTTTGGCGTCGGCCGGGGTGGAGGGCACGACCACTTTCAACCCCGGCACATGGGTGTAGAAGGCCTCGATGGACTGCGAGTGATAGAGACCGCCGTGGACACCGCCTCCGAACGGCACGCGGATGACCAACGGACATGACCAGCGGCCGTCTGAGCGATAGTGCACCCGGGCCGCTTCGGACACGATCTGGTCGAAAGCCGGATGGATGAAGTCGGCGAACTGAATCTCGGCGATGGGCCGCAAGCCGGCCGCCGCCATCCCAATGCCGACACCGATGATGCAGGCTTCGGCCAGCGGGGTGTTGAACGATCTATCCCTCCCGAACTGCTCGCCAAGGCCCTGGGTGGCCTTGAAGACACCGCCCTTGGGGTCGGCGACATCCTCCCCGAAAACCAACACCTCGGTGTTGGCCGCCATGATCTCGTGCATCGCCCGGTTGATGCCGGTCAAGAGGTTGACGGACTCGCCTTCCACCGGGAGCTCGGTTTGGGTGACCGCCTCGGACGGCTCGATGGGGCGGGCGTACACATGGCTGTAGGGATCGTCGGGCTCGGGTGCAGCCAGCGCCGTCTCAACCGCCAGGGCAACCTCTTGCTCGACCTGTTCTTCCAGTTCTCGTTCTAGGGCGTCTGGCAGGAGGCGAGCTTCCACGAGATATTGGTGCAGGCGGAGGATCGGGTCTTTCTTGCGCCACCGCTCTACCTCGTCGGCGGTGCGATAGTCCGAGTCGCGATCCTCCGAAGTGTGGCCGTAGTAGCGGTAGGTCTGGGCCTCCACCAGGGACGGGCCTCCACCACCCCGGGCCCGGTCGACGGCCTCCCGAGTTGTGGCATACACCATTAGAGCGTCGTTGCCGTCGATGGATTCAGCGGGCATCCCGTAGCCGCGGGATCGTTCGGCGATGCTCCCGGCAACTTCGTTCTCTTCTCGCACCGAGATGGCGTAATGGTTGTTCTGGATGACGAATACCACCGGCAACTGATGGATGGAGGCAAAGTTCATGGCCTCGTGCCAATCGCCTTCGGATGTCGATCCTTCACCGCCGGAGACAACCACCACCCCCGGGATGCCCTGCTGTCTCAGCGCGTAGGCAATTCCACAGGCGTGGGGATACTGGGTGGCGATGGTTGAGGAGGCGGTGAACACGTGGCGGGAGGGGAATGACCAGTGGTTTGGCATTTGTCGCCCGCCACTGGTGGGGTCGGAGGCCCGGCTGAACACACCCAGGAGGATGTCCTTGGGGGATAGACCGAGGGCCAGGCACAGGCCGACGTCCCGGTAGTAGGGGAGTACCCAGTCGACGTCCTGGTCGACGGCGAAAGCGGTGCCGACCTGGGCTGCCTCATGGCCGGAAGACGAAACCACAAAGGCCGCCTGGCCCTGACGGCTGAGCTTCCACATGCGATCGTCGAGGTTGCGGGCCAGCAGCATGGTCCGGTACAGATCGATCAGTTGCTCGTCGTCGAGTCCGATGTCTTGGTGACTAATGCCCATGCTGATCATGTCTGGCCTCCGTGTCGGAATGTGACCCCGTTTCCGTCGCGGCGGATGCGGTCCTCCGCAACGCGAACGGCAGCTTCGTTTGGAGTGAGATTGTCTTGCGTGGCCCGCTCGAGGATTCTCAACACGGCGTCGTAGATGCCGTTGATGCGGGATTCAACGAGTTCCATATCGAAGCCATCTACCTCGGCCGCCACATGGATGACCCCGGCGGCGTTTGCGACGAAATCGGGAACGTAGAGAATGCCGGCCTCGGCCAGTCGATCGGCGTCGGCATCGGACGCCAGCTGGTTGTTGGCCGAGCCAACCACCGCCCCGCACCGCAGGGTGGGGATGGATTCCGGGTTGAGAGCTCCGCCCAGCGAACAGGGGGCCAGGATGTCGCACTCCTCGGAGAGGATGTCCTCCGTGCCGACTACTTTCACCCCGTACTGGTCGACCATCCGGTCGGCGGCGGCCGGGTTGATGTCGGCGATCACCACTTCGGCTTCGTGCTCGGCTAACAGTTGCACCAGGGCCGAGCCCACCTTGCCAACTCCTTGGACCGCCACCCGACGGCCGTGGAGTGATTGATCGTTCCATAGGTGATCTGAAACGGCCTGCATGGCCCGGACGACTCCGCGGGCCGTCGCCGGAGATGGGTCGCCAACTCCGTTGTCTTCGGGAGAGCGGCCGACCACCCACTTGGTCTCCTCGCCGATCAACCGCATATCCTCGGTGGTGGTCCCGACGTCCTCGGCGGTGATGTAGGCGCCGCCCAGCGAATCGATGAATCGCCCGTAGGAGTGCCACAAGTCGTCGGAGACAGTTGACCGGTCGCCGATGATCACCGCCTTGCCTCCACCCAGATTGAGCCCGGCCGCCGCGGCCTTCAATGCCATTGCCTTGGACAGTCGCAGGACGTCGGTGAGGGCTGCCTCGTCTGAGGGGTAGGGAAACAAGCGGGTCCCGCCGAGAGCGGGACCCAAGTCGGTCGAATA
Source organism: Acidimicrobiia bacterium (assembly GCA_029862065.1). Taxonomy (GTDB): domain Bacteria; phylum Actinomycetota; class Acidimicrobiia; order Spongiisociales; family SHLN01; genus SHLN01. The sequence goes on along the minus strand of JAOTYB010000023.1, from coordinate 3,320 downwards.
GATTGCAATGATGGCTTGAAGGCCGGTGGCCGGGTCGTGCCCGACCACCACCCGTTCGTGGCTTTCAGCACCTATCTCGTCGAATACACCCATATGCGTTATTACAAACTCTACTTGCCTGGTCTGGGTCGTTCACTCGACTGTCAATCCGCTACGGCACCGTGCCGATGTATGGTGCTGCGATGATCAAGGCCGCCTATCTCAGGGTGTACGTTCCCGGCACTGCCGAGGACGAGGCAAAACCGTTCGAAGCTCGCTTGCGGGAAGTAAGCGATTACGGGCTCATGTCCGAATCTCTCAACGACGGCGTGCTCTCCGCCACGTGGAACGACACGGCCTACATTTGCCCCCGCAATCCCCGGCTACGCCTGCTCGAGGGGCTGTTGGCGTTCCGGAATGCCTATCCGGGTTTGACGGCCGAGCTTCTCATTCCCGAGGAGGTAGCCGAGCGGGCGGCCATCGAGCTCGAAGCTCTGCAAGATCGCCAGCCGGATGCCAAGTCCCACATCCTCAGCTCGCCGTGGCATGTGCCCCTCCGGTGGTTCTCGGCCTTCGATCCGGAGGAGCGCTCCGTGGTGGAGCGTGGCAGCGGGAGCGATGTCCTGTACCGCACCACCGTGGCCGAAGCCCACGGCCGCCTCACCCGGGCCCTCGTCATTCTTCAGAGTGCCGGATTCCAAGATGCGGTGATTGACCAAGCACAGGAGTTGTCCAATTGGATTGACGGCTTCGAGGACACCGACATGCTCGAGCTCGACTACGGGGGGGTGGCCGAGCTGTTCAGCGACGGGTCCCTCGCCCTAGACGAGACCGCCGCCGACATCCAGGCCAGTCTCTACGCCTTGGAAGCCGGCAACCTGGACAAAGCCAGCGACCACTACGGCAAAGCCGCCGCCCGCTGGGCCCACGCTCAGTCGCTGACATACATGAACTAGTTCACAGTTCACAGTTCACAGTTCACAGTTCACAGTTCACAGTTCACAGTTCACAGTTCACAGCCGATCGCCGACCGCCGACCGTCCTCCGCGAACCGCCGACCGCAGTGGCTCGAGGCTTCCTGTTTCGCGATCGGCGCGACGCAGGTTGTGTGCGGCTCTTGCTTCCCTTCCCTCAGGGAAGGGTGGCCGAGCTAAGCGAGGTCGGGATGGGTTTCCGGGAACGCTTCGCGTTCCTCAGGAGCCACTTCGTGGCTCCATAGTCGGGGGAAGTCTGGGGGTGAGGGGCATCGGTTCCGCCCGACAGGGTCGTGTCTCGTCAGTCCCCCCTTCGGGGGGAAGGTACCGCCGAGCGAAGCTCGGGGGTAGGGGGGCATCGGTTCCCTCCGCCAGGGGTGAGGGGCATCGGTCGTGTCTCGTCATTCCCCCTTCAGGGGTGAGGGGCATCGGTTCCGTCCAACAGGGTGGTGTCTCGTCAGTCCCCCCTTCGGGGGGAAGGTACCGCCGAGCGAAGCTCGGGGGGTAGGGGGGCATCGGTTCCCTCCCCTGCGGCTGAGGCACCCCTCCCTGAGGGAGGGGGATTCGAACGCCTATAATCTCCACGCCCTCGGTATGGACCATGGAACAGCCGCTATCCTCACGGATCGCCCTGCCCCCATCGTCCAGAGGCCTAGGACGCTGCCCTTTCAAGGCAGAAACGGGGATTCGAATTCCCCTGGGGGCACGCTGGGGGCGTGGTGAAGTCAGGAGTTCACGCCGGCCTGTCAAGCCGGAGGTCGCGGGTTCAAATCCCGTCGTCCCCGCCAGCGAGGTTGATCCTCGCTTTATGTGTAGTTGCGCTAGCAACTGCCAAGGCGCCCGCAAGGCGCCCACGGTCAGGTAGCTCAGTTGGTAGAGCATCGGTCTGAAAAACCGAGGGTCGGCAGTTCAATTCTGCCCCTGACCACCATCGAAACGCCTGTACCTATGGGCGTTTTTCCTACTGGCTGTCCGACGGAACCCATTGAACACTGTTCGATTGGCGGAGCACCGATCGACTCATCCGTGGCCGAGGTTCTGTCGGTTTCGCTTGGACCACTGGGCGGCTGTCAATGTGCCACCAACAGCCACATCATCCCTTCCAGCCGGTTATGTGCGGGTCGTTGTCCTCTGGTTTGGGAGGTTGTTTCTTGGGATCGTGCATTTGTGGCAATCCCTGTCGTACAGGGGAGCGGTCGGGAGGCTCTTCCTAGTAGGAGCCCTGCATTGGGGGAGTATGAGTAAGCGTCCGAGTCGGGAGGACTTCCGTTCCTTTGTGCGGGATGTTGAGCCTCGGCTTCGGGTTGCTCTGGTGGCGGCGTGTGGGTCACCGAAGGGATTGGAGGCCACTGCGGTGGCTTTGGAGTACGCCTGGGAGCACTGGGAGCGGATGACCAGTGTTTCGAACCCTGCCGGGTACCTGTACCGGCTGGGTGTGCGTCGTTCCTGGCGGTTGCGCTCCCCGGCCGTTCCTTTGCTGTGGGAGGTCCCGTCTGAGGACCAGGTGCGGGCTGAACCGAAGTTGGCTCCAGCGTTGAAGCACCTGTCTCGGCAGCAACGCATCACGGTGGTGTTGATCGATGGGTTCGAGTGGACCTATCAGGAGGTGGCCGATTTGCTAGAGGTGGGTCGCTCCACCGTGCAGCAACACCATCAGCGGGCGTTGGCCAGGTTGCGGGATGAATTGGGGGTGAGTGTTGATGTCTGAACTCGGTACCCGCTTGCGAGAGCATTACGACGAGATCGCCCCACCGCTTGACACTGACCGTCTCATCGAGCAGTTCGTGGGCGCGGATCGGTACCGTCAGAGACTCCGCCCCGTGATGGCAATGACTGCGGCTGCTGTCCTGACTCTGCTGGTTATCGGCGGCGTTGGAATCATGATCCTAAGCAGCAACAGTGGACCGGACGTCATCGATCCACCCACAACGGTGACCACCGCATCTACGGAGACAACGGCCGTCACCACAGTTACGACGGTGCTGCCGTCGGGTTCATGGAATCCGATCCTGTCCACCACTCGCGCAAAGGCAGCACCACCGGCTGCTACCTGCCCTCAAGACACCGACCCGAATGCTCCGGGACCCGTTGACCAGGCCCGTCCGGGCGAAGGGCCGTGGAGCAACCAGGCCGCGGTGTTCGATACCCGTGCCGGGAGGATTGTCTTCATCGACGAGGGCGGCGAGACGTGGACGTTCGATGTGTGTACGAACACATGGCAGGCGATGGACCCGACTTTCGTTCCGGTCACCGACGCCTACCTCGGCGAAGGTCTTCTCGTCTACGACATCGACTCCGACCGTACGATCGCGTTCGGACCTCGAAACGTCTACGCCTACGACGCCGCCGCGAATACGTGGACCCGCC
>JAOTYB010000147.1 GCA_029862065.1 Acidimicrobiia bacterium | reverse complement strand
GCGGTGCGAGCCGCATCCATGGCCACGTCGCCGCCACCAATGACAATCACCCGATCGCCGACGGTGGCTTCGAAGCCCTGGTTGACGTTGATGAGGTATTCGATGGCTTTGAGCACCCCGTCAGCTTCGTGTCCCTCGATGTCGAGCCCCCGGCCCAGCGAGGCGCCGAAGGACAGAAACAGCGCATCGTGACGTTCCTGCAGCTCGGCAAAGCTCACGTCCTGCCCAAGCCGGGTGTTCAATTCGACTTCGACCCCGAGATCGACGATGGCGTCGAGCTCGGCCTGGAGGAGAGTCCGGTCGAGGCGGTATTCAGGGATGCCCAGCTTCATCATCCCGCCCAGCTGGCCGGTCGCCTCGTACACCGTCACCCGGTAACCGAGGCGGCGGAGATCGTGAGCGCACGACATGCCGGCCGGGCCGCCGCCGACCACGCCGATCCACTCGGGTTGGGTGATGCTGCTCGGGGCCGCCACCTGCCGCCAGGCCTCGCCGGCTTGTGCCTCGACACCGTACTTTTCGGTCACGAACCGTTTGAGGGCGCGAATGGCGATCGGCTGGTCGATCTCACCTCGCCGGCAGGCATCCTCGCAAGGCGCTGCGCACACCCTCCCGCATACCGAGGCGAACGGATTCGGCAGGCGGGCCGTGAGATAAGCGGTGAGGTCGTCGCCGTCGGCAATGGCGGCCACGTAAGCCCCGGCGTTGGTGTGAACCGGGCACGCCGCCAGGCAGGGGATGTTTTGGTCGTAGTAGGAAAGAGCGCTCACCGGAAGAAACCCCGCTTCTGGGCCAGTCTCAGTCCGAGCATTCCGGCCCCCATGGCGCCGGCCCACAAGGACAGCGCCAAGACGTCGGCGAGGGCGCTGTCCAAGTCGGCAAAGATACTTTCGATGGCGTACGAAACGAGCCAAACCGTGGCGATGGCAAAGTAGAGGAAGATGAGCACCCCCCAACCAAGGGCACGACCGAAGCTCATGGGGCGTGCGGGTCGTCTGGGTCGCGGCGGCGACACTGTGTCAGCAGTCGGTTCGTCAGCCAAGGGTCACCCAGCCATCCTCTCCGTACCGATAAGTTCTTTGCTCGGCCCCACGCAGGCTCTCACCCGCTCTGGGTACACGAAACGCTAGCCACGCCAGAACCGGCGCAGCAATACGAGGGATGCCGCCGGGCCACGAAAAAGACGCCCAGCGGGCGGGCGTCCGTGCTGCTTCCACACTCCCTCCCTTAGTCGGTGCGTCGAAGGTACCTGCCCGAGGATGCTCTCTGAAGGGCCATATGGCCCTAGGGCCGGATGGCCCGGCCGTCAGCAGGCCACACCTCCGGCAGGCCGCCGCCCGTCGTCGGCGACCGCCGGGGCCTAGATTTCCCATATGGCGGGGGGACTTCACGTACAGGGATTGCAGAAGCGTTTCGGCGACGTCGTCGCGCTGCGCGGGATCAACCTAGAGGTTCCTACCGGGGAGCTCGTTGGGTTCCTGGGGCCGAATGGAGCCGGCAAGACCACGACGATGCGCGGGATCCTCGGTCTGGTGGCTATGGATGCCGGCTCTGTGACCTGGAACGGGTCTCCCATCACCATCGATGATCGGCGACATGTCGGCTACATGCCGCAAGAGCGCGGGCTCTACCCGCGCATGAAAGTCCACGAGCACATCGCCTACATCGGTCGTCTAGCCGGGCTCGACCGGAGCACCGCCGACCAGCGAGCGAGTTACTGGGCAGAACGGGTGGGTCTGGCCGATCGAGTAGACGACCTGATCCAGGAGCTATCCACCGGCAATCAACAGCGCGTCCAGCTGGCCGTGGCCCTGGTCCATGAGCCGAACCTCATGATTCTCGATGAGCCGTTCGCCGGTTTGGATCCGGTGGCAGTCGCCACACTCACCGACATCATGACCGAACAAGTGGAGCGAGGCGTGAGCGTCGTGTTCTCCAGCCACCAGCTCGATCTCGTCCAAGACGTTGCCGAGCAGGTAACCATCGTCGCAGCCGGTGAGACCAAGGCCACCGGCACGGTCACCGAGCTGCGCAACCGATCCCCCAAGAGATTGCTGGAGATCCGGTGGGCGGGACCCGAACCCGATTGGTCGCCGCCCGGCGCGAATCGGGAACCCGGACGAGACGGAGTCACCCGGTTTGTGGTGGCGGCCGAGACCGACGCCTCGGCCTTGATAGCCCAAGCCGCCACCGCCGGCGAAGTCGCTGCAGTCAGCTACCAACCGCCCGGCCTCGACGAGGTGTTCCTTGAATTGGTGGGCGCATGACCTCTCCGGTGAGAGAAGTCGCCTGGCGAGAAATCGTGACTCGCTCACGTACCACGTCGTTCCGCGCCATCACGGGGATTCTCGTCCTCGTCGCCATCATCGTGCCCGTGGCCCTCGCATTGTGGCCAGATGACGAAGACGAGCTCCGCACCGTCACGGTCGGGCTGGTCGACGTTGAACAAGCCACCCAGCAGGTGATCCTGGCCTTCGCCGAGGGGAACCTCGACATCGAGTTCCAGGAGTACAGCGGGTCGTCCATCGAGGTGGTGTCCCAAGCCGTCGCCGAGGGTGACATCGATGTCGCCATCGAGCCCGGACCGACCATCGTCTGGAACAAAGACATCGACTTCGAGATCGCCGTCGTGCTGAACAACGCCTTTCAACAGCAGGATGTCCTGGCCCGGGGACGAGGACTCGGCCTCGACGAACAGGACATAGCCAACCTATTCACCCCGCTGGTGGTTGAGGAACGGTTCGTGGAGGGAACCGACGAATCTGACGAGGTGGCAAGCGTGGTGGCGCTCATAGGGCTGATGGCGGCCTTCATCCTCCCCCAGGCGTTCGGCCAGCTCACGCTGCTGAGCGTCGTCGAGGAGAAGTCGACCCGGGTGGTAGAGGTATTGCTCAGCCACCTCCGCCCGCGCACCCTGTTGCTCGGCAAAGTGATCGGCCTCGGGGTCCTGGCGGTTATCCAACTAGCGGTGGTGGTCGGAGGCGGCATTGCGGCACTGCTTCTCACCAGCACGTTCGAGATCCCGGCTTCGGTGTGGCGATTCATCCCGATTCTGGTGATCTCGGTGCTGGGTGGACTGGCGATATACAACACCCTCTTCGCCCTGCTCGGGTCGCTCATCTCGCGTCAAGAGGACGCCTCCCAGGTAATGATGCCGACGCTGGTGCCGCTCATAGCGGGCTACATCATCGGCCAGTCGGCGATCTTCGGTGACGCCGACACCGGGATTGCCAAGGTGCTCACCCTGTTCCCGCTTACCGCTCCGATGATGTTGCCGATCCGGGTGGCCCGGGACGCGATCGAATGGTGGGAGGTGACTTTGTCGCTCGGACTACTTGTGCTGGGGGTGTTGTTGCTTATCCGGGTTGCCGGCCGCGTCTATGAGTTCACACTTCTCCACACCGGAGCCCGAGTTGGATGGCGTGAGCTCATCCGAATGTCACGAGGGGCCCTCGACTAGTTGAACCCGTGGCTCACACGACAAGCGCCAAGGTGAAGGAGGCCGCGGCCGCCAAGCCGGCCACCGCCCTCACGTGGTTCCACCTGGTCCACTCGTTCAGATAGGTCTTCCAGTAGCCCGCACCCTCGGCCGTGGAGGGGTCAACCGTGGCCAGACGGTCGTTACGGGGAACGTGATAGGCGGCGGTCAGCAGGAAGTCGCCGAGCAAGTAGAGGCCGGCTCCGACCAGCACCCAAACCGAAGCGGCCCCACGCCAATCCACGATGGACCATACGCCGGCCACCACACACAACCCGGTCGTGCCCATGAACCCGGCCATGAATGGTGGCGTGACGGCGGTGACGTTGATCGATTGCATGGCGGCGGCCCCCTCCCGTTCTGGCAGGCGCCGAAGCCCCGCCATCACAAAGGAAGAGAAGGCGTAGAACGCCCCGCCCATGAGGCAACTGCCGAGGGCGGCCAGGACCACCGCTATCCGCAAGCCGCCGTCGATCACATCCGCTCCCACAACACAGGGAACAACGGATGATCCATCGGAGCCCCGCTCGGCAGAGCCTCTTCGAGACCGGGAAACGGAGGGGACGTCACCCAATCGCGGGGGGCGTGCACCATGTCGTCTCCGAGGAATCGCAGCGAAAGCACCCGCCGCCGGGCGTCGGTGGTCCCACTCGCCCCATGCAAGGTGAGCATATTGAAGCAAACGGCATCGCCGGGCTCCAGGCCCCAGCTCAGGACCGGATAGGCATCGGGATCGGCCCCGATATCGGGTAGCTCGGCCAGAGATCCCTCGGCAAACCACTTGGCCTGCTCATCGAGGAAGGTGCGCGGCATGTACCAGGGCCCGCGGTGAGACTCGGCCACCAGCTCGAGCGTCGACTCCGAAGAAACCGGGTCGACGGGAATCCACATGCTGACGTTCTGCCGTCCCTCGACGTTGTAATACGGGAGGTCCTGGTGCCAGGGAGTCCGCTGGCGAGTACCGGGCTCGCGCACGAGGACATGGTCGTGATAGAGCCGGACGGCCTGTGACCCCATGAGCTCGCCGGCGATGGCGGCCGCCGGGCTTGACCGGATAAACCGCTCCATCTCGGGAATCCGCTGCCAGGAACAGAAGTCCTCGACGAACGCCCCGTCGTCGGTGGCGCTGGCCCGTTGGGCGAGCGGTGACAGCGAGACGAGGTTGGCCTCGATGGCGTCCCGGGCCAGGTCGATCTCCTCCGGAGAGAACGCCCCGCGGACGCACACTGCCCCGTCGCGCTGATAGTCGCCTTCGATCTTCATCTCCCGGCCACCCTATCCCCTGTGGTCCAAGGCTGGCCGGTTGCCTCCGTACAATCGAGGTAACAGGACAAGACCACCAGGAGGGCATCGATGGCGCAGGATTTCTTCACCGGCCTTGACGGCACGGTCGAATTCGCCGGGACCTCCAGTACCGACCCCTTGTCCTACAAGGTGTATGACAAGGACCGGATGGTGCTGGGCAAGCGCATGGAAGACCATCTCCGGATCGCCGTGTGCTATTGGCATTCATTTAACTGGCCGGGCTCGGACGTCTTCGGACT
>JAOTYB010000033.1 GCA_029862065.1 Acidimicrobiia bacterium | reverse complement strand
GGCAAGAGCGCTGTCATCTCCTCCTGCTCCCTGGCGGCACTGATAGCCAGACGGCCGGGACGTGAAACCCCGTCACCCCCGTAGGTTTATCCCATGCCAATCCGGATTTCCACACGACGGTTCGAGGAGTTGGTGGGTGAAGCCCTTGACTCCATCCCCGCCGAACTCGCCGAATACATGGAGAACGTGGCCGTTGTGGTCCAGGACTGGCCAACACCGCACCAACAGGCCCGCCACCGCGGCATGTTGCTCGGACTCTACGAGGGCGTCGACCTCACTCGCCGCGGACCCCTTTCTTACCGCGCGGTCATGCCCGACCGCATCACCATTTTCCAAGGGCCCCACTGCCGTATCACCAGCACGGAAGAAGCCTTACGGCACCGCATCGCAACCACCGTGGTCCACGAAGTTGGGCATCACTTTGGAATCTCCGATGAGCGGCTCCAGGAGCTGGGCTGGTCATAGCCCAACTACGGGTGATGCAGACCGGTGCCGATCGGAGCCCGCCCCCGTTCTTGGCCGGTTCTGTCATGGTCGGCCTGGCGGCGCTCGCCTCTCTTGAAGCGGGGCGCAGTCAGCCGGCAATCTTTACGGGAATGGCTGGTGATACCAACCTGTCTGAGATGACGAGCTTGATCGGAGGGACTGGGGGACCCTCCCACAGTCCGAGCAGGGGGAGGGTGCGTTAGGCCGGCACCTGCGCGGTTGGGGCGGCCAGTAGCTCAGCCACGCTGTGCTCGAGGGTCTCGACGAGCTTGGTCCGGTTGGCGTCGAGTGTCGGCGAGATCGGCTGACCGATCCGAACCCTGAGAGTGCCGGGGTAAGGACGGGACGATCCCTTGGGTAGCACATCGTGTGCCCCGGTGACACCGATGGGAACCACCGGGACCCGCAGTTGCTGTGCCAACAATCCGATCCCGCTCCGGAACGGGGCGAGGATGCCGGTGATGGAGCGGGTGCCCTCCGGGTAGATGAGCACCGACCAGCCGGCATCCACCAGGTCCCCGCAGTACTCGAGGCTGGAACGAACGGCCCCTTTCCGGGAGAACGGAAAGGTATTGAGAAGCAGGCTCATGGCTGCCCCCCGGCCCTTTCGCCCGTAGAAATAGTCCGCGGCCGCCGCTACCGCGGTTCTCTGCCGATGCGACGGCGGGAGCGCTCGCAGGATCGATGGCGTGTCCATGTGACTGGTGTGGTTGGCGATGAGCAGCAGCGGAGCCTCGAGGCTCTGCAGGTTCTCCTTCCCCTCGACGGTGAACGGTCGGGCGATCAGGCTATGGACGGGGAAGACGATGGCCCGTTGCAGGAAATGCCGGGCGGCAACTGCCCAGGGCCGTCGCGGCCAGGTCGGGAACCGCGCCTCGGTCGGCGCGGCCCGGGTGTTGTCGAGCAACTCGATCAGCTCTTCGACGGTTCGCACCTTCGCTAGATCGCCGTCCTCGAGTGTGGCTCCCAGGTCGGCTTCGAGCGCCACGGCCAGCTCCACGCGGGCCAGCGAGTCGAGGTTGAGGTCGGATTCGAGGTCCGCAGCAGGAGTGATGGCGGAGGGGGTTAGCCCGGTGACCTTGACCAGCAAGCTCCGCACCTGATCGAGGCGGGGATCCCCGCTCGTTGCAGCCGGCGCCGCGTCTGGCTGGCGGGCCCTCCCTGCCACTGCTTCGATCACTTCGTAGCGTTTTACCTTGCCCAGGTTGGTGCGTGGGAAGTCGTTGCCCTCCCAGATCGTGATGCCGGTAACGTGTTGATGGGGGGCGAGGCGCGCGCCTGCCGCTCGCACGGCCGCGGTGATGCGCTCCCGTTGACTCACATCGTTTGAGTCGCTCCAGGAAGGGATGACGACGGCGTGCACGCTGGCTTTTCTGGATACGTCGGGGAGCGATACGACGACACAGTCGCCGATATCGGGCTCCCGGAGGAGCTCGTGCTCCACGTCCTCGGGATGCACGTTGAGCCCGTTGGGAAGCACGATGAGGTCCTTGAGGCGACCCGTCAAATAGAGGTGTCCCGTCTCGTCCCAGCTCCCGAGATCGCCGGTTCGGTACCAATGGCCGGCATCGAAGGCGGCGGTGGTTGCCGTCGGATCCCTCCAGTGACCGGGGGTGACGTTAGCCCCTTTGACCAGGATCTCGCCGTCGTCTGAAAGTCGCACACGCACGCCCGGTGCCGGCCGGCCGACCGATCCTGGCATTCGGCTTGCGTACGAGTTCCCCGCTACTAATGGGGCGCATTCGGTGGTGCCGTAGCCCTCGATGACCCGAATACCCATCCGTTCCCACGTCATCATGAGCTCTTCCGCCAGCTTCGCCCCCCCACAAATGACGAAGTCGAGCTGTCCTCCGAGCTCGCGCAGGATTTTTCGGAAGAGCGCTCTTCGCACTCGCAGTGGAAGGTAGGGCGCTATTCGATGAGCGAGACGCCATAGTCGGTCGCGGCCACGCAACCCAACCTCGTTTTCGATCCCCCGCACCATGAGCTCTAGCACCTGGGGCACCAGGACGAGGGTCGTTACGCGATATCGGCGCATCGCCGCTGTCAGCACCCGGGGTTGCCGACTGGTTGAGTAGTGGACGGTTCCCCCGAACAGCAGCGGAACGTACAAGCCCACCGTTTGTTCGAGCATGTGTGACAGCGGAAGGATCGAAAGGAGCCGATAAGGCCGCGTGGGAACCAGCCGGCCGGACGACAGCACGCTGGCAACGATGTTGCGGTGGGTGAGAATGACCCCCTTGGGTGAGCCGGTAGTACCCGAGGTGAACACCACTTCGGCGATGTCATCGGCAGCCGGCATCTCCACCACGGGTTGCCCCGGCGCGTCGAAGGGCAGGTCGAATAGGGGTAGAACGCGTGGCTGGGTGGGACTTCTACCCGGGAAGCCGAGGATGACCACGGACGCGTCGGTCTTCTTGAGCACCCGGCTCACGAAGGCATCGGTGGAGAGCGGATCGATCGGAACCAGAACCATGCCCGCCAGCATGATTCCGAAATAGGCGGCAACGAGCTGTGGGCAATTGGGGCCCCAGACCGCTATGCGGGATCCGGTTACCAGGCCGGATTCGCTATTCAGGTAGCGGGCTACCGCGTTCGCGCCGTCCCACAACCGGTTGTAACTCCAGGAATCCTCCCGGAGTCCGGCGTGGATCGAAAGAGCCGGTCGCTCACCGAAGGAAGCCTGCGCCGTCCTCAGCAAATCGACGAGAGTGTCTACCGGGTTCTCCTATCCTTTGGGGCCGGACTCGGGTCCGGCAGCGCCTCTTCGTAGGGACCCGATACGAGGTTGATCGAGCCCGAGAGCACAACCTGAACGGTGCTGCTTGTCATCATCTGAAGTCCATCGACGTTGACCATGTATGGCCGGCACGGACGGATTGGGGCCGCTGCCAGCGCCTCGATCTCCCGAACCACTGCCTCGAAGTCACGTGGTCGCTCAAGTACTGTCGCCGTGCGGCAGGCATTGATCTGACGCAGCACCTGCCGGAGCCCCCGATAGCGCAACGCCACCACTCGGAAGGTGCCACTCGAGAGATCCAGGCCGCGCCCGAGCGGAAAGTCTTTTCCGAGGTCTCCGTTGAGCAGAATGATCGCTCCCCAAACCTCGGGTTCGAGCTCGTCACCGTCGAGGGTCAATGCCATGGGAGGCACCCGGCCCAGGAGACGACGGACCGACCACGCGATCGTAGCGAGCACTAGGCCGACGTAGAACGGACCGAGGTCGCCAAACAGAGTCCCGAGGACCCCCTTGTAGGCCTTGGCAAAGCGGTTCTCGGTGAAGCGGGGGACGTCTCCAAAGACGCCGAGGCCTGCAAAACCCACCATGTGCTTCTCTTGAATGCTCCCGTCCGGATTGGTCGTCACCACCGTGAGAATGTCGGCTTCGGTGCAACGCTTCGCCTCTATCCCATCCACGATGACCTTGGCTCCGCTGCCCAGGTCATCGGGAATATGGAGGGCCTTGCCGATTAGGTCAGCCGAGCCCTTGCGAAGAAAGGCAAGGCGCAGGTCGGCGGGTACCTTCCCAGCCAGGTGGCTCCCTTCCAATACCGCGTTGAAGGTTCCGGCTCCCCCCGCCGAGACCAGCGTCCTGGCCCCCCGCCCGACGACCTCATGGGCGATCGCCTGTGCCCGGGAATGACTGTCGGCGATGTGGACGCGAGATGACGTCTCGGTGAGGGATCGGAACTCTGGACCGATCCGGCCGATCTTGCGCTGATCCTGGAGCGATCCCGACATGGTGGTAGCGATGATCTCGATGGACGCGGGATCGTATTTCCCAGGGCCCTCTGTGGTCAGCCTCTTCCGAATGTCGTCTACCACCATTCGCAAGGTCTGCCCCGGGCTGAGGCCACCCGCGTGGATTGTGATAACGGGAATGCCGCACCTTTCCTCGAGGAGGGCGCACACCCTCCGGTATGCGCTCGCCAGCTCCGTGAGGAAGGCGATGGTTTCGTGGCTCTGCAGGGGCCTGTCTCGTTGCTTGATTCGTTCCATTGCGACGGCGGGATTGATGTCGAGCAGGTAAACGACACCGGGAAACCCGAAACGAGCCAGACGCAGACGATTGAGCAGCACGAGGTGCCAGGCCCGACGCAGGTAGTACCCGAGCCGGTTGAAGGGGATGCGGCGGTCGCCTGCCAGGTAGTGGAGCACGTCGGTGAGGCGCTCATCGCCCTCTGTCAGGTATTCCCGATAGAAGCGGGCTACCGCCCAGGCGGCGCTGTTCACCAACGGGTCCCCATCGGTGACGATCACCGCGGGTGGGTCGTGGCCGGCGACGTACTCGCGAATACGAGCACGCTCGACGAATTCGAGGAACTTCACCTGCTTGTAAAGACCCGGCCTGCGGAGACCCTTGGCCAGAGTTCCCACCATCCGGGCCGATCTCGAGAGTGGCAGGTCGGTTCGCTCCCGCACGGTGTGCCCCGGTCCGCCGCCGACCACCTCGTCCCCAACCCCGATGACGCTCACCGAGCCTGCGAGGGTTTCGACGACCCCCCGAAATGCCGAACTCTTGCCGCATCCATCGATTCCGACGATGCTCGCGACCAGCGTCGAGCCGGTCGTCAAGGGAGCCTCCACATTGTTAACGGCACTCGCCACATGAGCCTCCTCCCTTCATTGTGCTCCTCGGGTGGCGAGGCGCCAGAGGCGAAAGACGGTTGTTGAGTGTGCCCCGGTAGGCGGCCCCCCGACACGGTGGTATCGGGCCTGCACAGGCTTCCAGCGGAAGCAGCTCGTGACGTGGTCGTGTGGCCGCGACTGTCATCGTCCCCATCGATTAGATTCTTGGTACTCGCTGCCTCGAGACTCTTTGTCCGAGCGACTCTGGTCGGCCGTCGGATTCGGTGTCTTGTGACTCGCTGCCGACTGGTCGACTCACCGCCACCCAAAACACTGAGGACCCGCCAGCCCGCAAGCCATTTCGACCTGGAGGATCGAGCGCATAATCACGGTGACGCCGACCCTGTGAGCGACATCGAGATTGAGAGATGACCGGCAATATCGAGCGCCCCGCGGCCGCTTTCGTGTCACACCCACCTGTTACCTTACGAACATATGTTCGATGTCCAGAATCCTGATTGCCTCCTCGACAACCTGGAACCAGGTCCGGTCTTGGCCGGCCTTCTGCACGCGATCGACGTCGAGCAGGTAGCCGGTCACGATCGCGTCGCCGTTTTGCGCGCCCATCAACGCATGGCCTCCTACTACGCGGCCCAGGTGTACGAAGATATGGCGGCCGTGTCCGACGCCATGCACGACCTTGACGACGATCCGGTGCTGGCGGTTGAGTCGGCGGCGGCGGAGATTCGAGCCGCCCTCCGACTCACGCGGCGAGCCGCCGACTCGGAGCTCAGCATGGCGCTCAGCCTCCGACGCCGCCTCCCCCGCGTGTGGGCCCTACTGGCCTCCGGTGACATCGACGTCCGCCGGGCCCGGGTCGTCATCCAGACCACCTCCCATCTCACCTTGGCTGCCGCCCGAGAAGTTGCCGAAGAGGTACTCGAAGCCGCCCCGCGACTCACAACCGGTCAGCTCGGCGCCCGTCTCCGCCGCCTGTGTCTGGAGGCCGTGCCGGACGAGGCCACAGACCGGTACCGGGAGGCCGTGGCCGATCGCCGACTCATTATGGAACCCACCGAGGCCGGGACGGCTGACCTGCTGGGTCTCGACCTTCCACCCGAGCGAGTGGCGGCGATAGCTGGACGGATCAACGAGATTGCCCGCAGCCTCCGGTCGGCCACCGAGTCTCGGACCATGGACCAGGTGCGAGCCGACGTCTTCCTCGATCTTCTTGATGGATCCCCGGCGCCACCCGGATCCAGGCCGTCGAGAGGCTCGGTCGATATCCAGGTCGACCTCAAGACCCTCACCGGCCTCGACGATCACGCCGGCGAGCTTGCGGGGTACGGGCCGGTCATCGCCGATATCGCCCGGCAAGTAGCCGAGCAGCAGCCCCACGCCGAATGGCGCTTCACGGTGACCGACCCCAACACCGGCTCCGTGATCCACACCGGCATCACTCGGCGCCGGCCAACAGTCGGGCAGCGCCGGGCCGTAGAAGCCCGCAACCCCACCTGCATCTTCCCGGGTTGCCGTATGCCCGCCGCCGACTCCGACCTTGACCACCGCACGCCCTACGGCGAGGGCGGACCGACCGACCCATCCAACCTCGCCCCGCTTTGTCGCCACGACCACCGGATCCGCCATCGAGCCGGCTGGACCTATCAGCCGCTCGAAGACGGCGACCACATGTGGACCACCAAACTCGGACATTCATACATCACGAGTGGCGCCTCGCCGTAGACCGGAGTCGGTGCGCCACCGACAGAGCCGGTACGATCGTCAAACCCAACCAGAGGTGGTCGATCGTGACTAACCCACTCGTCAGCGCCACAGTCACTTCCCCGATCACTGAGGCATACTCGTGGATCGCCGGACGCTCGTTCCCAAGGGATCGGCCGCTGATCGACGTGTCCCAGGCGGTCCCTGGGTATCCCCCACCGTCGGCCTTGACCGACGATCTCGCGACCGCGCTGGGCGACCCGGCCCTTTCTCAATACGGTCCGGTGCTCGGCGTTCCGGAGCTGCGCGAGGCCCTCGCCGCAAACATCTCGAGGGCGTACGGCACGCCGATGGCAGCGCACCACGTCGCCATCACCGCAGGTTGCAACCAGGCGTTCACCCTTGCCGTAGCTGCACTCTGCGGAGCGGGCGACGAGGTCATCCTCCCGGTGCCGTACTACTTCAACCACGACATGTGGCTGGGCATGACCGGCGTCGTCGCCCGGTACCTGCCGTGCGGTCCAGACATGCTGCCGGACGTCGAGCAGGCCGAGGCACTCGTCGGCGACCGGACACGGGCGATCACACTCGTTACTCCCAACAACCCGACCGGGCGGGTGTACCCGCCGGCGTTGATTCACTCGTTCTTCGAATTGGCGAAGCGACGCGGCATCCGCCTGATCCTGGACGAGACGTATCGCGACTTTCGTCCCGACACCGAGCCGGCCCATCCTCTCTTCGACGATCCGGATTGGGCGGATGTCGTCGTTCACCTGCACAGCTTCTCGAAAGTGTTTTCGATCACCGGCTACCGAGTCGGTGGGCTGGCCACCCACCCCGATTTGCTGGCCGAGATCGACAAGATCGCCGACTGCCTCACGATTTGCCCGAGCCGCCCCGCCCAGCACGCGGCTCTGTTCGGGCTCCGACACCTGGGCGATTGGGTCGAGAGCAACCGGTTGCTGATGAACCGACGGGTCGCGGCCTTTCGGCTCGCCATTGACGCTGAACAGGCGAACATCGAGATCGCCGCGGCAGGAGCGTACTTCGCATACGTCCGCCATCCGCTGCCCGAGCCGAGTGCCACCGTGGCCAGGCGACTTGTCGATGAGCAGAACGTTCTGGCGCTGGCCGGCTCAATGTTCGGTCCTGGTCAAGAAGATTCTCTGCGTCTGGCCTTTGCCAACCTGGACGAGTCCGAGATGCCGGAACTGGCCGGCCGCCTCGCTCGCTTCTTCGCGTGAATGATGACTTGCCGGCCGCCGCCGTTCGAGCGGCCGCCGCGATCGAGCCACACGTCCGACGAACGCCGCTCGAGCTGCTCAGCGATCCTGGCGACGGCAACCAGCTGTGGGCGAAATGTGAAAACCTGCAGGTCACCGGATCGTTCAAGGTGCGAGGCGCCATCAACGCACTACTGGAGTCCGGCGAAGTAGCCCGCTCCCGCGGTGTGGTTACCGCCTCGACCGGCAACCACGGCGCGGCGGTCGCTTTCGGCGGATATCGGCTCGGTATCGATGTCACCGTGTACACACCCGAGGTCGTCGATCCATCAAAGACGGCGGCGATTGAGAGATGGGGCGCCCGGCTGGTGACCGTCCCCGGCGATCCAGTCGACGCCGAACTAACAGCCGGTGCGTTCGCGGTCGACAACGGCCAGCCCTACATCTCGCCCTACAACGACCCGGCCGTAGTTGCCGGCCAGGGCACGGTTGGCATTGAGCTCACCGACCAGCTCAACCAGATTGACACGCTCATTGCTTCGGTGGGAGGCGGGGGGCTCATCTGCGGAACGGCAGCCGTCTTGCGCGCCGCACACCCGGCGGTGAGAGTGATCGGTGCCTCCCCGGTCAACTCCAACGTCATGATGCAGTCGGTGGCCGCCGGACGGATCACTCAGGTCGCCAGTCAACCCACCCTCTCGGACGGGACCGCCGGGGGTGTGGAAAGCGATGCGATCACCTTCCCGATGTGCCAACGGTTGGTCGACGAGTGGATTGCCATCGACGAGGACAGCATCGCCGCCGAGATGCGCTCATTCATTGGCACCCACCATCAGCTCATCGAAGGGTCTGCTGCGGTGGCGCTGGCGGCGGCCCGCCGCCTCTCACCCGCCGGCATCACTGTCGTCATCCTGTGCGGAGCGAACGTCGCGGCTACGACATTGCGCAGCGTCCTCGAGCCGTGAGCCCGGCAACTCGGTGCTTGCTCTCTACGCAGACCATTTGCTCCGTTGGTTGACCACCGATGCCAACCGTGCCCGGTATTCCTCTCTTGGGATCTCGACGGCGCCCATCGACTGGAGGTGGGGGGTCTGCCATTGAACGTCGAACAGCTCAGCCCCGTCACTTCGAAGCTTCGCGACCAGAGCGACCATGGCCACCTTCGAGGCGTCCCGTTTGTGATAGAACATCGACTCCCCCGCGAAAAGCCCTCCGATCGCTACGCCATACAAGCCCCCGACCAGAGTGGCCGAGCGATCCCACACCTCAACGCTGTGAGCCCAGCCCAGTTCGTGCAATTGCCGGTACGCCCGCTGGATGTCCGAGTTGATCCATCCATGGGGCCGGGCCGGATCGGCGCAGCCGGCCACCACCGCCTCGAAGTCTCGATCGAAGGTCACTCGGTACCTCCGGACCGACTTGGCGAGCGACCGCGATATCGACAGGCCGTCGAGGGGAATCACCGCTCGCGGGTCGGGCGACCACCATCCGATCACATCGTCGGGCCCCAGCGGCATCGGAAAGATGCCGGAGCGGTAGGCCTGCAAAACGGTGCCGGGGTCGAGATCACCCCCCACGGCCAGCAACCCACCCTCGTCGGCCAGGTCGACGGACGGGAACTGCCAGTCGCTGGGTGCGGGCTCGGTGGGGTTAGATGCCTCCGGAGAAGGTGTCACAGTTGTTGGGATCGCCTGAGTCGAATCCTCGATTGAACCACTTCACTCGCTGCTCCGACGTTCCGTGGGTGAACTTGTGCGGATTCACATACCCCTGGGTGGCTTGCTGGATCCGGTCGTCGCCGACCGCGGCGGCGGCGCCGAGGGCTTCCTCGATGTCGCCCGGCTCGAGGTTGGAGGCGGCTGTGTGTGCCCACACCCCCGCCAGGCAGTCGGCCTGGAGCTCCTGACGCACGGACAAGGCGTTGCGGTCGGCTTCGCCCGAGGTCCGCTGCAGTTGTTGAACCTGCCCCATCACTCCCAACTCGTTCTGAACGTGATGGGCGTACTCATGGGCCACCACGTAGGCCTGAGCAAAGTCGCCCGACGCTCCGAACTGGCGCTGCATGGTGGTGAAGAACTCGAGGTCCAGGTAAACGTTGCTGTCGAGGCTGCAGTAGTGGGGGCCCACCGCCGCACTTGCACCGCCGCAGGCCGATTGGGTCTGGCCGGTGAACAAGACAAACGTGGCCGGGTTGTAGGTGCGGTTGGCCGACGCGAAGATCCCCGTCCAGGTGCGCTGGATGTCGTCATCCAGGAAGGTCATGAAGTCGACCAACTCGGCGTCGGGATCGGGGGCGTTCGCCAGGTCCTGTCCGGCCGGGGCCTCCTGCGTCTGTAGCTGGCCGAATACGTCCTCGACGTTGAAGCCGCCGCCTCCGCCGCCAAACAGCAACGCAGCCAGGATTCCCAGAATCCCCAGCCCGCCTACCGCGGCTCCGCCTTTGGCTACGCCCCCGCGCCGCCGGCGATCTTCTACGTGGGTCGGCCCCTCAACTTTGCGCCACCGCACTTCCAATACCTCCTAGAGCGGAGCGTACGTTAACCGCCCCCGCACGCCTCCGTGCCGACACCGTACACTTGGCCCATGACAACCAAGCATTACGGCATGTCCGTTCATACCAGCCTCAGCCGGGACGAGGCCGAGGCCCATATCCGCGCCGCGCTCAGCGATGAGGGGTTTGGGATCCTCACCGAGATCGACGTCGCGGCCACTCTCCAAGCCAAGTTGGGCATTGAGCGCAAGCCCTACAAAATCCTCGGAGCCTGCAACCCGACCCTGGCCAATCAGGCCCTCGAGGCCGACGAGTCAATCGGGCTCCTGCTTCCTTGCAACGTCATCGTCTACGAGGACGACGATGGAACCGTGGTCTCGGCCATCGAGCCGTTGACCATGGTCGAACTGTCACCCGGCGTGAAAGAGATCGCCGATCAGGCCCACGACGCTCTAGAACGGGCAATCTCGACGGTTCCCGTCTCCTGATCGTGGAGGCCTCGATCGACCGGGCTCTCAAGCACCTCACTGCCGGCAAAGACGACTGGGCCAGGCTGGACGTCGAGAGCAAGCTCCGCTATCTGGACGCCTTGCGGGCCGGGGTCGACGAACAGGCCCAGGCCTGGGTCGAGGCCTCTCTCGACGGCAAGCACATCTCCCGGGACTCACCGCTGGCCGGAGAAGAATGGATTTCCGGGCCGTATGCGGTGCTTCTGGCTATCAACGCCGTCAGCCGCACCCTGCGGGCGGTGGCCTCGGGCTCTGACCCGTTGCAAGGCACGAAGATCCGCACCCGGGCCGGAGGCCAGGTGGTGGTTGAGACCTTCCCCGGCGACATTTTCGACCGGCTGCTGCTCAACGGCTACCGGGCCGAGGTGTGGATGCAGGATGACGTGACGCCCGCCAACCTCCGAGACCACGTCGCCACCTTCTACAAACAGA
This sequence comes from Acidimicrobiia bacterium, assembly GCA_029862065.1. Taxonomy (GTDB): domain Bacteria; phylum Actinomycetota; class Acidimicrobiia; order Spongiisociales; family SHLN01; genus SHLN01. The sequence continues at coordinate 3,896 of JAOTYB010000033.1, read as the reverse complement.
CCGACCCACCCGGCCGGGTGGGGCTCATCCTCGGTGCCGGCAACATCTCGTCCATTCCCCTCCTCGATGTGCTCACCAAGATGTTCAACGAGGGCCAGGTGGCCATCGTAAAAATGAACCCGATCAACGACTACCTCGGGCCCATCTTCGAGCAAATCACTGCCCCCCTCATCAACGACGGATACCTTCGCTTCGTGTACGGCGACGGAGGCGTCGGGGCCTACCTCACCTCACACGACCTGGTCGACACGCTCCACATAACCGGGAGCGCCGACACCTACAACAAGATCGTGTTTGGCGATGGCGAAGCCGGCGCCGATCGGAGGGCTCGCAATGAGCCGGTGATTACCAAGCCCTTCACCAGTGAGCTCGGGGGCGTGGGCCCCACCTTCATCGTGCCCGGGCCATGGACGGACGCCGACTACATCTACCAGGCCGAACATCTGGCTACTCAGAAGTTCCACAACGCCGGCTTCAACTGCATCGCCTCCCAGGTGCTGGTCCTGCCCGACGAGTGGCCGGGCAGCAGCCGCCTGGTCGACGAGCTGCGCCGCACCATTCGAAGCATCCCCGAGCGGGAGGCCTACTACCCCGGCTCCGACGAGCGCCAACAGTCGGCGGTGGCCAAGCACCCCCATGCCGAGATACTCGACTCGGGCCGGGTCCCGCGCACCCTCATCACCGATGTCGATCCTCGCGGCAAGGACGAATACGCCTTCACCACCGAGTTCTTCGGCGGCGTGTACGCCACCACCCGGTTGGGAAACCGGGACCCCGCCACCTTCGTCCGGGAGGCGGTGGCCTTCGCCAACGACCAACTGGCCGGCACTCTGGGAGCCCAGTTCCTTGTGCACCCCAAGACGCTTCGCCAGCTGGGGCCCGTCATGGACGACGCCATTGCCCAACTCGAATACGGCAGCGTCGGGGTCAACAGCTGGACGGGAGCCGGCTATCTCCTGCCGACGGCCTCGTGGGGCGCCTACCCGGGCCACACCCACGACGACATCGGCAGCGGCATCGGCTCTGTCCACAATGCCTTCATGTTTGACTGGCCCGAGAAGACGGTGGTCCACGCCCCCTTCCACCCCTTCCCCCGGGCGTTGTTGAACGGCGAGTTCCATCTGTCCCCCAAGCCGCCCTGGTTCGTCACCCACCGGCGGGCCCACACAGTTGGGAAACGTCTCACCCGATTCGCGGCTGAGCCAGGCTGGCGTCACCTTCCGGGATTGTTTGCCTCAGCCCTGAGGAACTAGATCAAGTCGGCGGTCATAACGACGTCGGCGAACTCGTCTTGCAGATTGCTGGCCGTCACCCGTGCCAGCTCGTCGGCGCTGATTGTCCCCCCACCGTGGGCGGGGAGATCGAAGGTGGCCGTGGCGTCGAGCACGAAGAGTGTCTCGTAGCCGAGGTTGCCGGCCATGCGGGCAGTCGTCTCGCAACACATGTTGGTCTGGATGCCGGTGACGGCCACGCTGGTAATGCCTTTTCCAAGCAACCACCCATGGAGATCGGGGTCGCCGTAGAACGCCGAATTCACGCTCTTGGCGATCAGCACGTCCCCCTCCCCTGCGGCTTCTGGCCTGAGGTCGTTGCCGGGCTGGCCGGGTCGAAGCGGTGAGTCGGGAGTGATCGAATCGTGGCGCACCACCACGATCGGCCGGCCTTCCCGCTTCCACACCGCCATCAGCGCGGCGATGTTCTGCTCGAAATCGGGGTTGTTGCGGGGGCCCCACGCCGGGTCGTCGAAACCCGCCTGCACATCGACGACCAGGAGTGCCGTATTGCTGAGGTCACGTTTCATCTGCTGAGAATAGATGAGACCAGCCTCCCAACTATCACCGGCGGCTAGTTCATCTCCGGGTCAACCGGGAAGGTGGCTAGCAGAGCGGTAGGCCCTGGCTGTCGGCGCAATACGGCGCTCCACACGGCATCGGGATCGGTTGCGAAGATGTCGGCGGGTTCAGCCGGGGCCACGATCCACCCGCCCTCCCGCAGTTCAGCTTCCAGCTGGCCGGGACTCCACCCGGCGTAGCCGGCATACACCCGCACCGGGGCATCGATCTCCCCCGGCGGGGCCGACAGGTCCACGACTCCTACCCCGTCAACGGCCGACCCGCTCAACCCATCAGCCAGACCAACCGCCACCTGCGGCTGGACCGGCCCGCCGATGAACACCACGGTCGGCTCGGCCAGCAGATGGACCCACTCGGGCAGCTCCTCGTCGAGGCCGCTGGTGCTCGGCCGATTGAGGATGATGCCCAGCGCTCCATCTTCAGCGCTGTGTTCGAGGAGCAGAACCACCGAGCGGGCGAAGTTGGGGTCGAGCAAGTGGGGTGAGGCCACCAACAGGGCGCCGGACAGAGATTCCATAGTCCCATTCTGGTCCGCCGCCGGCCCAAACGGCCCACAAGCCCTCAGAATCGTTGGGCTAGCCTCACCGGCCATGGACATCGCAGGCATTCGGGACCAGTTCCCGGCTCTCAATCGCGTGGAAGGCGGCCGCCAAGCCATCTACCTCGACGGTCCCGCCGGCACCCAGGTGCCCAATTCCGTTATCGACGCCACGGCCGCCATCATGCGAGCCGGCTACAGCAATCTGGGCGGTCCCTATGACGCTTCGCGCCTGAGCGAGGCCACTCTGGAGGCGGCCCGATCGGCGATGGCCGACCTCTACAACGCCTCACCCGAGGAGATCGTCTTCGGGCAGAACATGACAAGTCACACCTTCGCGATGAGCCGGGCCCTGGCTGCCACCTGGGATCCGGGTGACGAGATTGTCCTCACACGCTTGGACCACGACGCCAACGTCGAGCCCTGGCTGCGGGTCGCCGGGGAGCGGGAGGTCACCGTTCGGTGGGCCGATTTCCACGACTACGCCCTTACCCCTGAAGCTATCGGAGCCGAGTTGGGCCCCAAGACCCGGTTGGTAGCGGTGGGAGCGGCCTCCAACGCCCTCGGGACGGTCGTCGACATCGCAGCAGTGTCCCGCCTGGTGCGCCAGACCGACGCGCTGCTGTATGTGGACGCCGTGCACTACGCCCCCCACAGACTCATCGACGTTCGGGCCTGGGACGTCGACTTCCTGGTCGCGTCTTCGTACAAGTTCTTTGGCCCGCATATTGGGATCCTGTACGGCAAGGCCCATCACCTGGCCAATCTCCCTGCCTATAAGGTCCGTCCTGCTCCCGACTCCGGCCCCGACCGGTGGGAGACGGGCACCCAGAGTTTCGAAAGCCTGGCGGGCGTCACCGCCGCCGTCGATTACTTGGCCACTTTCGGCGAAGGTGAGACCCGCCGCCAACAACTTGAGAATGGTTATGGGGAAATCGCCGAATACGAGGCCGGGTTGGCCGAGCGATTCCTGGCGGGGGTCGCCGAGCTCGGCCACGTCACAGTCCATGGCCTGGGAGGTTCGGGCCGGGTATCAACGTTTTCAGTAGAGGTGGCCGGCCTGACCGACTCCGAGGTAGCCGCCAAGCTCGGCAAGCAAGGGATCTACGTCTCCAACGGCACCTACTACGCGGTCGAGGTGATGCAGCAACTCGGCAAGGCCGGGCTGGTCCGCATCGGCTTCCTGCATTACAACACCGTTGAAGAGGTCGACGCAGTCCTGTCGGCGCTCGACGGCCTGGCGTAGGGGCGCTAGAAGCGGCGGAAGGCGGCCTGGCTCACACCCAGGATGGCGGCGCCGGTGATGTACTGGGCGACCAGCCAGCCCCCGGTATGCCCGCCCAACGAGCACAACCCGGCTCCCACCAGGAACACCACGCCCCCGGCGGCCGAGGCCAGCAAGCCCCACCGCTGCAAAACGGCGAATCCGGCCAGCGTCCCGAGGACAGTTAGGTCAAAGGCCACGCCGACGGCGATGGCCGTGGCGGTGGGGTCGGCAGGCGCTG
>JAOTYB010000192.1 GCA_029862065.1 Acidimicrobiia bacterium | reverse complement strand
ACAACGAAGATCGACACGATCCACAGGGCCGCCATAGCCAGCGCCAATCGCAGGGGGATGGCGTCGGTCAGAGAGCGCTGACGGACCGAAGCCGCCTGGGTGGGCGTCTCAGCGGGTGTTCCAACGGGGCGGAGCATCGTCATCGGGTGCCTTTCGTGGACTGTGTGAGAGCAGTGTAGTTGACGAGTGATTTGAGCGGTTACGGCGCCTCGGCCACGGCTTTGGCGATCTCCAGGTTCTTGCGGGCGGCCGGACGCTCCCGTCGTCCGAGCCCACACGACGCCGCCACGTCGATGGTGCGTTCGAGGATGTGCTCGATCTGGTCGCGGACCATCAACTGTTCCTTGATCGTGCGATCCTCGTGGATGAACCCACCGATGAAGCGCACATCGGCCGGCAAGCCAAGTCCGGCCAGGGGTGCGTAGTAGTCGGGGTCGAGGCTGGCCGGTTGCGAGCCGCGGGCGAAGGGGGCGTGGAGATAGTCGAGCGTCCGACCCCGCGGCCACTCGGCCATGATGGCGTTGGCCAGCGTTACGAGCGGCCCGGCGTCGGCCGGATCGCCCATCGCCTCGTTGTTCAGGTCGCCCAGGCACAGGTGCAACCCGAGGTGTGATCCCCGCGGTGCCGCCTCGACGAGTCGGAGGATCTCGCGGGCGAACCGTTTGGCGGCGGCAGGCTGGGCAGGCCGCGGCAGCTTGCTCAGCATGATCAACTCGATGGGCACCTCCAGCTGGTACACCACTTGGTTGCCGCCCCGGCCCCAGATGGCTCCCATCTCACGGATCGTGGCGTCGCGGAACGGAGCGAGATGCCGGACGGCCACCGGCAGGTTGAAGCCAAAGGCGATGGCGGCTACGTCGAAGTGGCTGGGAATGCCCACCTGTAGCCGGCGACCAGACCCGGACACCATGTCTTCATACACTGGCCATGACTTCTCGAACTCGGCGGCGTAGTCGAGGTCGATAGTTCGCAGGTGGTGGCCGCGCTTAACTCGGAAGGCCGGAGTGTCGGTGTAGCTGGTCCACTTCCCATCGCGGACCAATTCGAGGTCGGGGTGGCCGCGAAGGTTCTCGACGAGCCGGTTCACCCAATCCCGGCGCTCGCCGGTTTCTCCGTCGGGCATCGACGGGCCGATCGTGTGTCCCAGGATGCCGGTAGCCCAGGCGAAGGCATCGCTGGCGCTGCCGGCCGGCAGCGTTCCTACCAGGTGAACCGAACGGGTGGTCATGCCGGCAAGTATCCCATGCGGCCTCTACTCCTCCAGCCAGGTGCGAAAGAACTTGACTGCCTGGGCCCGGAGGGCGTCGGCGTCCTCTGCCAGGCGGCGAGTGAACGTCTCCGGGTCTACTCCGGCCCCCTCCAGCTCGGCGGTTCCCTCCATCGCCAGCCAGCCCGCGAACATTTCGGGGGTCACTTCCGGGTGAAACTGGACACCGAGGGCCGATCCGTAGCGGAAGGCATGGGGGAACTCCCCCGTGGTAGCCAGCAAGTCAGCTCCGTCGGGCAGGTCAAACGTGTCGTGATGCCAGGCAACCACCGGCCCCGAGATGGCCGCCACCGTTGCATCACCTTGACCGGCCGAGGTCGACTGCAGCTCGATGAAACCGGCTTCGGTGGTGTCCGCCCGATAGGCCCGTCCTCCCGCGACGTCGGCTATGAGCTGGGCACCCAGACACACCCCCAACAAGGGCGTCTGACGCTCGAGCGTCAGCTTGATGAAGTCCTTCTCGGCCAACAGCCATGGGTACTCATCCTCCTGATAGGCACCCATGTGGCCTCCCAGCACGATCACCTTTCCGTAGCCCTCGGTCGGAGCCGCATCACCCAGGCTGAGATCCACCACTGTGTGATCAGCGTCGATCTCCGTTAGGGCGTCGAGCAGCCAGCCGAGGGTGATCTCCTTGCCGTGGGAGAGGACGAGGACCCTCACTGATAGGACTCGATCGGGGGGCAGGCACACATGATGTTGCGGTCGCCGTACTGGTGATCGATGCGACCAACCGGCGGCCAGTACTTGGCGGCGCGCAACGAGGCCACCGGGAAGGCCCCGACCTCACGGCTGTACGGGCGGTCCCAACCATCGTCGGCAATGGCGGCGGCCGTGTGAGGCGCATGGCGCAACGGGCTGCTTTCCACGTCGATGCGGCCTTCCAGCACATCGTCGATCTCAGCCCGAATGGCCAGCATCGCCTCACAGAAGCGATCCAGCTCGGCCAAGGATTCGGACTCGGTTGGCTCGATCATCAGGGTCCCGGCCACCGGGAAGGACATGGTTGGGGCATGGAACCCGAAGTCCATGAGGCGTTTGGCGACGTCATCGACGCTCACATGCGACTCCTTGGTCAGGGGCCGCAAGTCGATGATGCACTCGTGGGCCACCAGCTCCCCCGCTCCCATGTAGAGGATCGGGTAGGCCGGGGCCAGGCGGTGGGCGATGTAGTTGGCGTTGAGGATGGCGACCTCAGTCGCTTGCCGCAGCCCGTCTGAGCTCATCAAGGCAATGAACATCCAAGAGATGGGGAGCACACCGGGTGATCCCCACGGCGCCGCCGATACCGCTCCGGCCCCCGTCGTTGGCCCGGCCTCGGTGGCCAGCGGATGATTGGGGATGAAGGGAGCCAGATGCCTCTTCACCCCGATCGGCCCGACACCCGGGCCGCCTCCCCCGTGGGGGATGCAGAAGGTCTTGTGCAGATTGAGGTGGGAGACGTCGGCCCCGAACTCGCCGGGCTTGGCCACTCCCACCATGGCATTGAGGTTGGCGCCGTCCAGATACACCTGGCCGCCGTGCTTGTGGACCACTGCGCACACTTCGGTGATCTCGGCCTCGAACACGCCGTGCGTCGAGGGGTAGGTCACCATGAGGGCGGCCAACGAGTCGCTGTGCTCCTCGGCCTTGGCCTTCAAGTCGGCCAGGTCGACGTTGCCCTGCTCATCGGTCCCGACCACCACTACTCGCAGCCCCGCCATGGCCGCGCTGGCCGGGTTGGTGCCGTGGGCCGAGGCCGGAATCAAGCACACGTCCCGATGCGCCTCGCCCCGGCTCTTGTGATAGGCCCGGATCGCCAGCAGGCCGGCGAATTCGCCCTGCGAACCCGCATTCGGCTGGAGCGAAACCGCCTCGTACCCCGTGATCTCCACCAGCCAACGCTCGAGGTCGTCGAACAGCTCGAGATAGCCGGCCGCTTGATCGAGCGGGGCGAAAGGGTGCAGGTTCCCGAACTCGGGCCAGGTGACCGGGACCATCTCGGTGGTGGCGTTGAGCTTCATCGTGCACGAGCCCAGCGGGATCATCGACCGGTC
>JAOTYB010000146.1 GCA_029862065.1 Acidimicrobiia bacterium | reverse complement strand
AAAAAGGCGCTTCTCCATGCTGCCGATCAGGGCTTGTGGCGCAGCAAGGCCACCGGCAAAGATCGCGTCTCTCACGTCGCCCGAGGCTGACCGCGGCGCTGTTTCCGCCAACCGGTCAGGACGCTACGATTCCGCCGTGCTGAGCGGGGCGCTAGGGGTGCCCTGTACCCGAAACCCTCTTCATGCGGGGCTGATCCCCCGCCCGAGGGCGTTCGTTGTTCAGTAAGCAGCGGGAAAACGGTGTTGAAGGCCGGGTCCCAAACGGCGAGAGTTACGTGAACCGGGTCAGGTCCGAAAGGAAGCAGCCCTAAGCGGCGCTTCTTGGGTGTTCTGGGGTTGCTCGACTGGAGCCGTCAACTCGAAGAGCTCTGAATATCCGATCGCTCGACGGCGGGGTGCACATAACCGGCGCCTTCGGCGCGGCGGCTACCAGTCGCCAGCTACCAGCCATCGGGCCCGCTCGTCGGGCCGTATCATCGTCCTTGGAGGGATGGCCGAGCGGACGAAGGCGACAGTCTTGAAAACTGTTGAGCCGGGTTAACCGGTTCCGTGGGTTCGAATCCCACTCCCTCCGCCATCAGTCTCTCCCGTCAGTCCCCCCTTCGGGGGGAAGGTACCGCCGCCGGAGGCGGGGGTAGGGGGGCATCGGTCCCCACCGAGAGATCGCTTTTCCGTCAGTCCCCCCTTCGGGGGGAAGGTACCGCCGCCGGAGGCGGGGGTAGGGGGGCATCGGTCCCCACCAAGAGACCCGGGTGGTACCAAGCCGAACCCATGCTGAAACCGGCGGGCTTGCTCATTGGTTGATCCTCACCGTCCACACCTTCATCAGATCAGGTCGGCTGAGCCAGCAGCGCCAGCAACTCACCGATCTCGGCAATGCTCGGTTGGTAGTCATCTCCCACTCCTACCGGGTCCACCAGAACGAACTCGGCCAGGCCGGCCGCTTCGGCGCCGACCAGGTCGAACACCCGGGAGTCACCGACGTACCAGGTGTCGGCGGCGGTCACTCCGAGCGCGTCGAGAGCGTGGGTGAAGATGGCGGGGTCGGGCTTGGCGACGCCGACGACCGTCGAGTCGATGATCGTCTCGAACAGTCCATCGAACCCGGCTGCTGCCAGGTCCTCGGCCACACTGCCGTCGGCATTCGATACCACCGCGATCCGGTATCCGGCGGCCGCGACGGCGGCGACTCCTTCGATCGCCCCGGGCAGCGGATGTCGCCATACTCCATGGCTGTTGGCCAGAGCGGCGACGGCGTCGGGATGCGGCGACACTCCGGATAGGGAGAGGAACCGCTCCAACCACCACGGCCACCACACACTGGGTCCGTCGGCGACCAGATGCGTGTTGTCGGCTACGGCCGCCATGGCGTGGAAGTGGGCGGCGAGCATGCGATCCGGGTCGGGCCGCTCGCCGATGATCGGTTCGAGGATGTCCCCGAGAATCGTTGGGTCCATGGTGACGAGGGTGCCCCCGGCATCAAACAGCACGGCCGCGGGTGGGCTCATCGTCGCTCCTCGAAGAAATCCTGCAACAGCTGGGCTGACTCTTCCGCCATCACGCCGTCTACCAGCTCGATGTGATGGTTGAGTCGCCGGTCCTGGGGGATGTTGTACAGGCTCCAGGCGGCCCCCGCCTTGGGGTCGGCGGCCCCATAGACGATCCGGTCGACACGCGACCAAACGGCGGCCATCGCGCACATGGCGCACGGTTCGAGGGTGACGACGAGGGTGTGCCCGACCAACCGCCAGTCACCAGCGGCCCGGCCGGCCTTCGAGAGAGCCAGTAGCTCGGCGTGGGCGGTGGCATCGCCGAGCTCTTCCACCCGGTTACGAGCCTCACCAACTACCGATCCATGGGCGCCAACCAGCACTGCCCCCACCGGCACTTCACCCGCCGCCGCGGCCTCCCGCGCCAATTCAAGGGCCCGGTTCATATGTCTTTCAAATCCCATGAGGCCCTGACGTTATACAATCCTCCCGCACACGGAGGGGTCGCATAGTCTGGCCTAGTGCGCACGCTTGGAAAGCGTGTGAAGGGTGAAAGCTCTTCCGAGGGTTCGAATCCCTCCCCCTCCGCGGCAACGCCGAAGGCGGCGCTTGCTCGTCAGTCCCCCCTTCGGGGGGAAGGTACCGCCGCCGGAGGCGGGGTAGGGGGGCGTTGGTTCCCAACCAGAAATCGCTTTTCCGTCAGTCTCTAGCGGGCGCCGGCCCCAACTGGGGACCTAGTGCCCGCGCCGGTCCTCGCCTGAACGACGCTCATCCTCACGGCGCTCTTCATCGGATCGCTTGTCGTTCTCGACGATCTCGTCGCGAGTGCGGCGCTGACGATCTCGGCGATCGCCATTGGTTCGGCGACCACTCTTGCGGCGGCTCTCCTGGGTGGGCGGTTTGTCTAGATAACCCATTCGTGGGTTATCGGCACCGAGGGTCCCACCCTTCATGGTTTCGAACTGGCGCCCCCCTGGTACCCTTTCGTCGCTGTCGGGAGACCGGCGGCGTGGAGAGGTGGCCGAGCGGACGAAGGCGCTCGCCTGCTAAGCGAGTAGGGGGTGTAAAACCTCCTCGAGGGTTCAAATCCCTCCCTCTCCGCTCTCCCCTCCCGTGAGGGAGGGGTGCCGAGCGAGGCGAGGTCGGGGTGGGGGAGGCGGTTGACCCGCCATCCCACCCTGTCTTTGACCTAGCCCCAGCGGAACACGCTAAGCAGGCTGGTATACGAGTCGGTCCACAGCGGCCCGTCCACCGGCGGTGGTTCCCAGCCCGGCGTGGCGCTGATGCCGGCGAGTTGCTCGGCGGCCCTGGCCATCACTACCCACGAGCTGCTGGTCGCCCCCTCAGCTTCGGCTGCCTCCGATGGGGTGTGATCCCGTGTCTCGGCGACCAGACCCGCCTCCGCCGCCAACCGTCCCAACACCGGCTCAAGGTCGAGGTGCCGGTTGGAGATATGCACCGCCAACACGCCGTCGGGTCGCAGATGCTTCAGGTAGACATCGAGTGCCTCACGAGTGATCAGGTGGGTGGGGATGGCATCTGAACTGAACGCATCCATGACGATGGCGTCGTAGCTGTCGGGGCTGCGGTCCAGCATGATCCGCCCGTCACCGATGACGAATTCGATCACCCCTCGTGCCTCAGATACATACGTGAAGAGAGTCGGGTCACTGGCGAGGTCCACCACCACCGGGTCGATCTCGAAGAATCGAAAGGTGTCGCTCGGCCGGGCGTAGGCGGCCAGCGATCCCGCCCCCAGTCCGATGATTGCCACGTCCAGGTCTGGCCGGCTACGTAGGTCGGCCATGACATCACCGATGGGTCCGCTTGAGTGGTAGTAGCCGGCGGCGACGGGCGGCCGGGCGTCGAGTTGCTGGATTCCATGTACCGTCGTCCCGCTGGCCATCACGTGGATGTTGTCCCCGTTGTCGCCGACGCGATAGACCCCGAAGAAGGTCCGGTTGGTGGCCAGGGTGGCCTGCTGCCCGACGAGCAACCCGGCGATGAGAACCACCAGAACGACGGTGAACGCCGAGCTCTTGCGAAACAGGGCATAGGCGATGACCGAGGCGACTGCCATCGCGATCAGGGAGAGGTCGCCGGCATCGGCGGCTCGGGCCACGCCGGCCACCACTGCCAAGCCGACCGCGGCGATGCTGGCTAACCGGGCGTTCCTCGCCAGGGTGGTGGTGGCGGGGATCAGGGTGAGGGCCAGGGCGATGGCGATGGGGTATTCGAGGATGCGGTCGAAGAGGACCGGAGCCAGCAAGGCGGCGAACACCCCGCCGGCCGCGCCGCCAATGGAGATCCACAGGTAGAACTCGGTGAGGCCCGAGGGCTCGGGCCGGGTGAGCATGAGGCGCCCATGCGCAACCACTCCGGCGGCGGCAAACAATGTGAGCGGCAAGGCCAGCAGCAACCAGGTGGCCTGGGCCTGGCCGAATGTCAACACCACCGGGATAACGCTGACCCGAACGATCATCGAAGCCACCCGCACCTCGCGAGTCGGCTCGTGACGGAAGGCGATGATGAACGTGAGAAGGTAGATGGCCAGCGGCACTACCCACAGGAGCGGGAAGGAGGCTACGTCGGTTGCCAGGTGCCGGGTCACGCCCAGCATGAGGGCTGAGGGAACGAAGGCGGCGTATCCCCAGAAGAGACGGGTGTTCCACGGTGCCCGGGTGGTGGGTTGGGCAGTCGAGTCGCCCGCCGCCGGCCGGGCAATGAAGGCGGTTCCCGCCACCAACAACGCCAGCAATCCGTACCCGGCCATCCACATCCCGGTTTGGGTCTCGACACCCAAGGTCGGTTCGAGAATGAGGGGGTAGGCCAGTAATGCCAGCAGGCTCCCGGCGTTGCCGGCCGCGTACAGGAAGTAGGGGTTGGCGGCGGCGGGGTGGTCGGTGTCGGCCAGCCATCGCTGGAGGGTCGGGCTCAGAGTCGAAAGGGCGAAGAACGGCGCTCCCACCATGATCAAGAGGACGAGCAGGACCCATCCAATCGGCGTGCTGCTGGTGGGTGCCAACCATCCCGACGGAACCGCGATCGGGAGGAGGACCAACGGGAGCCCTATGAGTGCTACCTGGACCCATCGGTGCAGCCGTGGGCCGAGCCGAGTGACCGCGAAGTGGGCGTAGGCGTACCCGGCCAGGAGGGTGAGTTGGAAGAAGACCATGGCGGTATTCCACACGGCGGCGGAGCCACCCAGCAGCGGCAGCAGCATCTTGGCCACCATCGGCTGAACGGCGAATAGCAGGCCGGCCCCGAGGAAGCTCGAGACAGTAAATAGCCCCAGCAGCATCCGCGGGCTATGCGCAACGGCATCCGGGCTGGGGAAGACGCTGGAGTCCGTGCGGGTTTCCGAAATGAGAGCAGTGGCCACGATCTGGAAGTTATCGGATGCCCCGGCTCCCGCCTTGATTACGCCGCTTTCCCAGATAGGAGCCGTCGGCTACCTTTACGTACTCCAAGCGCCCGTAGCTCAATTGGATAGAGTGCCTGATTACGGATCAGGAGGTTGGGGGTTCGAGTCCCTCCGGGCGTGCTGAACCTCTCGTCAC
>JAOTYB010000145.1 GCA_029862065.1 Acidimicrobiia bacterium | reverse complement strand
GGCTTGAGCGAGTCGATGGCCCGATGGACCTCTTCGTACTCGGCTCTCCGCACCAGCTGCGTCTCGGGCCCGGGTTGGAACTCGACGGCCTGTGAGCCGATCTTGCCCGCCAGGTTGCGGGCTCGACGCGAGGAGCGTCCCTGGTTCTTGAGCACGTTGGCGGCGACGCCGAAGAGCCACGGCAACGTCTCGGGCTCGGCGGGCAACTCGCTCATGCGCCGCCAGGCGACGGCGAAGACCTCGGCCGTTGCGTCGTGGGCTTCGGCGTGAGCGGTGCGACGGAGACAGTAAGCGAGGACGTCGCGCACGTTCGAGGCGTACATTGCCTCGAAGGTCGCTTCCATCGCCTTTGCGGCCACCGCCCACCTCCCCACGGGATCGGTCAGGTTTCATTCATACACCTATGTCCTCCGGGATGCCGGATCTGACACTTTTCCGGATGCCTTCTCAGATGTCAGATCGACACGTCGGAAGGACATGTCCTAGTGAACCGAGGGTCGGTTCGGACAACGGGGGTTGTCAAGACGGGGGGCCCGGACCTGCCGGGCCCCCCTGTGAATCGGTGGCAGCCGGGGCTCTGGTGCGTCCGGGTACGATTGGGTGCATACGGAGAGAGGGACCCAGTGGACATCACCGTTGTCGAGCATCCGCTCGCCAGGCACTACCTGACGATTCTCAGAGACGAGACGACCCTGCCCGAGCGCTTCCGGGAAACCACCCGACGGCTCTGTTACCTGTTGCTCATGGAGGCCACCAGTCGCGCTCCGCTGGCTCAAGGAACCGTCACCACTCCCCTCACCGACACCGACGGATACCGGTTGGATCGTCAGATGGTGGCGGTCCCGGTACTCCGGGCGGGGCTCGGGCTTCTGGACGCCGTTACCGACCTCCTCCCGGATGTAAAGGTGGGCTATGCCGGAGTGCAACGGGACGAGGAGACCGCCCTCCCCCAGGAGTACTACTACAAGATCCCCGACCTCTCCGACGCCCAGGTCTTGATCCTCGAGCCGATGCTGGCCACGGGCGGCTCACTGTCGTGGGCGATTGAGAAGGTGAAGGGCAGCGGGGCCACCGACATCACCGCCATCTGCGTAGTGGCGGCTCCGGAGGGTGTAAAGCGCATCAACAACGACCACCCCGACGTGCGGATCGTCGCCGCCGGCCTCGACGAAGGCCTCAACGAGAACTACTACATCGTCCCCGGCCTCGGCGACATGGGCGATCGGCTGTTTGGGACATACTGATCCGGCATCCGGCATCCGGCATCCGGCATCCGGCATCAGAAGCGTTCCCCTCTCGGCTTGTTGGTGCAAGGCCGGAAAGCGAGCGGAGCGAGCGCCGGAAGCCGGATGCCGTAGAGCCGTTTCTCCAAAGATCCCATCCGAATCCCTAGTCTGAGCCAATGGAAATACGCAGAGCTGTCATCATCGTTATGGACTCCTGTGGCGTCGGCGAGGCACCGGACGCGGCGGAGTATGGAGATACCGGCGCCGACACCATTGGCCATGTTTCGGAGGCGGTGGGAGGGCTGAGCCTTCCCAACTTCCAGGCCGCCGGCCTGGGAAACCTCCACCCGGCGATTCTGGGAGTGCCCCCGGTCGAGAACCCAACGATGGCCGTCGGCCGTATGCGGGAGGCGTCGGGCGGCAAGGACTCCACCACCGGGCATTGGGAGATTGCCGGCCTCATCACCGAAGAGCCACACGCCACATTCACCGACACCGGATTCCCGGCCGAACTGATTGACCGGCTCCAGATCGAAACCGGGTACCAGTTCATTGGCAACTACGCCGCCTCTGGCACGGTGATCATCGATGAGCTCGGGCCCGACCACCTGTCATCGGGGGCGCTCATCCTCTACACGTCGGCCGACTCGGTGCTTCAGATCGCCGCTCACGACAGCGTGGCCGACGTCCCCGAGCTGCATCGAGTGTGCGCCATCGCCCGCACGATTTGCGACGACTACCGGATAGGGCGGGTCATTGCCCGACCGTTCATCGGTGAGCCCGGCGAGTTCCATCGCACGTACGATCGGAAAGACTTCGCCATGCCCCCGCATGGGCCGACCATCCTCGACAAGGCGCACGCGGCAGGTCTCCAGACCTACGGGGTCGGCAAGATCGAGGACTTGTTCGTCGGCCGGGGACTGACCGACGCCGTCCATACGGAGGGCGACCGCGATGGCCTCGACCACACAATCGCGGCCATCAACGCCGTCGAACAAGGGCTCATCTTCACCAACCTCGTCGACCTCGACATGCGGTACGGCCACCGAGAGGACCCTGAGGGATACGCCGCCGGCCTGGCGGTGATCGACGAGTTCATTCCTCAGCTGGTTGACGCCCTCACCCCGCTCGACCTGCTCATCTTCACCGCCGACCACGGCAACGACCCGACCGACGGGGATACCGACCACACGCGGGAATATGTGCCGCTCATGGTGTGGAGCGGGGGTGCCGCCGGAGTCATCCTCGGCGCCCGGGAGCAGTACACCGACGTCGCCGCCACCATCGCCGACGGATTCGACCTCGAGCCCTTCCCGGTTGGCAAGTCGTTCCTCCACGACATCACAGACCGCATCGCGTGACGGTTGTCGAACTCCTCGAACGCAAACGGGACGGCGGAACGCTCACCGGCGAGGAAATCCGTTGGCTCATCGCCGCCTACACCGCCGAGGAGGTTCCCGACTACCAGATGTCGGCCATGCTCATGGCCATCTTCCACAACGGCCTTTCTGGCGACGAGCTCGCCGTGTGGGCCGAGTCGATGCTCCATTCCGGCGACACTCTCGACTTCTCAGACATTCCGCTAACGAAGGTCGACAAGCACTCCACCGGCGGGGTCGGCGACAAGCTGTCGATCGCCCTCGCCCCCATGGTGGCTGCCTGCGGGCTGGCAGTTCCGATGATGAGCGGTCGCGGCCTCGGGCACACCGGCGGCACATTGGACAAGCTGGAAGCCATTCCAGGGTTCCGCACCCAGATCGACCCGAGCGAGTTCCACCACCTCCTCAAGACAGTCGGCATGGTGATGGGGGGCCAGACCGAGACGCTCGTTCCCGCCGACCGGCGTCTCTATGCATTGCGCGACGTGACCGGAACCGTCCCTTCGATTCCGCTCATTTCATCGTCGATCATGTCCAAGAAGCTGGCTGAAGACATCGATGCGCTTGTGCTGGACGTCAAAGTCGGCAAGGGCGCCTTCATGCAAGACGAGGATCAGGCCCGTCTGCTGGCCGAGACCATGGTCGGGATCGGCGGGCGCCACGACACCCGGGTGACGGCCCTCCTCACCGCCATGGACGAGCCCCTTGGCACCGCCGTGGGCAACGCCAACGAGACGGCGGAATGCATCGAAATGCTCAAGGGCGATGCTCCTCCAGACGCCACCGAGCTCACCTACCGGCTCGGCGAAGAGATGCTCGTCCTCGGCGGGGCGGCAGCCGACAACGCTGAGGCCCGGACGATGCTTGAGAAGACCGTCACGTCAGGATCGGCGCTCGAGAAACTCGCACAGGTCATCGTGGCCCAGGACGGCGACCCGCGAGTCCTGGAAGATCTATCGCTTCTCCCCCAGCCTCCTGAGTTCGTCGAACTGGAAGCACCCCGCGACGGCTACGTCACCGAGTGCCACGCCAGGCGCATCGGGGTGGCCGGCGTCCAACTCGGCGGCGGCCGGCTCCGCAAGGAGGACGAAGTCGACCCCGCAGTCGGCATTTGGGTGTTTGCCAAGGAAGGCGAGCGGATCGAACGGGGCCAGCCGCTGGCCCGCATTGGCTGGCGAGACGGGGCGAAGCTCGGTGCCGCCCTGGAGATTCTCGAGACGGCCTGGACCATTGGAGACGAACAACCGGCCCCCAAGCCACTCATCCTCGGAGAGGTGAAATGAACTACCAAGAGATCCGAGCCGCTTCCCAAATCATTTCCGAACGAACCGGGCGGGACCACCACGACGTGGCACTGGTGCTCGGGTCGGGGCTCAGCGAATTCGCCGCGTCGCTGCCCGACGCCATCGAGATTCCTTACGCCGACCTGCCGGGGTTCCCGGTCCCGCGAGTGGCGGGCCATGGTGGAAGCCTGTTTTCGGCCGAGGTCGAAGGCGGGTTCGTTCTGGTTTTTGCCGGGCGGGTCCACTACTACGAGGGCTGGCCGATGGACAAGGTAGTTGCCGGCGTGCGGACGGCCGTGATGTGCGGCGCCAAGACGGTGGTGCTCACCAACGCCTCAGGCGGAGTCAACCCCGGTTTCGCGGCCGGCGACCTTGTGTTGATCTCAGACCATCTCAACCTGGCGGGCATCAATCCCCTCATGGGCACCAACGACGAGCGCCTGGGGACGCGGTTCCCAGACCTGACCGACCTCTACAGCCAGGACCTCCGGGCGGTGGTCCGCAGTGTTGGCGATGAAGTCGACGTGGACCTGCAAGAAGGTGTGTACGCCTGGTTCTCCGGTCCGAGTTACGAAACCCCGGCTGAAGTTGCCATGGTCGGAAGAATGGGAGGCGACCTCGTCGGCATGTCGACCGCGCCCGAGGCCATCGCCATCCGCCATATGGGTGCCCGTGTGCTCGGGATTTCGCTCTGCACCAACCTGGCTGCCGGCATTTCTCCCACACCGCTCTCGCATGAGGAGGTGAAGGAAGTGGCCGCCCTCGCCAAAGACAAGTTCACGCGACTGCTTCACAACCTCCTCCCTCGCCTGGTGGCGGCCGAGGCAGATCAAGCCGTCTGAGTGGATCCGGGCAGCCCTAGGATTTCGCTCGTAATCAACCTGGAGCTCACATGAACATCGTCGTCTGCGTCAAGCAGATACCCGATCCGGCCAACCCCTACACGCTCGATCCCGAGACCCATTTCCTGGTCCGGCCCGACGAGCAAGTCCTCGACGACGGCGACCGGTACGGAGTTGAGATGGCACTCCAACTGGCCGAGGGCGCAGACGCCACCATCACGCTGGTATCGATGGGCCCGGCCGGCGGCCTGCAGGGCATCCGCCAAGCGCTGGCGATGGGGGCCGACAAAGCGGTCATCATCGAAGACGACGCGCTACGGGGCTCCGGCGCCCTGGACACCG
>JAOTYB010000022.1 GCA_029862065.1 Acidimicrobiia bacterium | reverse complement strand
GGAGCAGGTTCGACGGCGAGCCGAACAATGACGACCACCGCAAGCGCGGTCAAGATCCAGAAGGGTGGGAACCAGAAGAAGACGGCACCCGAAGCCGCGGCTGGAATCAGTCCCACCAGCATTAGCAGCCGGCCGCGACGCGGATTGGTTGAGTACTTGAGGATGCCCAAGATCAAGACAACGCCCAGTGCTGCAACTATTCCGGTGAACAGAATGTCTCCGAGCAACGGCTCAGACGGCAACCGCACCTTTCGACCGTTGGATAGGGTCACCGTGTCCGGGATCAAGCGATCCACCCACAGGCCTACGGCCACGGTCAGGTAGGTCCCGGCAATGACTGCGGCCGTCGCCAGCCACCAGGTCGTCCTCTTCAGTCCTTTCATCATTCCCTCCGTACGCTCGGTGAGCGCCGATTTGCCGAGGTCGATGAGCATGCCGAGCCAGAAGGTGAACAGTCCGAGCCGTTTATCGTGTGGGTGTTCTTCTTGGAGGCGATCAGAGAAGAGCTGCACCATGGCGGGCCCGTAGGCCTGCCGGTGGGAACGGGGGTAGGCGATCAGCAGCCGTTGGTACCTGGATACCTGGCGTCCGATTCGTAGGTCGGCCATCATGCCTCCCCGTGGCTAGGCCGCAGCCGACGGACTTTCTTGCTGTCCGCAGCTCGCACCAGCGTAGCCAATCGCTCTGTCTCGGCGCTGAGCACTCGCTCACCGAGCCCACTCAATTGGTAGTAGCGCCGTCGTTCGTCATCCATGTCTGGGTCGGGACGCTCCTCGGTCTCGGCAATGAGACCGGCGCCCAACATTCGTTTGATCGAGCCGTACAGGGTTCCCGGGCCCATCGAAACCTCGTCGTTCGTGAGTCGCTCGACTTCGCGCATGATGGCGTAGCCGTGCTTTTCTCCATCTGCCAAGGCCAGCATGATGTGAGTCGTGGCTGGACTGAGTGGCAGGAACTCCTCGGGGTCCTTTGTTGTCCGGGATTCCGACACCTCGACCTCCTTGTCGACAACCGTGCGCACGGTTATGTCCGCACAAGATACATCCGTCACGGATATATGTCAAGTAGGTGTCTCCTCCCCCGGAGGGGGAGGTGGCCCGGAGGGCCGGAGGGGGCGGGAACGCTTTGCGTTCCGTGGGAACCACTTCGTGGCTCCAGCTCAGGGCAGTGCTCCGCTCTGCCACCCCCCAACAGACAAGCGGCCCCTCCTCTCGAAGGGGCCGCTCTCGGATAGACGTTGGCTACGAAACGACGAAAGCCAGCTTTACGGTGGCGTTGTACTGAACGACCTTGCCGTCGTTGACCCGGGCGGTCTGGGCCGTCACTTCGACGCCGGTGATGCCCTTGACGCTCTCCGACGCCTTGTCGACGGCTTGGGCGACTGCGTCTTCCCAGCTCTTTTCCGAAACACCGATGACCTCGATGACCTTGATGGCGCCCTTGCTGATGTAGTCGCTCACGAATATTTCCTCCTGGTTGCTTTCACTTAAAAGTTAGCGACTCACACGAGGATGCCGACGGCGAGGGCGACCGCTGCTACGCCGAAGGCAATGATCGAGCGGTTCCTCTCCGTCTTGCCGACTTGTTGCCATGCCAGAGTGATGAGGACGCCGGCCACCAGGCCACCGAGGTGGGCTTCCCAGGCAATCCGCGGCTCGACGAACGGGATGAGCAGGTTGATTCCCAGGATGATGCCGATGCTCTGGAGGTTGGCCCGTCCGGCGGCGGTGTGCCGATGTTTCCAGGCTCCGGCCAGCCAGGTACCGAACAGGCCGAATACTGCCCCCGATGCACCAACGGCCGGGCCGGAGTTGGTGGCGACGAAGGCGACACTGCCGAGCAAGGCAGCGGCCAGATAGAGCCCGGCGAACGGGAGTGATCCCACCTGGCGCTCGATGCCCGGGCCCAGCACGTACAGAGCCCACATGTTGAACATGATGTGGAACAGCCCGGAATGAAGGAAGGCGGTCGTGACCAGTAGCCACCAGTCGCCCTGCTCGACCTGTTGGGGCCACAGCGCGAAATTCTCGAAGATCCGATTGTTCAACTCGGGGCTGAGCGCTCCCAGGACGTAAACGATGATCGAGCTGGTCATGAGGAACATCGTCACTGGAGGAAGGGAGGTGCTCCTGGCCCGCAACTGGCTGCCGGTGATGATCTTGGCCTTGCCCCGCTGGTTGGCGCAGTCAGGACATTTTTGGCCGACGGGCGAATCGATTGAGCAGTCGGCACAGATCGGCTTCCCGCAGTCCGAACACGACAGGTAGGTGGACCGGTCGGTGTGCCGGTAGCAGGTGGGGGCGGTGGGCGTTTGATCCATGGCCCCCATATAACCGGGTCTGGCGCCAGATCGTTCCCCAACGCGAAGCAGGGGCGGCGAAAGCCGCCCCCACTTCTTCCCCGTATACCTCGCTAGGTGAGGCGGTGGGATCTCGCGAACCAGGATCGCGCTACAGCTCGCACACGAGGTCTGCGCAATCCAGTTCTTGTGAATAGCCTCACATGAAGTATGGAGGGGGCATGTGGGCCTACTTAGGGCCATAAGTCCCCAAACCCAGCCGGAATGAGCGTCTCACCCATGGAGTACCATCCACCCGGTGGAGTACCAGGCGCTGTATCGGAAATACCGGCCGCAATCCTTTGGTGAGATCGTCGGCCAGGACCACGTCACGTCGACCCTTCGTCGCGAGGTGCTTGAGGACAAGGTAAGCCACGCCTACCTGTTCGCCGGCCCCCGCGGCACCGGCAAGACGACAACTGCCCGGGTACTCGCCAAATCGCTGAACTGCCTCGATCGGGGGGCGGATGGTGAGCCATGCAACAAGTGCCACTCGTGCCAGTCGATTACCGAAGGCTCCTCGCTCGACGTCATTGAGCTGGATGCCGCGAGTCACAACAAGGTTGAGGACATTCGTGAGATCCGGGTGAACGTTGGCACGGTCGCTTCGGTGAGCGGTGCCCGTCGCATCTACATTTTGGACGAGGCCCACATGCTCTCGCGGGCGGCTTCGAACGCCCTGCTGAAGACGTTGGAGGAGCCTCCCGATGGTGTTCACTTCGTTCTCGCCACCACCGAGCCCTACAAGCTGCTCGACACGGTCCGCTCACGCAGCCAGCGCTTCGATTTCCACCCCATCGGCGTCGAAGCTCTTGGCGAGTACCTGGGTGAGATCGCCGAGCGTGAGCAGTACAAGGCAGCCCCCGATGGGCTGACCGCCATCTCCCACCATGCCTCCGGTTCGGTACGGGACGGCATGGGCCTACTCGAGCAAGTGGCCGCTCTCGGGTCGGGCACTGTGGACTCCGACGGTGTTTCGGCCGCCCTCGGTCTGGTTGGTTCGGAGGCATTCAAGCGGTTGTCGGAGGCCATCGTCAGTCAGGACGCCCGGTCGGGATTGGAGTTAGTGGCCGACATCGCATCCCAAGGGTCCGACCTGCGCCGGTTTGTGTCCGACGCTCTCGGGTACTTCCGGGGCGTCTTCTTGGCCCACTACGCCCCGAACATCGAAGAGATCGTCGATGAGTCCCCCGATCGGATTGAGGGATGGCGCGCAACCGCCCGCACGATGCCCGCCGCCGATGTCATCCAAGCCATCGATCAGTTGTCCGAGGCCTTGCTGCAACTACGCGAGGGCCGCGAGGAGCGCCTGGTGGTGGAGTTGACCATCATCCGGCTCACCCGCCACGACACTGCCATCGACGCGGTGTCGTTGGCCGCCCGTCTCGACCGCATAGAGGGCCGGCTCCGTCGCGATCCGGGGGTTGGTCCCGAATCAAGCCCGGCCGAGCCCAAGCCGGCCGCCGCCCCGCAGATCCCCAAAGCGGCCGCCGCTCCTGTCGAGAAGCCGGTCCCGGCCCAATCCGCCGCGGCCCCTGTCGCAACGCCGGCAACGGCTGCCGAAGCGGCCGAAGCCCCCTTCGCGACCCCCACCGCCAGTGAACCGAGCGCACCGGCGGCCCCAATGCGCGACGAGATGCCTGACGCCGACGTCACCATGAACGCGGTGGAGGCCGCCTGGCCCGCCCTCATCGGCAAAGTGCGCGAAGCCGTTGGGCCCCGTCGCTATGCCCTCCTCAAGGAGGCCACCCCCGGCTCGGCCGAAGGCAACCGACTCGTCCTTCACCTTCCACCGCACCTCACGTTTCACCTTGAGTCGTTGAAGGAAGACCAGGCGCTGCGCGACGTCGTCGAGATGGCGGCTTCCGACCTGTTGGGCGGCCGAGTTCGAGTGGCCTACAAGCCGGGACCCGACGGTTCACCCGCCCTCAGCGCAGTGCAAGACCCACTTCCCGAGAAGCCCGCTCGCGTTCCCGACCCGGCCGACCTGGTCGAGGCAACCGATGGTGGTGGAACCGACCCCACCAAGCTGGTCGAGGACATCCTCGGCGGGGAAGTGATCGATCAGGACCCTGGCTCGGCGTAACCCGGCCCTGGTGGAAGAGAATCCGGTTCGTCAGGCAAGGCGCTACTCTCCGCGCATGGGACGTTTACCGAAAGACATGCAGAAACTGCTCGAACAAGCCTCCGCAATGCAGGCAAAGATGCAAGAGGCCCAGCAAGCTGCTGCCGAGCAGGAGTTCGAAGGCACCGCAGGCGGTGGCGTCGTCAAAGCCACTGTCAAAGGTTCGGGCGAGGTCGTTTCGGTGACCCTCGATCCATCGGTTCTCGACCCAGAGGACCCGGAGTTGGTGGGCGACCTGGTCGTTGCCGCGCTCAACCAGGCTCAGCAGGCAGCCACCGCAGCCCTCTCTGGTGAAATTAGTGACGCCACCGGTGGCCTCGACCTGGACGGGCTCGGCCTGGGCGGATTGCTCGGCTAGGGCATGTTCGAACCGCCGGTTCAAAGGCTCATCGACGAGCTCGCCCGACTCCCCGGCATCGGTAGAAAGTCGGCCCAGCGGCTGGCCTTCCACCTCCTCAATGCCGACGAGGCCGACGCCGAGCGCCTTTCCAACGCCATCGTCGACATGCGGCGAGACATCAGCCTGTGCACTCGTTGCTTCAACGTTGCCGCCGGCACCGAATGCACGATTTGTCTCGACACCCGTCGCGATCCGTCCATGTTGTGCGTCGTGGAGCGGGCCCAAGACATCGTGGTTATGGAGAAGACCCACGAGTTCGGCGGCCGCTATCACGTGCTGGGCGGCTCCATCTCTCCCATCGCCGGCATCGGCCCCGACCAACTCCACTTCCGCGAGTTGCTCGCCCGCATCGAGCCCGAGGGTGTGAAGGAAGTGATCGCCGCCACTAACCCGACTGTCGAAGGCGACGCCACCGCTCTCTACCTGGCCCGGGTCCTCAAGCCTCTTGGGGTTAAAGTCACCCGCCTCGCCAGCGGTCTCCCGGTGGGAGGCGACCTCGACTACGCCGACGAAGTAACCCTCGGCCGCGCCCTGGTCGGCCGCCAGGAGCTGTAGCCAAGGTTGTTCCCCTCCTTCAGGGACGGTGGGCTCGCCGTAGGCCAACTCGGGTTGGGTCTCCGCATTGAGGTGCTGTGACAATCATCGCCCCGACCCCTGACTAGTCAGTCCGAGAGCGACTTCAACCATTCCTTAGGAAATTCGGGTGCGGCCGATGCTTCTAGTGTTGACGGTTTCCTCAGCCTCAACGCCTCCTCCGCAAAGGGGGGCCGGGTCCTCACAGCCGGCCCCCTTTTGTGTTTTCTGGAGAGAATCCGTGGCGACGCTCAGCTGGTTGGCGGGACCCGGACGACCATCGCGTCGCGTGTGTTTGGCTCTTCGGCTCAGAAACCCTTCGGGTTCCCGGCCTCATCGCGGTGTCGATAGGGCCCCAGCCCCATCGACTGGCGACGCTCAGCTGGTTGGCGGGACCCGGACGACCATCGCGTCGCCTTGCCCGCCGCCGCCGCACAGGGTGGCTCCGCCGATTCCACCACCTCGCTGACGCAGGGCATTGATGAGCGTGACGATGAGGCGGGCGCCGGTGGCACCGAGTGGGTGGCCGAGCGCCACGGCTCCTCCCAGGACATTGACCTTCTCGTGCGGGAGGTCGAGCATCTTGGCCGACCAGATCGAAACCCCGCTGAACGCCTCATTTATCTCAACCACATCCAGATCTGTCGGTGATAGGTCGGCTTTCTTGAGAGCGAGTCGCAGAGCCTCGGCCGGTCGCTCATGCAGGGTGGCATCGACGCCCCCGATCTGCCCGTAGGCGAGGATCTCAGCTACGACCGGCAGGCCCTCGGCCTCCGCCGCCGCGGCGTCGGCCACCACTACGGCAGCCGCACCATCGGAAATCTGTGAAGCGTTCCCGGCCGTGATGGTGCCGTCCTTGGTGAAGGCGGCTCGTAATCCGGCTAGCGATTCCGGAGTTGAGTCCGGTCGAATGCCTCCGTCTCGATTAACCACCACTGGATCACCGCGGCGCTGTGGCACTTCGACGGGGACGATCTCGGCGGCGGAGACTCCCGACTCGGTGGCGGTGGCGGCGCGGACATGGCTGGCCGCCGCCCACTCGTCCTGAATCTCGCGGCTGACGCCGAGGCGGGCACCGTTGCCGTCGGACTGGGCACCCATGGTGCACTGATCGAAGGCACAGAACAGACCGTCGTGCTCCATCGAGTCGACGAGCTCCCCGTTTCCATAGCCATAGCCATAGCGACCCTTGGTCAGCAGGTAGGGGGCGTTGGTCATGGATTCCATGCCACCCGCCACCACGAACGTGGCTTCGCCCAACCGGATGTCGCGGTCGGCCATCCCGATGGCTGTCATGCCCGAGAGACATACCTTGTTGATAGTGGTGGCGGGCACCGTCATCGGAATGCCGGCCTTGACCGCGGCCTGGCGACTGGTGATCTGGCCGGTCCCGGCCTGCAATACATGGCCGAATAGCACTTCGTCCACCTTCTCCGGGTTCAAGCCTGAGCGTTCGAGTGCGCCCCGAATGGCCACCGCCCCGAGGTCGACGGCACTAAGTGTCTTGAAGGCCCCACCGAACTTTCCGATGGGAGTGCGAGCGATGGACGTGATGACCGAAGGCATGCAGACAGTGTATGCCCCTTGCGCGGCCGCGGTTTGACCAGGCGGAACCGTCCCTTGTTTTCGCTCAATGTTCACTTTCCGGCGCAGCTAGCACCTGGATGGCCGGTAGCATCTGGCGCTCACCCCCCTCTCTGGACGGATCCAACAATGAAACAACAACGGTTCGACCGCGCGGTCGTATTACTTGACTCCAGCTCGTCTGATGGAGACGACGGCGCCAGCCTGGCGGCCTCGCTTCTCGGCGCCGACGGGCACCTAACCCTCGCCGTGTCACTGTCCGGCCCCGAAGCATGGGGTGTGAGTGCTTTTGCGGATTCCGAGGCATTGTCGATCTCTGATGCAGCCACGGTCTACCTGAAGCAGGTCACGGAACGCCTTGACCATCCGCAGATCAGCACCACCATGGTGGACGGCGCCGAGCTCACCGCAGAGCTCATTGCGATGGTCGAGGAGTCCGACGCCGACGTCCTCGTGCTGCCCGCCCCCTGGGCGGTACGGATCATGGCTACTAAGCGATCCTGGGCGGCACTGTCGTTCCCAGTTGTGGTCGTCCCAGCTCGTCCATCGGCGGCCTGAGCGGCCGGCGCCAGCCCGACTCCCCAGCGGTCGCGAAGTGAAACGCCTCCCCTGACAGTCGTCACCCCACCCTCTAACCTCAGGGCGTGATGTTTCTCATCAATCTCGACCACGTCGGAATAGCGGTGCGTGACCTTGATGCCGCGCTGGCTGAGTACGCCCGTCAGTACCGGATACAGTCGGTGCACCGGGAAGTCATTGAGAGCCAGGGGGTGGAGGAGGCCATGATCGCCGTAGGCGGCTCCTACATTCAGCTGCTGCAGCCCCTCGCCGAGGACACTCCGGTTGGCAAGTTCTTGGCCAAGAACGGTGAGGGCCTGCATCACGTTGCCTATGCCGTACCCGACCTCGATGCCGCCCTCGACCATCTGCGATCCGAAGGCGTGCAGCTCATCGACGAGGAACCACGTCTGGGAGGTAGCGACAAACGCATAGCGTTCGTGCACCCCAAGGCGCTCGCCGGGACACTGGTCGAACTGGTGGAGTCGCCATGACTCCAGAGGTCGAGATCGTCGGCGGTGCGGGTGAATACGAGGCGACGGTCATCGTTGCCGCCATCCAGGCGATCATCGCCGAAGAAGAGGCCAAGCTGAAGCGCATGACAACCACTTCGCGATGGAAGGCCGAGATCACGCCCTTCGAACGCGGTACCTGGGGCGTTCCCCGACCCGAGCGTCCTACCTACCCAGAGGACTAAGCGCTCTTCTTCTCCCGTCCATCGCGACGGGCCACTCCGACGGCCAGCGGCAGCGTGAAGGCAAAGCGGGCACCGTGAGGGAAAGCGTCGCTGTAGGTCAGGTCGCCGCCCATGGCTCGCACTAATTGACGGGCGATCGGCAGACCAAGTCCGACTCCGCTGTCGGTGCGATCGTCGCCCTTTGACACCTGTTCGAAGTGATCGAAGATGCGCCGTTGGTCCTCCTCCGGGACTCCCCGCCCGTTGTCGGTGACGGATATCACGTACATCCGCTCGGTTTCCTGGCCATCGACCAGCACTTCGTCGCCGCCATACTTGCGGGCGTTGCCCAGCAGGTTGCGGAGCACCTGTTCTATCCGGCGAGGATCGCCGAGCACCGTGACACCTCCGGTTATGGCAACTCGGGCTTCGGTTTCGCTGCCGGTTGGGAACATGAGCGAGACAATCCGATGCGTGAGGGGAGCCGGGTCGAACGGAGCGCTCTCGATCGACATTTTCCCGGCCTCGAGGCGGGGGATGATGAGGATGTCCTCAACCAGTGCGTGCAGATGTTCGGCCTGGCTATTGATGATCCCCAGGAACTCGTGAATCTCGGATTCTTCGAGCTCGTCCCAGCCGGCATCGAGGGTCTCGGCGAACCCGGCAATGGAGGTGAGGGGAGTCCGCAGCTCGTGGCTGACCATTGACACGAACTGGTCCTTGGCCAGGTTGGCTTGCCGCTCCGTTTCCAGCATTTTTCGCTCAACCCCGCGGATCTTGTGGAGCGACCCCGAAGCGGCCGCTACCGCAATCACCAGCAGGACGAGGAAGAGCACGGCCGTCACCACGTTCACGAACAGGCTTTCGATCACCTCGCTCAGCGGGGCCGGGGCGAAGAAGTGAGCAATGGTGAACAACGTCCCCATGTAGAGGACGATCAGCAGGGCTTTGTCCGGCCGGAGGAGGAGGAAGGCCATGACCAGCAGGTAGGGGGTGGCGGCCAGCAGCAGGGTTGGCCATGTCCCGGTCAACAGCAGGATGACTCCAATCATGGTGACGTCGATGGCAACACCGATGGCCATTGAGCGCCCGGGACGGCGACGGAGGAACTCGTTCATGCCTCCCCCGGCCGCCAGGGTGACCAGAGCGAGGACGAAGGCCTCCCATCCGATCTCAAAACCAATGATGAAGATGGCTACCCCGGACAAGGTGAGGTTCACGGCCCGGATCCGGTCGAAGGCCGGCCCGATGTCGTCGTAGGAGGGTGGCGCGTCGACAACGTGCTGCATTTCGTGTTCTTCGGCAGCAGATCGCGCCGGATTGAGAGTAACTAGTCCGTCAAATTCCCTGGTGTTGCCGAAGGTTTTCCAGCACCTCGGAGCTGACACTAAGGTCGCCGTACCCGGAACCCAGTTTGAGTCCAGGTTTGTAGGTCCCGTGGTAGTCGGAGCCGCCGGAGGGCTCCAATCCTGCCTGGTTGGCTCGCTCAACCAACTCCAGCCGGGTGTTCTGCTCATATTCCGGATAGAACGCTTCGATTCCGACTAACCCGACGGCCGCCATCCGTTTGAGCTCCTCGTCGAGCTCGGTTCCGGCCACTCCCAGCGTGTGTGGGTGAGCGATAACCGGCACCGCTCCCGAGGAACGGGCAAGCTGGATGGCAGCTTCCGGCTCGAGGCGGGCCCGGCCGACGTAGGCGGGTCGGCCCGCCGCCAGGTAGAAGTCGAACGCCTCGCCCATCGACTCGACGTAACCTTTGCGGAGGAGGATGGCGGCCATGTGGGGGCGCCCCACCCCGGTGCCTCCTGCCTCTTCCAGGACTTCTTCGTAGGTGATATCGACGTTGAGCTCGGTCAGCTTGGCCACCATCTCCTGATTGCGGGTGGCCCGGCCCGCCTGCAACTCGGCCAGCCGGTCTTGCAGGGGCCCGCTCCCCGGCTCCAGCCACAGGACAACCATGTGAAACCCACCGCGGTCCCATTCGCACGACAATTCGATGCCGGGGATGACTTCAATACCGAGGGCGGCTCCCGCGGTGACGGCCTCGGGTACCCCGTCGAGATTGTCATGGTCGGTCAGTGCCACTGCCTCGAGCCGAGCTTTGGCAGCCTTGGTCACCAACTCGGTCGGGCTGTCCGATCCGTCGGAGAAGGCGCTGTGGGTGTGGAGGTCAACGGACAGGGCGCTTACCCCACGGTGATGGCGACCGACTCGATGTACACCGACTCGAGCGGGCGGGATTGCTCGCCGCCCGAGTTGTAGCCGAGCGGGACCGCCTTGATGGCATCGATGACATCTTCACTGCCCACCAGTCGGCCGAACTTGATGAACTGGAAGCTCAGATGGAGGTTGTTTTCCTCCAGCACGATGAAGAACTGGCTGCCGGAGCTGCCCGGGGTCGACGAGTTGGCCATGGCCACGTCGCCGATGTCATAGGTGGTCCCGAACTCCTCGAACTCGTCTGGCAGGAAGTAGCCGGGGTTGCCGTTTCCGACTCCGGTCGGGTCGCCGGCCTGGATGACGAAGCTGGGGAAAACCCGGTGTATCGGCGATCCATCGAAGTAGCCCTGGCGGGCCAGGAACACGAAGCTGTTGACCGTTTCGGGGGCCAGCGACGGGTCGAGTTCGAGGGTGATGTCTCCGCAGGAGGTGGTCAGCACGGCGGTCACGGTGGCGTCGGCGGCTATGGCCTGGTCCTCGGCGGCTTCAAACGTCAGGTCGGCGGGAGCCGGAGGCTGGGTAGCCCCACAGGCCGTCGGCTGGCCGGCGAACAACTCATAGTTGGTGGCCGTGGCGGCCTGCTCGGGAGTGGTGGTGGTTGTGGTCCCCGCCGTTGTGCTGGTAGTGGTGGCTTCCGGTTCGTCGTCACCGCCCGAGAGGAACGAGAACAACAACAGCGGCCCCAGTACCACGGCTACCAGGACCGTGATATTGCGGACGGTGCGGATCCGGCCGGCACGGGTGGCAGCTTTCCGTTCGAGCTCCAGCCGGGCGGCCCGGTTTTCCTTCTGTCGTTGACGCTTGTCGGTAGGCATGAAGCCCGCATGATAGGGAGCTAGCAGCCGCCGCACCGCACGACAGGGGTCCTCATATACTCCGCGATATGCCTCTTGTTGTTCAGAAGTACGGAGGGACCTCGGTCGGGGATGCCGAGCGCATAGCCACCGTTGCCCGGCGGGTCGTCGAGACCCGTAAGGCCGGCAATGACGTGATCGTTGTCGTCTCAGCCATGGGTCAAACCACCGACGAGTTGATACAACTCGCCACCACCATCAGCTCCCAGCCGGGCGGCCGGGAAATGGACATGCTGCTCACTGCCGGCGAGCGAATCTCCATGGCGCTGTTGGCCATGGCGATCAAAGACATGGGAGTTGAGGCAGCCAGTCTCACCGGGTCCCAGGCCGGGATCCTCACCGATTCCTCCCATGGGGAGGCCAAGATCACCGCCATCCGCGGTGACCGGGTCCGCCAGTACCTCGACGAGGGCCTGGTAGTGATTGTGGCCGGGTTCCAGGGCGTCGATCCGGAGAGCCGGGATGTCACAACGCTCGGACGGGGCGGTTCGGATACCACCGCAGTGGCGCTGGCAGCCGTGCTGGGCGCCGATGTGTGCGAGATCTACACCGACGTCGACGGGGTGTTCACCGCCGACCCCCGGGTGGTGGGAACCGCCCGCAAGCTCGATGAGGTCTCATACGAGGACATGCTGGAGTTGGCGGGTGCCGGGACCGGGGTTTTGATGGCCCGATCGGTAGAGTTTGCCCGCCGATACGGCATCCCTCTGCATGTCAGGTCGTCTTTTCACAACGGTGTCGGCACTTGGATCAAGGAGAAGGCTATGGAAGAAACGGTTATCACCGGAATAGCCCAGGACACGTCGGCGGCGAAGGTGACCGTCCAGGGCGTTCCCGACCAGCCAGGCATCGCCGCCGGGTTGTTTGGAGCGCTGGCGGCAGAGGACGTGGATGTTGACATGATCGTCCAGAACGTCTCAACGGAAGGCCACACGGACATCAGCTTCACGGTCGCCAAGGAGCATTTGGACAAAGCGAAGTCGGCTGCCGAAGCCATAATGCCCGAGCTCGGGGCGGTTGGATTGGACGTCGATCCCGAGATCGCCAAGGTCTCGTTGGTGGGTGCGGGCATGCGGAATCATCCCGGTGTCGCCGCCGACATGTTCAAGGTGCTGGCCGAGCGCGACATCAACATCTCGATGATTTCCACGTCGGCCATTCGAGTTTCCTGCGTCATCGACTCCGGACGGTCAGACGAAGCGGTCCGAGCCCTTCACGACTACTACCTCCCCGCCGAAGCAAACGCATGAGTGATTTGAGTGTTGCCGTTGTTGGAGCCACCGGGGCCGTCGGTCGGGTCATGCGCGACATACTCTCGGAGCGGTCCTTTCCCATCGGTCAGCTGCGGCTCATGGCCTCAGAGCGATCGGCCGGGACCGTGATCGAGACCGGGTATGGCGCGGTCGAGGTCGAGGATCTTGCCAAAGCCGACCCCTCGGGCATCGACATCGCCCTCTTCTCCGCCGGCGGTGACCGCAGCCGGCAGTACGCACCCAAGTTCGCCGAAGCCGGTGCCATCGTGATCGACAACTCGTCGGCCTTCCGGATGGACGCAGACGTTCCGTTGGTGGTGGCCGACGTCAACAACGAGGCGGCCCTCAGCCACAACGGCATCATCGCCAACCCCAACTGCACCACCATGGTGCTGATGATGGCAGTCGCTCCGCTCCACCGGGCCGCCGGGCTGCAAGGCATGGTGACGACCTCCTATCAGTCCGTGTCGGGCACCGGCAACAGCGCCATCGCCGAGTTGCGCGACCAGGCCGAGTGGTTCGCCAAGACCCCCCAGGCCCTCATCGACGGCGGGTGGGAAGAGCCGGACCACACCGTGTTCACCCGTCCGATTGGCTGGAACGTGCTGCCCTTTGCCGGCAACGAAGTCGATGGCGGCTATACCGACGAGGAGATGAAGCTCCAGAACGAGAGCCGCAAGATCCTCGACATCCCCGACTTGCTCGTCGAACCAACCTGTGTGCGGGTCCCCGTGGTGGTGGGGCACGGCATCGCCGCCACCCTGTGGTTCGGCGATCCGATGTCGCCCGACGAGGCCACCAAGCTCATCGACGATGCCCCCGGTGTGCAGGTTTGGAGTGAGAAGACGGCCACTCCGCTCGATTCAGCCGGCATGGACGACGTGCTCGTCAGCCGAATTCGAGCCACTCTGGGCGAGTCGGGCGGCATCAACCTGTGGGCGGTCGGTGACAACCTCCGCAAAGGCGCCGCCCTCAACACCATCCAGATCGCCGAGCTGTTCCTCTAACCGGGGATTCGGTTCTGCGGGACATAGGGATTGACTCACACCAACTGTCCCCGAACTATGGCCTGAGCGGAAGGTCCCTCGATTGCTCGTGTGTGTATAGTTAGGCGTATGCCAAGAATGCAGGTCTATCTCCCCGAAGAGCTCTATGCAGCGGTCAAGGGCCGGGGGCTTCCGGCGTCTGAGCTGCTGCAGGAAGCAGTCCGAGTCGAGATCCGTCGTCGCGACTTGTTGGACGTCACGGATGGTTACCTCGTCG
This sequence comes from Acidimicrobiia bacterium, assembly GCA_029862065.1. Classification (GTDB taxonomy): domain Bacteria; phylum Actinomycetota; class Acidimicrobiia; order Spongiisociales; family SHLN01; genus SHLN01. The sequence continues at coordinate 5,028 of JAOTYB010000022.1, read as the reverse complement.
AGCTCCTTGCCGAGGTTGGTGAGCCGGATGCCGAGCAATCAGCTCGGGCCCACCAGCTGGCCCGCCGCTTGCGCCGAAACGCCGATCGAGCCGCCGGGTAGATGCTGGTTTTGGATTCGGGTGGCGTCACCCGGTTGTCTGAGCGAACCCGCCAAGCGGCTGCTCTGATCACGGCGCTGAAGGCCGAGGCCTTGTGGCCACCTCTCGTGCCGACGCCGGTTCTTGTCGAGTCGCTGCACGGGGATCCTGCCAAAGACACCCTTGTCAATCGGTTCTTGAAGACCTGCGACCTTCTTGAGGACATTGACGAGTCCCTGGCGCGGCGCGCTGCCCGGCTGAGCACACAAGCCCAGACTGGATCCGCAGTCGATGCTCTGGTGGTGGCGGCTGCAGAACCGGGTGGATCGATTCTCACCTCCGACAGAGACGACCTGGTCGCCCTTGCCGGGTATACACAGGGTGTGGTTGTGGAACGCGTGTAGGTGTACCAAGCGAATCGGGCGACTCGGCTGCTAGTCCGAAGAAACTCGCAGCTGGGGTCGGGCAGCGCCCATCCGCGGCCACTGGAACTGGTCGGGACCGGTAGGGTTCTGGCCCTTGTTAACCCACCGGGTCGCCAGGAAGTCGTGAAGCTCTGCCAGCCACGGTGAGGCCGAGGTCAAGAGGAAGCTGAATCGATGTGCGTCGTCGGCACCGTCCCAGACTGACCCCCGCAGCTCGTAGACCGGTGTGGCTTCCGGTAGGTCCTCTCGCATGACAAGCCAAACCGTCTGCATCCGGGCCGGTTGTGCGTCGCCGTCCTGCTGAATGAAGAGCGTGAAGTTCTCGTCTGCGAAGGCGAGGGATGGGGTGAGAGATGCAGCGATAGTGGCGGGCTCCCAGTCGTGCAGTCCCGGCCACCACACCTGCACCTCCAGCGTCATGTGCGGGAAGCCTTCCCCGTCTTTCTCCGGCCATGCGGCCGCCTTCCTCATGACGGCGGAGCCAGCGCCCAATTCAGGTGCTGTGGTCAGCGGCTTGGTCGCACGCGCTTCTTCGGGAGCCGCCATGGCATGGTCGGGCCTTGGGGTGGCCTCCATCACGATGGCTGGTCGGCACGTTTCACACAACCAGACAGCCAGTGCGGCAACAGCCGACTTGTCCAGATAGAGATTCATGGGTTCCCGGAACTCAGTCACGATCGTGCCGGCGTTGAATCTCTCGAGGACGTCGTCGATGGCCGGTTGAAGCTGTCCGTGCCGGTCCAACGCCTGTAAGGACGTAATGGCCAGGCGGGTGGTGTCACCGGCGGTCATCCCGAGGCCCTCGCCGAATCCGATCAATTGACGTAAACGGGCTTTGACTGAGGCCGAACCACGGGCGGGGAACGCGAGCTCGGCCAACTCGTGCATGGCACTGCCCGAACCTGCGGCAGAACCACGACCCTTGTATCGAACAGCCATTAGACCCCCCTCTCGCGCGTTAGAGCCACAATCTACCCGAAACTTTTTCGCGGCTTTTCACGCCAAGTGGCATTTCAAAACGCAGAATGCGCCTGCCAGGACGGGTAGACGGTTGCGTCCGCAACCGGTCCGAGGCCCTGCGATACCACCGCTCTGGTGCCCGCCCGGTACGATGGCCCCGCTCTTGTGAGCCGACCCCGATGAACCTGCCCACCACCCCTTTGCCTCGGGCCATTCTTGATGCCGCTGCCACCGACCCGAGCTGGTTGCCTGCCCTGTCACGGGGACACAAAAACCGGTCGTCGACCAACGAATGTCATCAAGGACAATGCGCCGTCTTCCGATAGCTGCACCGTTCTAATCCAATTCCCGCCAGCCCAGAAACCATGATTCCTCTATTCATACCGGCCCTTCTCGTGGCCGCCGCCGTACTCGTCCTGCCGCCGGGTCACTGGTCCCGCATTCCACGCGGAGTGGCATTCGGGGTGAGTGCGATCCTATTGACGGTCGCGGTCCAGTTCCAGGGTGCCCCGGCCGCCCAGGCATGCACGCAGTGCGCGGCGGCCGCTTCCGATCCCGCCACGATCGGTGCCTTCGGATCGCTTTGGATGCTCGTCTGGGGCGGTCTCGCCTCTATCGCGCGAGCCAGCGGGCTCTATCGCCTGGCCATCGCGGCGCGGCGACTGGCGCGTATTCTCCGTTCGCGCCGACTCTGGCGGGGGGTGGTAGACGCCACCGTGCTCATTTCGATGATCGGCTCACTGGTGGTGGTTTTCCCGGAACCGAACCCGGCGGACGCGTCGTATGTCGTTGACTCGACGAACACTGGGTTCACGGCCGGCGCCTACATCATCGACATGGGGGTGGAGCCCCAGACGGTCGAGAACGGATTGAAACCCTTCGGCCTGGTCTACGACCTCATGGTCAACAATCAGATCCCGGTGGTATGGGCAATCAACGATGCCAAGGTCAAAGATGGTGACGATTTCACCGTTGACTCGGTGAATGGTGGAGGGCCCAAGACCTACAAGGGCGGGCCGTTCGTGATCGAAGCCGAGTGGGCGGCCGAGGCGGGGCCGATCATCAGCACCTGGACGAGTCGTTATTCCGGAATGGTGGTCGACCAGGCGACGGCTGCGTTCGACGTTCCGGTGTTCGAAACTCTGACCGCGTGGCCCAATATCGCCCTCGACGCCGACAATGGCGGCATTGCCGCTTCCTACTACGAGGAAGCGGACATCCCGGAAGCTGCCTACAGCGAAGTCGATCCCGGACTTCCCTACGACTTCGGCGGGGTTCCCTTTCCCACGGAGGGCCAGCCGCTCAGTCAGTGCATCGACTTCTACGCCATGCCTCACGCCGATCCGGAATGGGACACCCACAGTGCCCTGGTCGACTTCAACGAGGAAGGTGGCTTCATCTGGGCCGCCTGTCACGCCGTGTCGGTCCTCGAGAACGTCGACGATCCTGCCGACCCCGACCCCGACCCGAACATGAACTTCTTGTCGGTGAACGGCCTGGTCGACTTCGGTGACCACGGCGATGGCGATGGCTCCTACGTGTACGACACGGCTCGCGGGGCCGACCCGATCATGCAGTTCCTCGGTGTCATCGACAGTGCCACCGAGAACGGTTCCGAGCAGATCTACCTTCCACTCGATGGAGGCTGGCGCCCGACCACCACCATCCTCGCGTGGGATGACAACCATCCCGAGGTGGGGCCCGGACTGTCACCGGGCCCGGCCGCCAAACTCGCCTACGGGCGTGGGTTCGGCGATCCCACCAATGGACTCGTCATGTATGAAGGTGGCCACAGCCACACCAACGGCGATGAAGCGGACTCGGTCTCGGCCCAGCGGGCTTTCCTGAATCTCAACCTTCTGGCCGGCATCGAGCGAGGCTTGGATGTAGAGACCACGATCCCGGATTTGATCGTGGCCGGCAGCAGCGTGGCAGTCTCAGCGTCGGTGACCGGCGGTTCGGGCGGATACACGTATGCCTGGACCTCCGACTGCGGCGGAACCTTCGACGATCCGACCGCGGCCAGCACCACCTTCAACGCTCCCAACATCGAAAGTCCGTGCAGCGTTCGGGTGAGCGTTGGCGACTCCTGCGGGCACATCTCTTTCGGCGCCGAGCGGCCCCTCATCGCCCCGGAAGTCGACCTTGCCATCGACAAGACCGATGACGTCGATCCCATTGAGCCCGGCAACACGCTGACCTACACGATTACCGTCGACAACCTCGGAGGCACTCCTGCCACGGGTGTGACGGTGAGCGACGTGCTGCCCGCCGAGGTCTCGCTGGTGTCGGCCATTCCCTCTCAGGGAACCTGCTCGCCCGGGGCGGGGACCGTCGACTGTGACCTGGGCACCATTCCGTTCCCGGGGACGGCAACGATCGCGGTGGCCGTGACCATCCTCGACAGCGCCGACGGGGTCATAACCAACACCGCGACGGTGGCCGGCGATCAACCCGATCCCAACCTCCTCAACAACGTGGCACAGGAAGACACGCTGGCCGCCTTCAAGGACCTGCAGCTCACCAAGACCCCCAGCGTTGAATATCTCTACGCTCCCGGCGGGCCGGTCACCTACACATACACGGTATGGACGACGGGATCGAACAGTCTGTCCGATGTGCTGGTCACCGACGACGTTTGCTCACCGGTGGCCTATCAGTCGGGTGACGATGGCGACAACCTGTTGGAGCCGGGAGAAACCTGGGTCTTCGAGTGCAGCCAGCCATTAGCGGCCGCAACTACCAACATCGCGGTTGCCTCGGCGACCGATCCCGTGGCCGGAACCATCGAATCGTTTCCCATGGCTGCCACGGTGAAGGTCATCAGCCCCGCCATCGACATCCAGAAGGGTCCCGACCCCACCACCGCCGTGCCGGGAAGCGTTGCCATCTTCGATATCACCGTCACCAACATCGGAACCGGGGACGCCTACCTCGTCGACGTCACCATCGACGATCCGAGCGCTCCCAGCTGCAACCGGGACATCCCCTACCTGGCCGAGGGCGCCGTGTTCACCTACAGCTGCGCCTGGCTCGGTGTGACGCCCCCGGCCACGAATGCCATCTCGGTAGACGCCACCGATCCACTCGGCAATCTGCTCAGCTCGTACGGTGCAGCCGACTCCGACACCGCCGACGTGGTGGCCGGCACCGCCGACCTGTCGGTGACCAAAGACGTGACACCGACGGTTGCCTATCCCGGGGATCCCGTTGCCTACACCATCACCGTGGAGAACACGTCGGGCGTGACCCAGGACAACGTGGTAGTGAGCGATTCGCTGACACCGGAGTTGAACTGGGTGAGTACCACCATCGAGGCCCCTACTCCGGTCATCTCCGACGACTTCAGTCACGACATAAACGATCCCAAGCTCTATTTCTCGGGGTGGCAGGAGATCAATGAGGGCCTCGACCGGTTCGGGGGCGACATCCGGGTAGTCAACGACTCCGATAACGCCAACTGCACCATTCCCACCGAATGCGTAGCGCGGCTCCAGAACAAAGACCGCGGGATCTCCTACCCAATCGACCTCTCGGCGACGTCGAGTGTGAAAGTGGAGTTCGA
>JAOTYB010000036.1 GCA_029862065.1 Acidimicrobiia bacterium | reverse complement strand
TGGAGCAGGGCGAGAAGACCTACGAACTGACCGACGACCCGGCCACGCTGATGGTGCGGCCCCGCGGCTGGCATCTGGAAGAAGCCCACGCCCTCGTGGATGGTCAACCGGTCTCGGCCAGTCTGTTCGACTTCGGGCTCTACTTCTTTCACAACGCCCGCTACCTCACCGAGCATGACTCCGGGCCCTACTTCTATCTACCAAAGCTCGAAAGCCACCTCGAAGCTCGGCTGTGGAACGACGTTTTCCTCGCCGCCCAGGCTGAGATCGGTCTGGCAGCCGGCACGATCAAAGCCACGGTCCTTATCGAGACGCTCCTGGCCGCCTTTGAAATGGACGAGATCCTCAACGAGCTCAAGGAGCACTCGGCCGGCCTGAACGCCGGCCGCTGGGATTACATCTTTTCGGTTATCAAGAAGCTGCAGAACCAGCCCGGGCACATCCTTCCGGACCGGGCGCTCGTCACGATGAACGTGCACTTCATGCGGTCCTACACCCGACTCCTCATTCGGACCTGTCACCGCCGGGGGGCGCATGCGATGGGTGGCATGGCCGCCTTTATCCCCAGCCGCCGCGATGCCGAGATCAACGAGCGAGCGTTCACCAAGGTCAGGGAAGACAAAGAGCTCGAGGCCTTCAACGGCCACGACGGAACGTGGGTGGCTCACCCCGACCTCGTTCCCCTGGCTGCCGAGGTCTTCGAAGCCGCCCTGGGCGATCATCCAAACCAGATCGGCGTCCAGCACGACGACGTCCCCGTCAGCGCCGCCGACCTGCTCAACACCCATGTCGAGGGCGGGGCCATAACCGAGGCCGGTATTCGAACCAACATCAACGTCGGTATCCGCTATCTGGCCTCCTGGCTGAGCGGGACCGGGGCCGCCGCAATCTTCAATCTGATGGAGGATGCGGCGACCGCCGAGATCTCCCGGTCACAGATCTGGCAGTGGGTCCATCACGGAGCCGTGCTGGACGACGAGCGGATTGTCACCCGTGACCTCATCAACACCCTCACCGAGGAGGAGATGGCCACAATTCAAGAAGAGGTTGGTCGAGACGAGTTCGCGGCCGGCCCCTGGCAACAGGCCCGCCGTCTTTTCGAAGAGGTGGCGCTGGAGGATCGCTTCGTCGACTTTCTGACAATCAAGGCCTACGACCAACTGGTCGAAACGGTCACGACTGCTAACTAACCGGATCCAACAAGGAGAACCCGATGACCCTGGCACAACAGATCGAAACCGAGGCGAAGGCCCTCGCCGACGAATGGGCGACGAATCCCCGGTGGGCCGACGTCGAGCGGCCCTACTTCGCCGAGGAGGTCATCCGCCTGCGCGGCAGCTTGCGCGAGGAGCACACCGTGGCGACCGCCGCGGCCAACAAACTGTGGGACCTCACCCACGGCATGGACTATGCCAACGCCCTGGGAGCCCTGTCCGGTAATCAGGCCGTGCAAATGGTCAAGGCCGGCCTGCGCGCCATCTACCTGAGCGGGTGGCAGGTGGCCGGCGACGCCAACCTGGCCGGCGAGGTGTATCCCGACCAGAGCCTCTACCCCTCCAACAGCGCTCCCACCCTGGTCGAGCGTATCAACAACGCTTTGCGGCGAGCCGACCAGATCGACTGGTCGGAAGGCAAGGACTCGACCGACTGGATGGTTCCGATCGTTGCGGACGCCGAAGCCGGGTTCGGCGGCGCTCTCAATGTGTTTGAGCTCATGAAGTCGTTCATCAAGGCCGGCGCGGCCGGGGTCCACTTCGAGGACCAGCTGGCGTCTGAGAAGAAGTGCGGGCACATGGGCGGCAAGGTGTTGATCCCCACCGCCCAGCATGTTCGCAGCCTGATCTCGGCACGGCTGGCAGCCGACGTGATGGGAGTGCCGACCCTGGTGGTGGCCCGCACCGACGCCAACTCTGCCGACCTGCTCACCAGCGACGTCGACGAGCGTGACCGGGAGTTCACCACCGGTGAGCGAACTCCCGACGGCTTCTACCGGGTCAAGGCCGGGCTGGCGCCCGCCATCATGCGCGGCCTGGCCTATGCCCCCTATGCCGACCTCCTCTGGTGCGAAACGGCTCATCCCGACCTTGACGAGGCCGCCGCCTTCGCCGAGGCCATCCATGCCCAGTTCCCCAACCAGAAGCTCGCCTACAACTGCTCACCGTCGTTCAATTGGAAGAAGCATCTCGATGACGGCACCATCGCCAAGTTCCAGCAGGAACTGGGAGCGATGGGCTACACCTTCCAGTTCATCACCCTGGCCGGGTTCCACGCCCTCAACGCCTCGATGTTTGAGCTGGCGCGGAGCTACGCCGACGAAGGCATGACGGCCTACGTGCGGCTGCAGGAGCACGAGTTCGGCATGGAGGAAGACGGCTATACCGCCACCCGCCATCAGCGGGAAGTTGGGGCCGGGTACTTCGACCAGGTGGCACAAGTCATCACCGGCGGAGCCGCCTCGACCCTGGCCATGCACGGCTCGACGGAGGAAGAGCAGTTCTGATCCTGCCCGCCGACTTGACAGGAAGCCCGGCGGTTACCGAGTAAAATGCTCCCTGAGGGCGCCACTCACACTCGTTGCCGCCTCACGAGCTCAAAGAACAGGATCTCTCATGGCCAACATTGTCCACGTCAAGGGAACGGGCACCATCGGAGAGCCGCTCATTGGCCTGTTTGACAACAACAGCGAAGCGTTCGGCATCGACGAGATCACGTTCCACAAGCGCACGCCACTACTCGACGAGCGCGGGAAAGTGAGTGACCTCATCCGACGCGGGGCTTCGCTGGCCGTCGACGAAGATCGGTGGGCAGAGTTCGAGGCGATGGGCATAACGCCCAAGTTCAAGGCGGACGAGGCCATCGATCGTGCGTCGGTGGTCATCGACTGCACCCCGGCCGGAAACACCAACAAGGAGAGGTACTACGAGCAGTCTCTGGAGCCACTCGGTTTTCTGGCGCAGGGCTCCGAGTTCGGGTTCGGCAAGCCGTACGCTCGGGGCATCAACGACTCGGCTCTCGTTCAAGGCGAGGACCGCTTCATCCATATCGTTTCCTGCAACACCCACAACATCTCGTCATTGGTGAAGACACTGGCCATGGATCTAGACGGAACCAGCCACCTGGTCGACGGGCGGTTCCTGTGCATGCGGCGCGCCAACGACATCAGCCAGGACGGCTCCTTCGTCCCCTCCCCTACAGTCGGCATTCACGATGACGAGAGGTTCGGCACCCACCATGCCCGCGACGCCCATCACCTGTTCAGTACGCTCGGCTACGACCTGCCCGTGTGGTCGTCGTCTATCAAAATCCCGACCCAATACATGCACTCGATCTGGTTCAGCCTGACCCTCGACCGGGACATGACCCGTGACGAGGCGATCGACCGCCTTCAGGCCAACACCCGGGTGGCCCTTACCTACAAGAAGTCGGCCAACCAGGTCTTCTCTTTTGGCCGCGATCACGGTTTCTACGGCCGGATCCTCAGCCAAACGGTCATTCCCATCGAAACGCTGGCCGTCCGCAACGGCAACGAGTTGGTGGGGTTTTGCTTCACCCCCCAGGACGGGAACGCCCTCCTCTCGTCGCTGACCGCCACCCTGTGGTATCTGCATCCGGGCGGCTTCGAAGAGCGCATCGACGTAGTCCGGCCCTACCTGTTCCAGGAGCTCTAGGTGCTGAGGCGGAGGATGAGCCCTTCGTTGGCTGCTAACTCAACGGCCGCACCGTCGATGTTTGGACGCCGGAGGGTGGTGGATAGCAGAGGCTCTGCCCCCACCACGCATTCGTGGACGAACCGAACGGCCTGATCGCCAAAGTTGAGTACCACGCACACCTGCTGGGCGCCTTCGGCTCGCTCAAAGGCGAACACGCCGTCGGCTGCCGACTCGATGGGTGAATAGGTGCCCTGGTGGAGGGCGGACATCCCCCGGCGCAGTGCGAGCAGCCGCCGATAGAGCGTGAGGATGGAGGTCGGCGACTGATCGAGCACCTTCACGTTGACGGTCGCCTGGTCGGGCGTCAGAGGCAGCCAGAGGCTGGCCCGGTCGGCGTCGGAGAATCCGGCCGAGCCTGAGGCATCCCACTGCATGGGAGTGCGGCAGCCATCCCGTCCCAGCTCCGGCTCACGTAGTGCCCACGGATCCTGCTGGTCTTCGGGGGCGATGGTGACTTCTGTCATGCCCAGCTCGTCGCCGTAATAGAGCGTGGGAGTTCCCCGCAGGGTGAGAAGCAGCATCGCCGCCAATCGAGCGCGTTCGGGACCAAACCGCGTCGCCAGGCGAGGTTCGTCGTGGTTGCCGAGCACGTAGTTGGGCCAGGCCCCGTCCGGCAGGATTCCCTCGAGCTCATCAACCCGGGTCCGAACCGCGCCGGCATCCCACGGCACGTAGAGAAGAGTGAAGTTGCCCGGCAGGTGCATCCCGTCGAGGTCTGCCCCGTAGTACCGAACCCATTCGTCCCAATCGAAGATGTGGACCTCACCAATCGTCACCCGGGGCGGGTCGTAGGAGTCGAGCACTGCCCGCAGGTCGCGATAGGCGTCGTGAACGTCGGGATGACCCATATCGTGGATGTGATGCTGGGTTTCGTACGCCCCCATCGATTTGAAGGTGCCGTCGGCGCCCGGCTTCGGCGGATTGTCCCGCAAATCGGGATCCTTCATGATCCGGTGGGCGACGTCGATGCGAAATCCGTCGACTCCCCGATCGAGCCAGAAGCGGTAGACGTCGTGCATTGCCTCGACCACGTCCGGATTGCGCCAGTTGAGATCGGGTTGCTCGCGAACGAAGGTGTGGAGGTAGAACTGCCCGGTTGTCTCGTCCCACTCCCAGGCCCCACCCCCGAAGGCGCTCAGCCAGTTGTTGGGCGGCGAGCCGTCCGGCATGGGGTCGCGCCACACATACCAATCCCGCTTGGGATTGTCCCGCGAGGATCGGGATTCGAGGAACCACCGGTGCTGGTCGGAGGTGTGGTTGGGGACGATGTCGATAATGACTTTGAGGCCCAGATGATGAGCGGTGGCGAGCAGCTCGTCGAAATCGGTCAGCGTCCCGAAGATCGGATCGACGTCGGTGTAATCGGCCACGTCGTACCCGAAGTCGGCCATCGGCGACGGGTAGAACGGTGAGATCCAAATGGCGTCGATCCCCAGGTCAACGAGGTAGTCGAGGCGCCGGGTGATGCCGGGGAGGTCCCCGATCCCGTCACTGGTCGAGTCCTGAAAACTGCGCGGGTAGATCTGATAAATGACGGCGGTCTGCCACCATTCGAGCTCGCTCACCGACTCGGCTCCAGCCACACAAATTGGTGGGCGGCCAGCTCAACGTCGGCGCGATAGATCGCACCGCTGCGGAGGTCAACCTGGTGTGCGGCGAGAGGCACCATTCGCGTCACCGTCGAGAAATTGGCCAGCACCGTTACCTCAACGTCCTCGTTCCACCGTCGGTAGCCGAGCACCGCCCGGTCGCCGGTGTCGAGCGACTCGAATTGCCCGGTGCCGAGCACCGGAAGCAGCCGTCGGGCGTGCAGCAGGCTGCGCACCCAATGCAGGAGGCTGTCGGCCTGGGCGTGCTGGTCGGCGACATTCACCAGATCGGAGATGTAGGCCGGATCGGTCACCAACGGGAGGTAAAAGGAAGCCGGATCCGCTTCGCTGAAGCCGGCCCGCTCCCCCGCCTCCCACTGCATGGGGGTCCGCACACCGTCCCGATCGTTCAGCAGGTACTCATCGCCCATGCCGATCTCGTCGCCGTAATACAGGAAGGGTGAGCCTGGCAGCGACAGCAGCACCCCGTACAGCAGCTCGAAGCGGCTCCGGTCGTTGTCGAGCAGCGGCATGAGGCGCCGGCGAATACCGACGTTCTTGCGCATGGCCGGGTCGGGCGTGTACTCCGCATACATGAATGCCCGGTCCGCTTCGGTCACCATCTCCAGCGTCAGCTCGTCGTGATTGCGCAGAAAGACTCCCCATTGGGCGCCGGAGGGAATGGGCGGGGTGGCTTCGAGTGCCTTCAGGATGTCGCCCACATCCTCTCGTTTGAGGGCCATGAAGAGCGGGGGCATGATCGGGAAGTGGTAGGCCATGTGACATTCGTCCCCGTCGCCGAAGTAGGCGACCACGTCGGCGGGCGGCTGGTTGGCCTCGGCCACCATCATCCGATCCTCGTACTCGGCATCGATCATGGCGCGGATCTCTTTGAGGTAGGCGTGGGTTTCGGGGAGGTTCTCGCAGATGGTGCCGTCGCGTTCATAGAGATAGGGAATGGCGTCGAGGCGCAACGCATCGAAACCGAGGTCGAGCCAGAATCGGACGACGTCCTTGACGGCCTCGCGCACCTCAGGGTTGTCGAAATTGAGGTCGGGCTGCTCGGCGTAGAAGCGATGCCAGTAGTAGGCGCCCGCTACCTCATCCCACGCCCAGTTCGATTCCTGGGTATCGATGAAGATCACGCGGGCATCGGGGTACCGGCCGGGATCCTCGCTCCATACATACCAGTCCCGCTTGTCCGAGCCGGGCCGGCGAGCTTCTTGGAACCAGGGGTGTTGGTCGCTGGTGTGGTTGACGATGACGTCGGCCATTGCCCGCATGCCCCGGCGATGAATCTCGTCGAGGAGCACCCCAACGTCCTCAAGAGTCCCGAACTCGGCTCGGACGCCGGTGAGATCGCTGATGTCGTAGCCGCCGTCGACCATGGGCGAGGGGTAGAACGGCAGCAGCCAGACGCAGTCGACTCCCAGCCACTGCAAATAGTCGAGTTTGGCGGTGATGCCGGCGATATCACCGATGCCGTCGCCGTTGGCGTCGAAGAAGGCGTGAACCGGTATCTCGTAGAAGGTGGCGGTCTCGAACCACATGGCGGAAACGCTAGCTGCTGGTCGGCCAGGTCTCCGCCCCTCGCCTAGATCCTGCATTTGCTACTCTTGTGCCTCCTAGACCTGGGATACAAGAGGTATTAAGCCATGGATTACCGCATTAGCGAAGTTGCCGAGGTGCTCGGCGTCAGCACCGACACAGCCCGACGATGGGTGGATGAGGGACGCCTTCCCGCCACGCGCAGCAGCAGCGGTCATCGGCGGGTGGCCGGTGCTGATTTGGCGGCGTTCCTGACCACCGAGGGCTCACCCGTCCTCCACAGTCGTTCGGCCCGCAACCGGTTTGTCGGGATTATCACCCACGTCGAACGTGACACGGTTGTGGCCAAGGTTGAGCTGTACAGCGCAGGCCAACGGATCGTTTCCCTCCTCACCCGCGAAGCCGTCGACGACCTGGGGCTGGAGCCGGGCGTACGCGCCACCGCGGTTGTGAAATCGACCAACGTGATGATTGAGCTCTGATGCGGGCGATGGCGGCGACGTTGCTGGTGATGGTGGCCGGAGCCTGTTCGGGCTCCGAATCCGAGCTGGTGCTGGGCGTGGCCTCCTCATTAAGCGAGGTGTCGGCCGACCTCGCAGAGGCATTCGGGGCGGTCTCCCGGGACGGCGAGGTTCAGCTGTCGGTGAGCGGTAGCCAGGTGCTGGTATCCCAGGTACGGGGTGGCGCCCCACTCGATGTCGTCCTGACAGCCGATGCCGCTACCGCCCAGACGATCGCAGCACTGGACGGATGGGGCGATCCGGTGCGGGTCGCCGGCAATCGGATGGTCATCGCGGTGGCCGAGGGCAACCCGCTTGGGATACAAACGGTGAGCGACCTGGCGAATGGGGAGTTGACCATCGTGCTGGCCGCCTCGGAGGTTCCGGCCGGCGCCTACACGGACGAGCTGTTGCGACGGGCAGACGTGCGGCTGGTCCCGGACAGCAACGAGGCGAGTGTTCGGGGAGTTCTCACGAAAGTCCGATTGGGTGAGGCCGACGCCGGCATCGTCTACCAAACCGATCTGCTCGTTGGGGGGATAACGGGAGTCCGCATCCCCGACGCCATCAATCCGACCGTCGACTACTACGCGGTGGCGTTGGAGACGGGTGGCGACCAGGCCGCCGAATTCGTGGAGTTCCTCCTCTCCAGAGACGGGCAGTCGGTCTTCGCCAACCACGGATTCGCGCCGTGACCCGGCAGATCCCCACCAGATTGGCCGCCCTCGCTGTGGTCGGCGTCCTGCTGGTCTCCCTCCCTCTGCTCGGCTTGCTCGCCCGGGTCCCCTGGACCGGGTTCCTGGGGGATGTCGACGACGCCAGCCAGGCACTGCAGATCTCGGCGGTCGTGTCGGTGCTGGCAACGCTGGCCGCCGTCACTCTGGGGGTGCCGCTCGGCTGGGTGCTTGCCAGAGGCACGTTCCGGGGCCGGACCGTGTTGCGCGCTGCAGTCCTCTTGCCGATCGTGCTTCCGCCGGTGGTGTCGGGCGTGGCATTGCTCGCCTCCCTCGGACGATCCGGGCCGGTCGGCGGACTGCTCGACGACCTCTTCGGTATCACGCTGCCGTTCACGACCGCCGGGGCCGTCGTGGCCGCGACCTTCGTGGCCGTTCCCTTCGTAACGCTCGTGGCCGAGGCCGGATTCCGAGGAGTCAATCGTGAGCTCGAAGACATCGCCGCCACACTCGGTGCTGGACCGTGGCGTCGCTTTCGGCGGGTCGCAATCCCCCAGACGGCCCCCGCCCTGGCGGCCGGTGTGGTCCTCGGCTGGGCCCGGGCCCTGGGTGAATTCGGCGCCACCATCACGTTCGCCGGCAACTTGCCTGGCCGCACCCAAACGCTTCCGCTGGCCATATTCTTCGAGCTGGAACAAGAGCCGGAGGCGGCCTTCAGCCTCAGCTTGCTTCTCGTCCTGGTGTCGGTGGCCGCCCTGGCAGTTGCCCGTCGCAGTTGGGTCCGTTGATGCTGACAGGAGCGTTCACCAGCCGGCGTGACTCGTTCTCCCTTCTCGTCGAGATAGAGGCCTCACCCGAAGAGATAGTGGCGGTGGTAGGTCCCAATGGCGCAGGCAAGTCAACATTGCTGCGGACTCTGGCCGGCCTCCACCCGATCGAGGCCGGACATGTCCGGGTCGATAGGGAGACGTGGGAGGACGCGGCCGCCGGAGTCCGGCTGCCTGCCGAGCACCGAAGCGTCGGCTATGTGCCTCAATCCGGGCTGCTGTTTCCTCATCTCACAGCCCTCGAGAATGTCGCCTTCGGAGTTGGCGGCGACGAGGCCGCCGCCCAGGAGGCCCTGGAACGCCTCGAGCTTGGCCCATACGCCGCGGCCATGCCGGAGTCGCTGTCGGGCGGCCAGACCCAGCTGGTGGCCTTCGCCAGGGCCCTGGTCCGCCAGCCGGTGCTCCTACTGCTGGACGAGCCTATGGCCTCGGTTGACGTGGCCCACCGTTCCGCGATCCGCCGTCTCATCCGTCGCGAGCTACGCGACCGGCGCGGGTACCGGCTCCTTGTGACGCACGACCCCGTCGAGGCTGCCGCCCTGGCCGATCGAGTGGTGGTGATGGAGGGAGGGAGGATCACCCAGGTGGGTACACTCGACGACCTCCGCACCCATCCGCGGTCCCGATATGCCGCCGAGCTGGTCGGCCTGAACTTCTTCCGGGGGCAGGCAGTCGGGGGCGTTGTAACTGCCGAGGGGGGCGGGACCCTCATAAGTGCCGCAGCTCCCGACGGACCGGTCCTCGTCACGGTGCACCCCCGGGCAGTCTCCGTCTACTCATCGCAACCGAGCGGTTCTCCCCGCAACGTATGGCACTGCACCATCGCGGCCATCGAGCCAAGCCTGGACCAGGTGCGGATCCACCTCACCGGACCAATCGACCTCATAGCCGAGGTCACCCCGGCCGGAGCGAGCCCATTCGTCGAAAACCAGCCGGTGTGGGTCTCCGTGAAAGCCAGCGAAGTTACGACCTACGAAGGCTAAATGGAACCGACAGCGCCCTATTGTCGTTATCTTCGCAGACGGAGACACATGCGAAAGATCACCACCCTCATAGCCATCGCCCTCATCGCCGCCGCCTGCGGCGGGGACGGAGAGACCGCGTCGACCCTGGAAACCCTCGAAGGCGCATCCTCCGACACCATGCCGCCCATCACCACAGACGACGCTGGTACCACCGGCACCACCGCCGCTTCCGAGGGTCCAGTTGCCCTCCCCGAGTCCGACTACCCGGACGTCGTGGTCGCCGACCTGGCAGGCGGCGAAATCAACCTGAAGGAGCTGGCACTGGAAACCGAGCCGGTTCTGCTGTGGTTCTGGGCTCCTCATTGACCGATCTGCCGCCGGGAAGCTCCCGGTGTCGAGCAGTTTGCTCGAGCTAACGCAGACAAGGTCACGGTTGTTGGCCTTGGCGCCCAGGACACGTTGGAAGAGGCGCTCGACTTCGTCGACAAATACGGGACGACATCGTTCCGCATGCTCTATGACGCTTCATTCGAGTCGTGGTCGCAGCTGGGGATTCGAGGCCAGCCAATCGCCATCCTGTTCGATACAGAGGGGCGCGGCAACACCATCTGGTACGGGGAGTTCGACCAGGACGAGGTGCTCGACCTGGCGGAGACGCTCTAGCCGGTCGCAGCCAGGGCAAACGTCACGGCCAACGACCGATGATCGCTCCCAGCCGAATCCCCGAAGGCGAAATGGGTTGACGTCAACTCCGGCGTGTGGAGAGCGTGGTCGATCGGAATCTTGAACGGGCCCCACCCGGCCGGCCAGCTCCCAGCCACCCCTCTCCCCCTCTGGGCGTCGATCAGTCCCGCGTCAAGAAGATCGCGGAACGAGCCCGTATAGGGCGTTGCGTTGAAGTCACCGATGAGAATCATCGGCATGTCACGCTCCTGCACTCGCTCGCCTGCACCACGGAGCTGGTCGTCACGCGCTTGTGTCTTTCCCACCGGTGATGATGTATGGAACGCCAAAATCTCAACCGGGGTAGTGCCAATGGTCGCCTCCATGATGAGAGCGGGAACACCGGACGCTCCGAGGTTGGAGATCCGGCCGGTGATCGAAGGGTCACGCGAGAGAGCCAGCAATCCAATGGGAGTTACCGCGGGCGTTCCGGTGACGGCTTGATAGTCCAGCTCGGCCCGCTCGAGGACCTCGTGCAGGAGCGCCGTCACCTCAGCCAGGAAGACGACGTCGGCGTCGGCTTGGCGAACGAATTCAACGACCGCTTCCTTATCCATGTTGGCCGCCTGAGTGTTGAGGGAGACCATCGTCAATCGATCGGCGGTAGCCGGCGGAGTGACCGAACCCCACCAATACGGGCCGATGGCGGCCAGGTTCATCAACATGCCAACAACGATGACGCCCATCGGAATCCAGTGGCGGTTCCAGGCGAGGCCGGCCAGGGACAAGAAGGCCAACCAGAAGAACTGGAATCGGAAGTTGTCGACCAGCCCGAATGCCCAGGTCAATGACTCAAGCGACCCAAGCACCGTCGCCATGACTGTGGCTGCTCCCAGTAACAACGAAAGCACTCCAACCCAGGACTTGGTAGTCATCGGGCGAAGAACTGCTTGCGCAGGTAGAGAAACCATCCAACGGAGACCACTCCCGCAAAGGCCCACCATTGAACGGCGTACGGCAGGTTGGGCCGACTGGTTGGTTCGGGCGGCTCCGGCACAACGGTCGATATCCCACCGGCGTCGGGGATCTCGGAGATCAAGTCAAGGTACACAGGTGCCAGGACGTTATTGAACTGCGGGTTGAGTCGGTTGATATCCACTCGGGCAATGGTGTCGAGAATGCCGGTGGCCTGATTCTGCGGCCCAAGTGAAGAGGGGGCCTGGCTCAACCGAACCGTGCCCGTCACGGTTACTGCGACTGTCGGCGGTGGCTGCTGGCGCGCCGATCCGGCCGCGTCAGGGATGAAACCTCTATTGACCAGCACCACGGCGTCGTCGATCCGCAGCGGGACGACCTGGTCGTAGCCAACTTGCCCGTTGCGGGCACGCGGCCGCAGCTCCAGCTGACGGGGGTAGTCGTATTCGCCGGAAACGACGGCCGCCCTCGACTCGACGTCAGAATCGTCGAGTTCGGTGAAACCGATGGGGGGCTGCGCCAACTTGCTCTCGAGCACCCGATTGTCGTCCTGTTGTTGAAAATGGCGCCCGAGTTGCCAGAACCCCAGCAGGGTGAACCCGATGGTGATCAGCACCACCAGGACATGTCCGACCAGCCAGCGAGGCTTGAGCAAAGGGGATGAGGTTCGCACCGTCCGAGGCTATCGAAGGCCGGGTTACAGGCTTCCACCAACGGCGGCATCGCCCGACCGCCGCGGGTCGGCGGTGCCGGTCAAACCCCCCGCCGGGCTCCAGGCCGCCGCCTGCACGCCGCCGAAGTACATCGATCGCTCGGGGAAGTGGCGGATGTGCCCGTCGTTTTCCACCGGCAGGTCAAGCTCATAGGCAACGGTCGACTGGCCGTCAAACACCTCAGCATGCACCCGCGGGTGAGCCACCGCCTCCACCAGGTCCATATCGAGGTAGAGGTGATTGATGAGCGACTCGGCTATCGCCGTGGTGATCCGGTCGGCCCCAGCTGAGCCGATCGCCAGGACCTCACCTTCTGCGGTGCGGGCGATGGTCGGCGCCATGTTCGACATGAGACGGGTCCCCGGTGCCAGGCCGTGAAAGCCCTTCGGGTGCAACTCGAGCTCGCCCAGTGAGTTGTTGAGCCAGATGCCGGTCCCGGGCACCATGACACCCGACCCATAACCGGCCGAGGCAGTGATCGAACAAGCCCGGCCGTCGGAGTCCACGGATGAGACGTGGGTGGTGGAGCCCGACGCCAGCAGCCGAGCGACCTCGCCGAGTCGGGCCGCATCCAGCAGCTCCTTCACCGCCTCGGGAAGGTCGGCCTTTGCCGACTCGAGGCGGGCGCCTCGATATGTGAATATGGCTCGCTGGGCCTCGGTCAACCGTCGGATCTCTTCGGTGGTCCAACCGGCCATTCCGTTCTCGCCAACCAGGAGCATCAGGCCGGCCAGCGCGGCCCCGCCGATCGCCGGCGCCGGGTTGGTAGCCAGGTCCCAATCGCGCATGTGAATGCGAATCGGTTCCCGCACTTCGACCTCGTAGGACTCCATGTCGACCCGAGAAAGGATGCCACCATGCTCGTGCACCTCGTCGGCGATGGCATGACCCAACTCGCCCGAGTAGAACACCTCGGCTCCCCCGCGGGCGATCAATTCGAGCGAGTTGGCAAGCTCGGGGAGTGTGAGGATCTCGCCCTGGGCCCGGACGGTGCCGTCCTCGTGGTGGACGGCCTTGTAGCTATCGGGATGCCAGCCGAAGATCACCTCGTGGGAGTGTTCGAGATAACGGGCCGTGACCCCCGGTATGGGAAAACCTGAGCGGGTGCTGTGGATGGCCGGGCCAAAGACCTCCGCCCAGGGGGCAGCCCCGTAGCGACGGGATGCTTCAGCAAATCCGGCGAACGCCCCGGGAGTTGCCACCGAGCTGTAGCCGATGTTGGTGTGCATGCCTCCGCCATAGGTCATCCAGACCTCCTGGCGTCCTGTGCCGATACGGTCGGGATCTCCCCGACCCGGCATCTCGCAATAGCCGTCGATGGTCACCGGATCCCCGCCCGGTTCCCACACGGTGATGAAGGCCCCGGCAGCCGGCGCGATGATGCCGGGCTCCGTGCACAGAGAGACGATGACTGCCGCCAGGGCGGCATCGACCGCATTACCGCCCGCGTCGGCGACGGTCGCGGCCGCTTCGGCCGCGATTGTTGACCCGGCTGCTGTCATCACCTTCGGCATCGGGGAAGCCTAAAGCAGGCCCGTCGTGGTACCTAGGGCGGCCGGCCACTCCGCTGCCGCCTACCCATCATCGTCTTCGGCCTCTGCCTCGGGCCGTACGGTGACGTTCTCGGCGACTATCTCCACCCGATTGCGCCTCCCCTCTTTGGCCTCCCAGAACCGCCGCTGGGCAGCTCCGCACACCACGACGCGCCGACCCCGTTCAAGGGTCTCCTGAGTGAGCACCGTCGGCGGGTCCCACAGGGTCACCGGTATGACGTCCACTCGCCGGCGGGGCTCGTCGCTGCGCACCGTCACCAGCATCCGCAAGAGGCGGGCTCCCGAGTCGAACTCCCGGAGGTCTGGAGCCGCCGCCAGCGTGCCAGCCAGCACCACGAGATTCAGATCCATGCATATCGTCCTTTCTGTCCTCCGATGCCACCGTATGTCCCGGGTGTGACACACGGCCGCTAGCGTCGTGGCGTGTTCGATGTTTCGGTGACAGACCTGGGTGACTCGCTGTACATGATCGACGCCGGCATGCACGACGAGCCCGAGCGCTTGGCCTGCTATCTGTTCGACACTCCCAATCGAGTCCTCATCGAATGTGGCCCATCAAATGTGATGCCAAACCTCACGGCCGCCCTCGCCTCCATCGGTGTCGAGGAGATCGCCGCGATGGTCGTGACCCATATCCACCTCGACCACGCCGGTGGCGCCGGCCACTTCGCGGCTCGCTTCCCTGAGGCCGAGATTGGAGTTCACACTGCCGGAGCCCGGCATCTGGTCGATCCGGCCCGCCTGTGGGATTCGGCCGAGCGCATCTACACCCCCGCCGGCATGCTGGCCCTGTGGGGCCCGATGGACCCGGTTCCGGAAGATCGCCTCCGGGTGCTCGACGAGGGGTCGATCATCGACCTGGGGGGCGGCCGCTCGCTGGATGTGATGTACACGCCGGGCCATGCCAAGCATCACATCGTGTTCTCCGAGGAACGTTCAGGGGGCATGTTCGTCGGCGACTCCGTCGGCATTGCTTTCCCCCATGGCCACATGGTGCAGCCGGTGACTCCCCCACCCGATTTCGACCAACCGCTCGTGGTGGGTCAGCTCCGCCGGATGGCGGCCCGCCAGCCCGGATTCGTCGGCTTCGCCCATTACGGCATTACCGAGGATGCCCCCCGGGTGTTCGACGAGGCCGAGGCCCGAATCGACGAATGGGTGGCGTTCGTGGAATCGCTGGGCGACGACCCGGATGCCGCCGACCAGCTCAGGTCGTGGGTGTTGGGCCAATACCGCTCGGAGGGGATTTCGGAAGACGATATCGACCAGTACGACCGCAATACGTTCTGGCCAATGCAAGCCACCGGGATCCAGCGGTGGTTGTCGCTCCGGGATACCGCCTGAGCTCAGCGTTTGCGGACCCGCCACACTTCTTCGGACGGCCAGCGGAGAGC
>JAOTYB010000178.1 GCA_029862065.1 Acidimicrobiia bacterium | reverse complement strand
GAGGAACATTGAATCGGGTTTCCGGAGAGCCTTCAGGAGCCTGGATCTCCACCAAGTCGAGGATCTCAAACCCGGTTGACCGCAGCAGGGCAATCATATCGCCATGACTGAGGTGGAACTCCACCGCGTCATCGTCGGGCCACTCAAACCGGTGGATCCCGAACTGCTGGCGCAGGAGCGTGGTCTCGGCCGGAACGCCGTCGAGCTCCGGGGCAACCAGCATGAACAGGATGCTGTTGGCCAGAAACACCAGGTGGCCGCCAGCTCGAAGTACCCGGGCAGCCTCCGGGATCCAGAGGCGGGGATCGGACCAGATGGCCGAGCCATACTCGGAGATCACCAGGTCGAAGGTCTCGGGCCCGAAGGGGAGGTACTCCCCCACTCCGTGGATGAGCGGAAACCTCAGGTCGTACTCGGCCTGCAAGGTGGCAGCCGTCGCCAGTTGGGCACCTGAGCTATCGAGGCCGATCGGCCGGGCACCGGCCCGAGCCAGCCAGGCGGACACGTAACCTGTGCCGCAGCCGATCTCCAGGGCAGCCCTTCCCTCGAGCGGCGGGAGCAGTTGCAGCTCGGTTTCCGGGACGCCCCAGATCCCCCAGCTCGGTTCGTGGCTCCAGGCTCGACGACCCATCTCAATCCACTCGGGAGCGTTGTTGTCCCAGTGGGTGCGATTGCGAAAGACGTAGTCGGGCGAGACGGGCTCAGGCGCCAATCGCCGCGTCCAGCTCGTCGAGACCCGGGAAGGCCGGATCGGCGGCCGTGATGGCGGTCAGCATCTGGCGAGCCGACGCGGAATCACCGAGATGGGTAGCCACCCGGGCGGCCACATACCATTGTCGCAGCTCAGCCTCGTTCGGATTCTTTTCGATCCGCTTCGGATTGGCGACCCGCCAGGCCTCCTGGGGGCGGCCGGCATCGAGCAGGAACGAGCCGTACACGACCCGGGCCTCTCGAAACGTGTCGGGACGTCCGCCCAGGTGCTTCAACTCGAGCCAGGCCTTGTCGACATCGTCGGGTCGCTCGAGCGCCCTGAGGCAATCCATCTCGACCGGCAGATGCGTTGTCTCACCCGCGATGCGACGGAAGGAACGCAACTCGCGGAGAGCGTCTTCCCAGCGGCCGAGCCGGTAGAGGGAGAGAGCAAGGATTTCGCGGATGGTGGCGTTAGCGCTCGACCCAGCCTTCGCACGCTCGGCCAGCTCGGCCGCCTTGCCATACCGGGCGTCAGCGAAGGCGTCGGCTGCCGCCTCGAGCCCTTGCATGACCGCCGCCCGCCGTTCCTTGCGGGTCGTCCGGGTGACCTCTTCCTGGATCCACTTGGGGAGCTGACTGCCGACTGTGAGATCGAGCTGCGGGCGGGTGGTCTTGCCATCCCGGCCGCGTCCCTGGCCGCCGCCCCGGCCCTTGCCGGTTCCGCTTCCGCCCCCGGTCCGCGCCGAGCCGCCTCCGGAGCGGCCTTGACCGCGGTGGCTCTTGCTGGTCGGGGGCTTGCGGCCCTTGCTGTGCCCGGATTGACTCTTCTCTCCCATACCCCAGACGCTACTCGGTCAACCACCCTGAGCGAACGGAGTCCGCTGGTATCGTTCCCCTATGGAACTGACCTTCACCCCCAGCGGGTTTGTGGCGACCATCCCGGATACCGTCGTCAAGCGAGCCGACGAGTATTCCTCGGTGATGATGGACAACGCTGAGTTGTCCTGCCTGGCCGGAGCGGCCCTGGCTTTCCCATGGACACCCGATGCCCTGGCCGTCGAGATCGGCAGCTACGAGGGAACAACGGCTGCCTTCCTCGCCGAGTCGATGTTCGACGCCGGGCACCTCAACCACATCATCAGCATCGACCCGTTCGAGCGGGCCCCCACCAGTCCGGGCAATCCGGCCGGCAAATACGAGGTGTATCTCAAGACGATGCACGATCGAGGCCTGGAAGACCGATGCGTACCGCTGGTGGCCTTTTCCCATCACGCGGCGCCGGCGGTGCCGGATCGAATCGGGTTCCTCATCGTCGACGGCAATCATGAGTTCGAGAGCGTTCAGCAGGACCTGGCCCTCTACGCCCCCAAGGTGTTGCCGGGTGGGTTCATCTTCCTCGACGACTACACCGAGGCCTATCCGGGAGTCGTACGGGCCACCGACGAGTTCGTTGAGGCCAGCGCCGATTTCACTCTGCTGCACAAGTCGTGGTTCGCCATCCTCCAGCGGACCGGGTAGTTAGCCCCTAGTTTCCACCCCATCGTCGCCCAGCTCCCACTGGGCGGCGTCTCTATAGAGCCGGATATTCGAGACGCGGCCGTTGCGGCGGAGCACCTGTTCGAACGCCTGCAGAACCGCATGGTGATCGGCCTCGTCGCTAACCCCCAGTTTCCGCTTCCACCACCGAAGCGTGGACCCGACGAACACCAGCCAGCGCCGGCCCTCGACGGCAGCAAGCGTCCCGACGAACACATGCTTCCCGATAGCCACGTCAAAGGTGGGGGCGACGGGGGTGGCAGCACTCTCGAGAATGCACACTCCCAGTGGGTCGAGGTCGGCCTCGATGCGATCCATCAGATCCGCCGACTCGGCCGAATAGTCAGAGTCGAAGCCGATGTGGGTGTAGGGAGGGGGCACCCAGCCAGGGTACCGGGGCCCCTGGCTACGTGGCCGTGTCCGACATCAATCGACGGGTTTTGCGCTCGCTCAGCACGACCGCCGCCACCAGAATCACTCCGATCACTGCCAGCGAGACGTAGGTATCCACGTGGTACCAGTTGGCGAGCACCATCTTGATGCCGACGAATATGAGGATGCCGCCGAGGGCGTGGGACAGGTAGTGGAAACGCTGGCGGGCATTGGCGAGCAAGAAGTACATGGCTCGTAGGCCGAGGATGGCGAAGGCGTTCGAGGCAAACACCAGGTACGGCTCGTTGGAGACGGCCAGAATGGCCGGGACCGAATCGACGGCAAAGATGACGTCGGTGAGCTCGACCACCACCAATGCACTGAACAGCGGTGTGGCAACCCGCTTCATCCCCTGCTTGGTGAAGAACTTCTGGCCGTCGAACTCGTCGGTGGTTGGGAAGAACCGTCTGACCAACCCGGTCCCCCGGGCAGCCTGTTCGCCCTCATCGTCGCGGTGGCGGATCACCCGGAGGCCGGTGTAGATGAGGAAGAGGCCGAAGAACACCAGCACCCAAATGAAGCTGCTGATGAGCGCCGACCCGACGGCGATGAAGATGCCGCGCAGCGCCAGGGCGCCGAAGATGCCCCAGAACAACACCCGGTGCTGGTATTTGACCGGAATGGCCATGGTCGAGAAGATCATCGCCCACACGAAGACGTTGTCGACGCTGAGCGACTTCTCAATCAGATAGCCGGAGATGTACTCGCCGAAGGCTTCCCCACCCCAGCTGACGGCGACGACGACTCCAAACAGGAGGCCGCTGGCCACCCAGGCACCCGATTCGACCAGTGCTTCGCGGGCCGACGGCTCGTGGGCCTCTCGATGGCGGTAGAGGTCGATGGCGAGTAGGAGCAAGATGATGGCGCCCAACGCCACCCATGCCAAAGGCGAGACGTCGATATCGACGAAGTTCTCCTGACGAGTAGAAGCAGCCACCAACATGTCGGACAGATTAGGAACGGGCCGGCGCCAACCGTTTCATCATCTGCGCCGTCGCGGGCATCTGCCGGACGGGTAGATTCGCGACGAGCTCGTAAAGGAGGATTCAGTGAGCTTTCTACGCGTGGTCACCTTCGACGGGGACGCGATGACCGATGACCAGTTCGAGGAGTGGGACGCCACGATCGGTGAACATCTACGGACCAGCCCGGACTGCATCCGGGCCAAGGCA
>JAOTYB010000144.1 GCA_029862065.1 Acidimicrobiia bacterium | reverse complement strand
CGGGCGCTTCGGTCAGCACTTTCATTCGTTCCTGGACAAGTGGGGCCACCCGACGATACGTGTCGAGCTCAGCGTCGGTCAGGGGCCGGCCGAGGTCAGTCTCCACCAATGGCCGGGTGCGAGTCTGGAATTCGTCGATCGACAACTCGCGGATATATAGACCGTTCATCCAGGTCAGCTTTTCGTTGTCAAAGATCGCCGGGTTCTTCTGGACATCGTTGAGGCTGAACCGCTCGATCATCTCCGGACGGGCAAACACAGTTTCGTCGTCGCCGAAGTTCCACCCGAGAAGGGCGGCGTAGTTGACGAACGCTTCGGGCAGATAGCCGCCCTGGCGATAGGCGTGCAGGGCCGTGTCGCCGTGTCGCTTCGAGAGCTTCTTGCCATCGGGGCCCATGAGCAGCGACAGGTGGGCGTATTGGGGAGGTGTGGCGCCCATCGCCTGGGTGATCAGAATGTGCTTGGGAGTGGAGGACAACAGGTCCTCCCCCCGCACCACGTGGGTGATCTCGTAGTCAACGTCGTCGACGGTGCTGGCCAGGTGATAGGTGGGAGACCCATCGGATCGCAGCACAACGAAGTCCTCAATGTTCTCGTGATCAAATCGCACTTCACCGCGTACTACGTCCTCAAAGACCGTTTCCCCCGGCCGCGGAATGGCGAGGCGAAGGGCGGCCGGTGCCCCACCCTGCTCACGATCGAGCGCCTCCCCCGGGTGGAGGGCGCGACAGCGGCCGTCATAACCGGGAGGCCGGCCCTCGGCCTGAGCCTGGCGGCGGCGTTCATCCAGCTCCTCCAAGGTGCAGAAGCACAAGTAGGCAGCACCGGAAGCCCGGAGCTCAGCCCCCACCGCCTGGTAGCGGTCGAGACGATCACTCTGTCGGTAGGTCCCGTGGGGACCGCCGATCTCGATGCCTTCGTCCCAGTCGATCCCCAGCCACCGGAGCCCTTCGATGACGTCGTCGTAGTACTCGGCCGAGCTGCGCTCCTGATCGGTGTCGTCACTGCGCAGCACAAATTGCCCGCCGGCGTTGCGCACGGCCAACCAGTTGAAGAGCGCCGTACGAGCGCTCCCGACATGGAGGTAGCCGGTAGGTGATGGGGCAAACCGCGCCCTCATGTCGCAACCGGGTTCTTCAGGACACCCAGACCCTCGATCTCGGTCTCCAACAGGTCTCCGTCCACCAGGGGGCCGACGCCCTCCGGGGTTCCGGTGAGGATGACATCGCCGGGCAGCAGGGTCATTACACCGGTTATGAATGCCACCAGCTCGGCCACCCCAAACACCATGTCCGACAGCACACCGTCCTGGCGGGTCACACCGTTCACCCGGCAAGTGAGGCGCTGGCCCTCCAGAGGATCGAATTCGGTTTCGATGGCTGGGCCAAGCGGACAGAACGTGTCGAAGCCCTTGCCGCGGGTGAAGTGACCGTCGCGTCGCTGAAGGTCGCGGGCGGTGATGTCCTGGCCGACGGTGTAGCCGAGTACGTAGGAGGCCGCATCCTCCACTGCCACATGGCGGGCCACCTTGCCGATGACCATCGCTAGCTCCGCCTCATGCTCCACCTGCTTGGAGTGCGGGGGCAGGCGGATGGCGGCCGCCGGCCCGATGACCGAGGTTGAGGGCTTGATGAAGATCAAGGGCTCCTCGGGAACCGGGTTGTTGAGCTCGGCCGCGTGGGCGACAAAGTTGCGACCAACCGCCACCACTTTGGTGGGGATCGTGGGTGAGAGCAGCCTGGCCGAATCGAAATCGATGACCACCTCGGTTGGCTCCCACGCAACGAATGGGCTGCCTCGATACAGTCGGATCCCCTCCGGCTCGACACCGCCGTAGCTGATCTCATCGTCGTCAGTTCGGGCGCGAACAATCTTCACAAGCAGTCGACGATCATGGGGCGAGCGGCACCTCTCCCAGCGCCAGCCGGTGCCGCAAATCGTCGGGCGAGAGCGCCAGCAGATCGGGGGTGAGCCGGGCCGATAGCCGGCGGGCGTCGGCGGTCGAATGAGCCACACGGGGTGCCCAATACCTGCGAGCCGCCGCCAGCTGGGTGGTCGCCGCCTCCGGGATCTCGCGGCTGGTGTCGAGACCGAGCAGCATCACGGCAAACCCGAGGTCGTCGGCGCTCGGAGCCTTTCCAAAAAGCGAAGCGCGGGCCCCGATAATGAGCACCAGCACTCTCTCAACCGGATGACGTCGTTCATCCTCTGCCAGGTTGAGGGTCGCTCCGGCGGCCAACTTGAGCCCATAGCCGGTGTCCGGACCGGGAGTCCCGAACGGGCCGCCCCAGGGAACATCCGATGGGGCGTGGAGGTCGCCGGGTCTCGAGGCGGACCAGCGTCGAGCCGGGGCCGGGGTAGCCACAGCCCGCGGGCGGTCCTCCTGGGGTATCTCGAGGCTCGGTTCTTGACCCATCAGACGAGTTCTAGCCAGTGTCGATAGGCGTCAAGCTTGCCCGTCGCGGCGCTCATGAATAGCTCCTGAGCCCGTTTAGTGATCGGGCCCGGCGAGCCGGTTCCGATGGTCCGGCGGTCGACCTCCCGGATGGGAGTGACCTCCGCCGCAGTCCCGGTGAAGAAGGCTTCGTCGGCGTAGTAGACGTCCGAGCGGGTGAGGTTGGTCTCTTCGATCGTCACCCCGTCGTCGCGCAGGAGCTCGATCACCGACTGACTGGTGATGCCGTTGAGGGCACCGGCCTGAGTAGGTGGGGTGCGAACGATGCCATCGCGAACGAGGAATAAATTCTCACCGCTTCCCTCGGCGATATAGCCGTCCATGTTGAGCAACAGCGCCTCGTCGAAGCCGTTGGCGTTGGCCTCAAGGCGAGCCAACACGCTGTTGATATAGCCACCGGTGCCCTTGGCATCGGGAATAAACATCGATTGGTGAATGCGCCGCCACGAGGACACGCCCACACGAATACCCTTCTGGAGTCCCTCATCGCCCAGGTAGGCGCCCCACCGCCAGGCGGCCACCGCCACCCTCGGCTCGGCGCCGGCGGGATTGAGGCCCATACTGCCCGTGCCAAGGAACACGATCGGCCGGA
Source organism: Acidimicrobiia bacterium (assembly GCA_029862065.1). Taxonomy (GTDB): domain Bacteria; phylum Actinomycetota; class Acidimicrobiia; order Spongiisociales; family SHLN01; genus SHLN01. Next base: position 2,072 of record JAOTYB010000144.1, on the reverse strand, counting down.
TGTAGCAGGCGCCCAGCTCGTTGGCCGTCACGACTTCGCGGGCAGCCTTGGTGAGTTCATCGGCACCGTAAGGCAGGGGTAACTGATAGGCGGCGGCGCCGCGCACCAGGCGTTGCATGTGCTCGGTAAGCCTGAATACGGCCGGCCCGTCCTCGGTGTCGTAGGCGCGAATGCCTTCGAACACCCCCGTGCCGTAATGGAGCGCGTGGGAAAGAACGTGGACGGTTGCGTCCTCCCATGCGATCAGCTCGCCGTCCATCCAGATGTATTTGACCGATTCCATGGCCCTATGTTGCCACGTTCCTTCGTCCAGCGGGAACTGCCCCCCGGCTAGCGTTGCCGCATGCGTCGCCTTTTGGCCAGCTCACTCGGCCTTGGATTGATCCCTGGCCGAATCCGGGGATCGGATGACGGTGCCGGGACGTTCGGTGCCGCCCTCGCCATTCCGCTCGCCCTGGCTATCGACAACCTGTGGATCGAAGCCGTTCTCGTCGTGATCGTCACGGGTGTCGGCTTGTGGGCGGCCGCCCCCTTTGCGGCCGGAGACCCCGGATGGGTAGTCATCGACGAGACCGCCGGCGCCTGGCTGGCCGTTGTCGGGCTCGGCGGGTGGCCATTTGTCGTGGGATGGCTGGTCGCCCGAGCGGCCGATATCACGAAGTGGCCGCCGGGAGTGTCGGCGGCCGAACGGCTCCCTGGAGCCCGTGGCGTAATGGCCGATGACCTGGTGGCGGGGGCCTACGGCCTGGCCGCCGGCTTGCTGGTGGCGGCCCTGTAAGGGCGCGAAACATTTGCGCGACGAGGGTTCCCGGCTGGCGGACGGCCAGTGCTATCGTCCGCGACAGGAGCAGGGGAAGAAGACTTCGGTATGCGCAAAATCGGAGCGATCACTTCGTTGGTGGTGGTCGCGCTATTCATGGTTCCGCTCGGGGCGGCCGCCTTCGGCAACGGTTCGGCGGGTCTCACCTGTCCCCTCCCCACCGCCCCCGGTGTCGTGATTGTGGACATCAGCGAAGAGCTCATGACGGCCTGGAACAGCGAGGAGGCCTCGGCCGGGCCCGTCTCCGTATCGGTACCGGCCGGCACCTGGGACGTCTACCTGGTCAGCTACGACGACCACAGCAACAAGAAGCATCAGGCCCAAACCAAGGAACAATGGACACTGCAGGGCCGTATTGGCGAATCGGTGGTGTTCACTACCAACGCCACCCCCGACCTTTCGGAAACTACGGACGTTGAGTACTTCGGAGTCGGCTCGATCACCACCACCAGCGCCATCGACAACGTCGTGGCGTTGCACGCCGCCTATCCCGACACGCTCGAACCGCACTCGGTTGCCCCGCTGTGCGCCGCCTTCTATCCGGCCGGGACCGCTCCGATGGCCGGGGCAAGCTGTCCCTTCCCCGCTGGGGAGACCGTGGTCAACATCAGCACGGAGCTGCTGCTGGCTTGGGACGCTGAGGCCTCCATGGCGGGACCAGTCGAGTTTGCGCTGCCGGCCGGTGATTGGGACGTGTGGCTCGTGTCTTACGACAAGCACAGCGCCAAGTCGCATCAAGCCCAGACCCGGGAACAGTGGTACCTGCAAGGCCTGGCAGGGTCGACCGTCGTGTTCACCTCCGGGATTACCGATGACCTGGCCGAAGACAAGGACGGCGACAACTACTTCGTCGGGACAGTGAAAGCCGATCAACCCATCGATGCTGTCAAAGCGGTTCACGCTGCCTATCCGGCCGACCAGCCCCACTCCGTTGCCCCGTTGTGCGCCGCATTCCTGCCAAAGGGGACCAACCCCACCTCGAGTTCGACGCTGCCGGGCACCAACGTGATCCCACCCACCGGCGGGGGGTCGTCCACGACGACGGCCACCACTGCCCAGCCGACCACCAGTACGACCGAGGCCTCCAGCAAGACAGTGCCACCCTCGACTCCCGACACCACGCCGGTCACCAGCTCCACATCCAGCACCGCCGTGACCAGCTCCACATCCGACACCACCGTCACCAGCTCCACATCCGACACCACCGTCACCAGCTCCACATCCGACACCACCGCCGTCACCAGCTCCCCAT
>JAOTYB010000143.1 GCA_029862065.1 Acidimicrobiia bacterium | reverse complement strand
CGGAAACGTGGTGGTGGTGGTCGGCGGGACTGTGATCGTGGTCGGCAGAAGCGTGGTGGTGGTGGAGGAGACCGCCGTCGTGGCGGTGGCGGGGGAAGCGGCGATTCCGTCGGTGGACGTGCACGCACCGGCCGCAACGGACACAGCCAGCACAACGGCAACGACAGAAGAACGCCCCATAAGGTCGAGGTTAGTTATCGCTCCCTACTCGCTGATCGGGACCTCAGGCGGTGCCGGGCGGGACTGGTGGAGCTCGGAGCGGCGGTCGCGTACCCGGTCGAGCAAGTTGGTGAGCAACGTCTCGATGTGTTCGTAGCTGGACTCGGCCACGTCCTCGGACTCCAAGCGGATTTGGCGAGCCTCGATCTCGGAATTCCGCACCAGAATGTTGGCCTCTTCCACTGCCTCAGACATGACCTGAGTCTCCGACACCATCTTGGCACCCTGCTCCTTGGCGCGACGCATGATCTCGGCCGCTGCCTCGTTGGTCTGGGCAATGAACGCTTCCCGCTCGCGCACCATCCACCGGGCGGTGCGGAGCTCCTCGGGAAGTCGCTCACGCAGGTCGCGCAGCCGCTCAACGAAGTCATTGCGGTCGATGCTGGCATTCCCGGACAAGGGGACGCCCCGGGCCTGCTCGACCGCGATGATCAACTCTTCAACGGTGTCCTGCAGCTCACCCACCGAAGCGGGGACTCCCTCTGCCTCGTCCGTCTCGAAGTCAAATTCATCGGTCATTCGAATCGCTCCTTCAATGCTGCGGCCACTACCGGTGAAACCAACCCGTCGAGCGAGCCACCGAAGCGGCCAACTTCCTTGACCAGCGAGGAGGAAAGATACGCGTGCTCCGGGCTGGTCGGCAAGAACACAGTGTGGACGGTTGAGAGGTGGTGATTCATCTGTGCCATCTGGAGCTCGTACTCGAAGTCGGAAACGGCCCGCAGCCCTTTCACGATGACGTCGGCCTCCTTCAGGCGGGCGAAGTCAACGAGAAGCCCGTTGAAATGGTCGACGGTGGTGTTGCCCCATTCCCCACAAATCTCCTCCAGCATCGAGGTTCGCTCCTCAACGGTGAACAGCGCCGACTTCGAGGGATTCTCCACCACGGCGATGATCACCTGGTCGAATACATCGACCGCTCGCCCGATCACGTCGACATGACCCAGTGTCGGGGGATCAAAACTCCCCGGGACGACGGCGACGGTCACGACTCATCCTTCCGGTAGATCCACAGTTGGGTGCCACCGTAGCGGCGGTCGTCGGAGCGCACGGTTCCGGTGGGAGCAGCCGGGGCATCCTCGCCCGATTCTCGATGCACCACCATGAGTCCTCCGTTCACCAGAAGGGCCGAAACGCCCTCCAGCACCTCATTCACCAACGCTAGCGATAGCCGATATGGCGGGTCAACGAACACGACCGAGAACGTGCCGTCACCGCCGGCGAGAAATGCCTCCACCGTGCCGGAAACCACCTCCCCATCCAGGCCCAGCGTGGTCAGGTTTTCGGACAGAGCCGCCAACGCAGCCCTGTCTTGCTCGACAAAGGTGGCTGAGGCGGCACCCCGGCTGAGCGATTCGATTCCCAGGGCGCCGGAGCCGGCGTAGAGGTCGAGCACCCGGGCGTCGGGGATGTCGGCGGCAATCGACGAGAACAGCGCTTCCTTCACCCGATCCATCATCGGCCGGGTGCCTTTGCCGGAAGGCGCACGCAGCCGCCGGCCTCTGGCTGTTCCGGCGATAACTCTCACGACACAAACAGCCAGGCGACGGCATCGCCCAGCAATGCTCGAACCTCGTCGGCGACTTCGGGATGGTCGATCAGATCAGGATCATCTGCCACCAGAGCAAAGGCTTCGCGACGGGCATCAATGAGAAGTTGGGTGTCGCGGAGGATGTCGGCGATGCGGAGATCGGCGACTCCGGCCTGCCGGGCTCCGAACACTGTCCCCTGACCGCGGATCCGAAGATCTTCCTCCGCAAGCACGAAGCCGTCATCCGATGCGACCATGGCAGCCAGCCGGTCTTCGCTCTCGGTTGTCGTCGGGTCGGCAACCAGGAAGCAGTAGTTGGGCCCGATGCCCCGGCTGAGGCGGCCCCGCAACTGGTGGAGCTGCGAGAGGCCGAACCGGTCGGCGTCTTCGATCACCATCACCGTCGAGTGCGGAATGTCGATGCCGACTTCAATGACGGTCGTGGCTACGAGCACGTCGAGCTCCTGATCGCGGAAGGCCGCCATCACCGATGCCTTGTCGGCCGGGACCATTTGTCCATGCAGGAGACCGATCTCCATATCGGGGAGCAACGCAACAAGGCGGGCATGCTCGGCCGTGGCGGAGGCCGCCTCGATCTTGGGGCTGTCCTCAACCAGTGGGCACACCACAAAGGCCTGGTGGCCGGCGGCCACCTCCGTGGTGATCCGGTCCAACCACAGCCGCTCCGCCGCCGGAGTCTTGGTGAGCGCCACCGTCTCGACCTCGGGTCGGCCGGGAGGCATCTCATCGCGGGCAATTGAGCTCACATCGAGGTCGCCGTAGAGCGTCATCGACAAGGTTCGAGGAATTGGTGTGGCGGTCATGATCATGAGGTCGGGTTCGGCTTCGGCTCCCTTGGCGCGCAGCTCCACCCGCTGGTGCACCCCGAACCGGTGCTGCTCGTCAACCACCGCCACCCCGAGCCTTTTGAAGTCGAGCCCTTCTTGAATCAGGGCGTGGGTACCGACGACAATGTCGACCGAGCCGTCGGCGATCTCCTCGACCAACTCAGACCTGGTGATGGCCTCCCGGTAGTTGACCTCAGCGTTCGACCCGGTGAGCAGGGCGAGGCGGACGGGCCGCTCGTGCTCGGTCTGGCTGAATAGGCTCCCCATGCCCTTGGCCTCAATCGGGGGAGCCATGCCGGCCCCGGCCAGCAGGGCGCCGATACTGAGGAAGTGCTGCACGGCCAGCACCTCGGTCGGCGCCATCACCGCTCCCTGGTAGCCGCCATCGGCGGCGGTGAGAACAGCCGCCACGGCCACGACGGTCTTGCCAGACCCCACGTCGCCCAGCAGGAGCCGGTGCATCGGGTGAGGCCGCACCATGTCGTCCTGCACCTCACCGATCACTCGTTCCTGGGCGGCGGTAAGCGGGAAAGGCAAGCCGCTAACGAGCTGGGAGACCAGCCCGCCCGTCTCCCGCACATGGGCAATACCAATCGCATCGTCGATCTGACGGCGCTTCTGCAACGCCAGGGCCACCTCCAACCGGAACAGCTCGTCGAAGGCCAGCCGGTCACGGGCCGGACCAACATCGTCCATTGCCTCGGGGAAGTGGACGGCCTCCAGGGCGGCCGAGCGGTCCATCAACTTCAGCCGCTCGCGCATCTCGCCGGGGACCGGGTCCCCCACCGGCAGAGACCTCGTCACAGCGTTGTGAATCCCCCGGCGCAGAAACCCGGGAGAGACGCCTTTCACACCTGGGTGGACGGGCACCACCCGGCCGGTGATTAGCGATTCTCCGGGACGGTCCAGGACGTCGGCCTCCGGGCTCTTCATCTGCAGCCTGCCCTGTTTGCGTTCGATCTTGCCCGACAGCGCCACCTCGGTTCCCTCGGGCAACTGACGCTCGCGGAACGTCTGGTTGAACCAGGTGGCGAAGAGGTAGGTCTCGCCGTCGAAAATGGTGGCGTTGATGATCGCCAGATTGCGGCGCACCCGTCGGGTACTGATCTTCTGAACGGTCCCAACGACGGTGACCTCTTCACCGAGCGGAGCGTCCTCCATGGGTGCCGTGGTTGAGCGATCGATGTAGCGACGGGGCACGTGGAAGAGGAGGTCACTCACACTCTCGATGCCGGCGGCGGCCAGAGCCGTAGCCCGCTTGCCGGTCAAGCCTTTGACCCGCGATACCGGGATAGTGGATAGGTACGCAAGGGTGCGCTCGCCGTTTGGTTCAGTCACCTGCCGGGACCAGCTTCTCGGGGGACATAGGCGGGCAGTATATGGGCCACTCTCCGGCTCGGGCAGTAGGCACATGCGTGGGCACCGTGTTACTCTTCCGCCGCTTGGAGGTCTCGAATGTCAGCTAAATGTGAAGTGTGCGGGAAAGAGCCCTGGATCGGCAAACAGGTCAGCTTCTCCCACAAGCGCTCGAGCCGCCGCTGGAATCCCAATATCCAACGGATCCGTGTGAAGCACGGGACCAACTCGCGGCGCGCCCGTGTCTGCACCTCCTGCATCAAGGCCGGCAAGGTCGAGAAGGCTTAGGCAGAGGCAGCTCTTCGAGCAGGCGGTCACCGGTCACCGTTATCCGACCGGCCGCAAGGCGCTGCGTACCTCTACCAGTCCGGCGCCGAATTCTTCATCGAGCCACCGCTGCAGGTCGTCTCCAATTGCCACGAGAACCGATACCTCGACCACGCCTCGAAACTGGTTAACGCCGCCAACCATCCCGAAGCGGCCGTAGATGCCGGCATTCTCCGCCTCGGCACTCGCCAGCCTGCCGAACACCTCATGTTGGACTTCCCGCATCTCGGCCAGCGAGCGCACCCCCTCGCTGACACACGAGGGCCCGCCGTAGATGGCACGCAGCTCAGACCGGTGTCGGTCGAGGTCGCCCGTGAACGTGAAGTTGACGATGAAGGTGGCGGCGTCGTGTTCGTCATCCTCTCGCTCGGAATTGTCGAGGAGATCGTCGACCCACAAGCCTGCGAAGTCCGGCTGTGCTTCTGCATGGATCATGGCCCGGTGGAAATCGGCGTCCGCCGACGGAGCGCTCACGGTCCAGCCGCCTTCGGGCCCAGGGCAGGGAGTGGTGAAGTCGGCGAGCTCGAACAATCTGCGGGATCCGGTGCTCTCTAAGGGAGACTCGGTGAGGGTGAAAGCCCTCCCATCGAAGGTCCCCACCAGATGGATCGACGCCCAGGTCGTATCACCCGCTGTCTCCGCCCACGGCACCGCCGACCAATCGAGACCAACCAGCGGAAGGCCCTCGCATTGCGGTGGGAACGAGCTGAGAGTGACTGAGCACAGCTGCGGACCTATCCCTTCTTTTTCGAGAACCGTCCCGTCAATTTCGAACCGCTCGGAAGGAACGGATCCAGGGTCCGGAGTCGGTACGGGAGAGGTTGTAGCAACGACGGAGGTCGAGGAAGAAGTTGTCTCGCCAA
>JAOTYB010000021.1 GCA_029862065.1 Acidimicrobiia bacterium | reverse complement strand
GGGACCGAGCCCGGCGATATCGATTGGGCGGCGGTTGATGTCGACATCGTCATCCAGGCCACGGGCAAGTATCGGACGGCGGATTGGTGTGCGCGCCACATCGCGGCTGGGGCCAAGCGAGTCATCCTGGCTTCTACTCCGGAAACCCCCGGTGATGTTCCCATCCTGTTGCGCGGCATCAACGACGAGATCCTGACTCCCGACCTCGACGTGGTGTCGCTCGGGTCAAACAGCTCGAACGCACTGGCGCCGGTACTGCGCATGATCGACAACGCCTGGGGTCTCGACCGGGCGTATTTCACCACCGTTCACGCCTTCACCAACATGGCTCGGCTGGCCGACGTTCCCACCTCGAGCTTCCGGAACAGCCGGGCAGCCGGTGAGAACATCATTCCGGCCGAGACCAATTCGCCGGAGATCATTACGACCGTGATGCCGGAGTTTGCCGGCAAGCTCTCGGCGATGGCTCTCAACGTGCCGGTCCCCGACGGATCGACCGTCGACCTGGTGGCGTTCGTGCGGACGCCCACCACCGCCGCCGAGGTGAACGAGACCATCCGCAAGGAGATCCAGGCCGGTTTCGCCGGGATCATCGAATTCGTAGACGACCCCATCGTCTCTTCCGACGTCATCGGGTCCTCGCAATCCGGCAACTTCGACAGCCTGGCCACACTGGTGGTCGACGAAACGATGATCAAGGCGATCATCTGGTTCGACAATGGCTGGGGATATTCGGTGAGGATCGTTGAAGTCCTCACCACCATGATCGAGCAAATGGAGAACGCATGACTGTCCGAGTAGCAATCAACGGCTTCGGCCGAATCGGCCGCGCGGTATTCCGGATCATTGCCGAGCGGCCCGACGCCGGCATCGAAGTGGTAGCCATCAACGACCTGGCCGACGACGACGTGCTCGCCTATCTGCTCAAGAACGACTCGGTCATGGGTCAGTTCGACGGGGAGGTAGCGGTGTCAAACGGCGTCATGACCGCCGGTGGCCACACCGTCAAGATGCTGATGGAGCCCGACCCCAAGAAGCTGCCATGGGACGAGCTGTCGGTTGACGTTGTCATCGAAGCCACCGGCATCTTCCGAACTCGCGACCAGGCCGCTCAACACATCGAAGCTGGTGCCAAGAAGGTCATTCTGACCGTTCCGGCCAAGGATGAGGTTGACGCCACCGTGGTCCTGGGAGTCAACGGAGATTCAATCATGCCCGAAGACCAGGTGATTTCGAATGCCTCGTGCACGACGAATTGTCTGGCCCCGGTGGCCAAGGTCATCAACGACGCCTTCGGCATCAAGCGGGGAGTCATGACCACCGTTCATGCCTACACCAACGACCAGCGGCTGGCCGACGTCCCCCATAAGGACTTGCGCCGGGCCCGGGCCGCTACCGAAAACATCATCCCCACCACCACCGGGGCTGCCCGGGCAGTCGGACTGGTACTGCCGGAGCTGGCCGGCAAGCTCGACGGCATGGCTATGCGGGTGCCGGTGCCGGATGGGTCGATCGTCGACCTGGTGCTGGAGGTGGAATCAGATGTGACGGTCGAAGACGTGAACGCCGCGTTGAAGGCCGCCGCTGAGGGTGAGCTGGCAGGAGTCCTCCAGTACTCGGAGGAGCCCCTGGTGTCGACCGACATCATCGGCAACCCGTATTCGTCGATTTTCGATGCCAACGCCACTCAGGTGATGGATGGCCGGTTCGTCAAGATCGTGTCGTGGTACGACAACGAGTGGGGCTACTCAAACCGGGTCGTTGACCTCATCGAGTTGCTGGGCAAGCAGATGGTTCCCGCCTAAAGCGCCGGCTACTCCTCGGTCTGGGTCGCCCGCCACAGGGACTCGAGTGCCCGGCCAAGCCGGAACGGGTCGTGCTGCGGCCACGCTTCGGTACGGTCGAGCAAGTCTTTGAACACCGGCCTGACTCCGAGCGCCAGGATCTGCTCCTCATCATGAGCGACCGACTCGGCCTCGGGCGGAAACTCGGGCCCACCATCGTGGATGAGGGCGGTAAGCGGTGTCTTGATCCCGGCGAACTCGAGCAGCGCCCGGACGTGATCGGCGGCGCCCATGCCCAGCGACTCTCCATCCTGGGTGGTCAGATTGCAGACGAAGATGACGTCGGCCTTGGCCGCATTCACCGCTTCGGCGAGCCCCGGGACCAGGATTGCCGACACAACCGATGTGTAGAGGGACCCGGGACCAATAACGATCTGGTCGGCGGCTGCCACCACCTCAACCGCCCGGGGGTTGACGGAGGCTTCGGCTGGCAGTAGTCGCAGCTCGGAGACCGCCCCCCGGGTCCGGGCGATGGCGGCCTGCCCGTCGACCAGAGCACCATCGACGACTGCTTGCAGATGGAGCGAATTCCGCGAGTTGGGTATGACATGCCCGAGGCAGGCGAGAGCCTCTTCGGCCATCGTGATGGCAGTCTCGAAGTCGCCGAACAGGTCTGACATAGCGGCCAGGATGAGATTGCCGAGCGAGTGGCCGGCCACATCGCTGCCCTCGAATCGGAACTCGAACATCTCGGTCCACAGGCTCGGCTCGGGACTCAACGCCAACAGGCAGCGGCGGATGTCGCCCGGCGGAAGGATGTCGAAGGCCGACGTAAGGCGTCCCGACGAGCCACCATCGTCGGCCACCGTCACCACCGCGTCGATCCGGGACGCATATGACTGAATGCCCACAAGAGCCTGAGCTAGCCCGTGGCCCCCGCCGATGGCGACCACATGCGGACCATGAGGGTCCAGCTGCTCTACTTCGAGCAACTCCGTCTCGAGTTGAAGGGCGCTCATGACTCAGATCCCAGAGTCGCGGTGGCGAACGGTCACGTCGTTCCCCGCTTCCCCAAGGCGGCGACCCAACTCTTCGGCAATCGCCACCGAGCGATGCCTCCCGCCTGTGCAGCCGATCCCAATACGGAGATAGGCCTTCCCTTCATCGACATATCGGGGCACCAGGAACTCGAGCAGGCCATCGATGCGCTCAACGAACTCCATCGCCGCTTCGTCTTTCAACACATAATCGGCGACAGCCGCATCGATGCCGGTGAGCGGCCGCAGCTCCGGCACCCAGTGGGGATTTGGCAGGAAACGGACATCGAACACGAGGTCGAGGTCGCGGGGGCTCCCGTGCTTGAAGCCGAAGGAAGCAACCGTCACTTTCATCTGACGCCGCGGGGTGGGAGCTTCGAACGCCTCCTGTAGTCGCCGGCGGAGATCATGGACGTTGAGGTCGGTCGTGTCGATGAGCACATCGGCATTGCCGCGCACATCGGCCAGCAGCTTGCGCTCGGTGGCAATGGATTCCTCGAGCGTGGCCGCCCGCACCGGATGGGGCCGGCGGTTCTCCTGGTAGCGATGGACCAGCGCGAGGTCGTCGGCATCGAGGAAAACCGTCAGAGTGCGGACGCCGTCGCGCTCCAGGTGCAGCAGCTCGTTCTCCAGCTCGCTGAAGGTCAGGAGCCCCGAGCGCGAGTCGATGGCCACCGCCAGCCTGGCTCCGGTCTCATCGGCGACGTCGGCCAATTCGGCCGCCCGGCCGAGCAACTTGGGTGGAAGGTTGTCGATGACGAAGAACCCCAGATCTTCCAAGGCCTTGGCGGCGGTTGACCGTCCGGCGCCGGCCAGGCCCGTCAGGACCACCACCATCGGCTGCTGTTCAGCCATGACTGGACTCCATTCTCAAGAGGGCTTGCTTCATGCCGATGCCACCGGCGAAGCCGGTGAGCGATCCGTCCGAGCCGACCACCCGGTGGCACGGGATGGCAACCGGGAACCGGTTGGTGGCCATGGCCCGGCCAACCGCCCGCGCTGCCCCCGGACGGTCCAGTTGGCGGGCAATCTCACCGTAGGTGCGAACGCTGCCCTCGGGTATGGCCGAAACGATTGCGTACACGGCCCGGGTGAACGGCGTGGTGCCTGCCCGGACGGCGAGCTCGGGATGATCCACCCACCCGTGGCCGTTGAAGTATCGGGTGAGCTCGGCGGCCAGAGCCAACACGGTGGCCGGAGGATCGGCAGTCCCCGCCGGGGGGCCAGAGCCGCCGGGGAGCTGGACCTCGACCACTGCGCCCCCCTCGAACACCACCCAGCCGGGGCCAAACGGGGAGCTGTACTGGACTGCCCCGCGTTCAGTTTTCGTCATGACGCCTCCTCGGAGAACTACCAACCAGCCCATGCAGGGCCTCGTAGACGCTGCTTGCCACATTACGCGGCACGACCTCGCCTATCTGGTCAATGGACGCCTCCCGCAGGCGTTTGAGCGATCCGAACTCCCTCAGCAGGGCCTTCTTGCGGGTGGCACCGACCCCGGGAACGTCGTCCAAAATGGAGTCGACCATTCGCTTGCCCCGCAGCTTTCGATGGTACGTGATGGCGAATCGGTGGGCTTCGTCGCGGACCCGCTGCAGCAAATAGAGCGCCTCCTCACCGCGGGGGATGCGGACGGTCTCGGCGCGGCCCGGCAGATACACCTCCTCCATCCGCTTGGCCAGGCCGGCGACGGGAATGTCGAGGTCGAGCTCGTCCAGCACCTGCACCGCCCGGCTCAGCTGGCCGGCTCCGCCATCCACCAGGATCAGGGACGGCGGGTAGGCGAACCGGCCACGCTTGTCTGGCGGGAGATCCCGCTCCTTCAGATAGGCGGTGAAGCGCCGGCGCAGCACCTCCTCCATCGACGCGAAGTCGTCCTGGCCCGCCACATCCCGCACCCGGAAATGCCGATAGTCGGAGGGCCGGGGCAGGCCGTCCTCCAGCACCACCATCGACCCGACGGTGTTGGTGCCCTGCACGGTCGAGATGTCGTAGCACTCGATCCGCAACGGCGGGTCAGGCAGGTCGAGCGCATCCTGCAAGCTTCTGAGCGCCTTAGCCCGGGCGTTGTGGTCGGCGTTGCGTCGCATCCGGTGGCGAGCGAACTCGTCCACCGCGTTAGCCCTGGCCGTTTCCAGCAGGCGACGTTTCGCCCCTCGCTCGGGCACCCGCACCTCGACCCTTCCCTCCCGCCGGGTGGCCAGCCAGGCAGCCAGCAACTCATGATCATCGGGAAGCTCGGGCACCAGGATCAACCCGGGAGGAACCTCGCTCCCGTACAACAGCTCGATCATGGTGCCGATGAGCTCAGCGGTGGTGACATCCTCGACTTTGTCGACGATGGTGGACACCCTCCCAACCACTCGTCCCCTCCGTACGGTGAGCAGTGCCACCGAAGCCTCCAGCTCGTCATCCGCCAGGGCCAGCAAATCGAAATTCTCCGGACGCTTGGTGACCATTTCCTGCCGGGCGCTGGCCTTGTGAACCGCATTCATCTGGTCACGCAAGCGGGCGGCATGCTCGTATTCCTGGCGCTCCGAAGCCCCCATCATCTCGGTGGTCAGCCGAGCAACGACGTCATCGTGATCGCCGGCCAGGAAGGAGGCCAGCCCATCGACATGCTCCTGGTAGGCCTCCGGGGTTACCTCACCGACGCACGGCCCCGAGCAGCGCTCAATGTGAAACAACAGGCATGGCCGGCCCGATGACTCGTGCCTGCCGTACTTGGAATCGGTGCAGGTCCTGACCGGAAATGTGCGCAACAGCAGGTCGAGTGTCTGACGGATGGCATAGGCATGGCCGTAGGGGCCGAAGTACTGGGTGCCGGCTTTGCGCTTCCCCCGCATGACCATCGCCCGCGGCCATTCGTCCTGACGGGTGATGGCCAGAAACGGATAGGACTTGTCATCGCGGAGCCGAATATTGAAGCGCGGCTTGTGTTTCTGGATGAGGGTGTACTCGAGCATGAGGGCCTCGACCTCGTTCTCGGTGACGATCCATTCCACCGTTTCCGACGCATCGACCATGGCCGCCGTACGCACGGCCAGGGTCTTGGAGAAATACGAGGACACCCGCTTGCGCAACGACTTGGCCTTGCCCGCATACATGACTTCTCCATGCCGGTTGCGGAACAGATAGGCACCAGGCAAATCGGGTATCTCAGATGGGAGTGGGCGTTGCACCATGCCGGGCCAGCTTACGGGGCGTGAGTATTCCGGAATCGAACCCCGAGCAGACGGGGGATGTGACGCTGAGCGGCCAGCAAGGGATCACGAGCTGCCGCAGCTTCTCCCGGACCGCGCTCAACCAAGCGTTCCAGACTCCACCCGACGGCAGCCGCCGCCGACAGGAGGTCGCCTAGCGGCCGGTGGTGCATGGTGAGATTGAACTCCCCTGCCGGCTCGACGCTGGTTCCCGACTCGAGGTAGCTCCCCCACCGCCAGGTGACCTCGCCATCGCTCGGGTCGATGAGCGGCCCGGCGCCCGGCGCCGTGAAGGCTGGGTGGTTGACGACTATGACCAGCGCGCCACCCTCCACCACCACACGGGCTGCCTCGGCCATCAGTCGCTGGTGTTCCGACAGGTGTTCGAGCACCAACACCGCGTATGCCCCGTCTACGACCGCATTCCCCAGCCACTCGAGACCCGGCAGCCGGCTCCGTGCCACCGGGCCAGACTTCACGGCATGCTCGAGCAGCGTGGGGTCCAGGTCGCAGCCCACAACCAGTCCGCCAGATGAAGCCACCGCCCGCATGCCCTGGCCCTCCCCGCACCCCAGATCGAGGTAGCGACGCTCTGTTCGGGGCTGCAGCAGCTCGAGAAGGAGGGGCAGGATCTCGTCTGAGTAGGTGGGGTCGGATTCCACCTCTGATATCCACCAGCGTGCGTCCCAGTCATCAGTCATGGGACACACCGTAGGGGGTGTTAGGGACCGGACGGAGTTCCAACGAAGATCGTGACCTCACTGAAGGCTGCCACCTCAGTCCCGACCGGCGGCGATGTGGTGACGATCAAGTTCCACGCATTCTCGCTCGACACCACATACTCCGTGACCAAAGATACGAACACACCCGTCTCGATCGCCACGGCATCCATGGTCTGTCGGGCCTCGAGTTGCGTCATGCCCCTCAGGTCGGGCAGGGCCACCGTCGGCAGGGGCGGGAGCTCGAAGTCGCCGGCCACCGGCAACCAACCCGGCTCACCGAACGAGACGTCCGGATGAGGTGGCCAGGAGCCCTCGAACTCGATGAAGTGGAAAGTGGCCTCGAACGACGTGAAAAAGGCAGGATGGTCGAGGCCATCTCCCCGCCAGTCGCCGGCCACGAACCGATCCTCCTCAGTCGAAAAGAAAGCGCTCGCGTCTGCCGGGCCGGTGGTGTGGCTCTGACGAACAAAGATCCCCGCTCCTCCCAAGCGCTGTACCCCAATCGTGTCAATGCCGTCACCGTCGAAATCGCCGACGAAGGGACGGTCGCCGGGAACTCCGAACCAATAGGCGAGATCGGCGGCTCCCAATGGCTGACCGTCACTCCCGAGCTGGTTGATAATGAACACCTGGCCGGTCCCGGGGCGATAGACCGACACGGTGTCACAGCCGTCGTCGTTGAAGTCACCGGCCAGCGGGATGTCACCGGGGATGCCATAGACATAGGTGACGTCGGCAATTCCGGTCTCGGTTGAGTTTCGAAGGTACACGGAGGCGTCCGATTGTCGGTACACGCCCGGGGTCTCATCACCATCACAATCCCAATCGCCAATAAGTGGATAGTCACCCGGGATGCCAAAGTAGAACGAGTGCTGTTGGCCGACCAGGCTTCGGATCTCCCAGCGACCGGTGGCAGGATCGAACAGGCCAACCCCGACGGGTGCGGATGCGGCATCGGCCGGGGATGCGATTCCGATGACCGATCCCACGAGGGCCACTACGACCAAAACCAACCAGGGCAGCCGAGTTGCCTGCGAAGTCACGGAGCCTCCTTTTGAGTCCGAAACCACCACTTTCACCGTACTCCACCTTTGGACGGGCCGGAGTGGCAGTAGGTTCCGCCGGCGTCCCTTCCAAGTATCCTGCCTCTCCCGGACTCATGACCCTCCGGCAACCTGTCGATGATATGGGGCACATCGGTCGATCTGCCAAGGCTCAGCATGCCAAACACCACATCACATCCGAACCCCATAGGCTGGTTCCTCATCTCTGCCGCCGCCGCGCTGGTCATCGCCCTGATCCTGGCCAGCGACGTCGGAGGCCCGAGCGGGCTGCTGCGAGTCGGTGAGGACTTCCCCATACGCCCGTACATCGAGGCCGACTTCCCGGATGTCGAGCTGGCTTCCGGCCTGGGGCACGATGGACAGCAGTATTACGGCATCGCCCGCGACCCGCTGGGGCGAGGCGACGTTCCCGATCTCGTAGACAACCCCAGCTACCGCTACCTGTTCATCCTGTATCCAGCCCTGGCGGGTGGCTTTGGCACCTTCTCCCCCCAACTGACGGTGACCACCATGCTGGCTCTGTCGGTGGTGGGCTTCGGACTGGCCGGGGCTTCCGCTCTGATGCTCAACCATCAGCTAGGTGGCCGAGCCATCATCGCCAACCTGGCCGTCGCCAATGCCGGATTGTTCGTGTCGCTGTTTATGACTCCCGACGCACTCGCCCTCGGCTTGGCCATGCTGGGAGTGACCCTGGCGGTTGGGGGAAGAGACCGGCCGGCCGCCGTCGCCCTGGCCTTGGCGGTTTTGGCCAAGACGCCCTATTTCGTGTTTCCGCTGGCCCTCGGGGTGTGGGCCTGGCAGAACCAACGCGCGCGGCTCCGATGGCTGACCGTGGCCCCGGCGGTCCCGGCGGCAGTGTGGGCATCCTATGTCTTCGTTCGCTTCGGGCCGTCCACCTCAGGCAACCTGGATCTCCCGTTCCGAGGATTGATCAGGGCCATCGACAAATGGGGGGTCTTGACCGGGGCGGAGCTGTCAATGGCCCTTGTGGCGTTGGGGTTGATGGTCATCGGGACTGTGCTGGCGATCAGGACCCGCAGCCGGCTGCTTCAGGCCCTCGTGCTGGGGTGGGTGGCCGTCGGCGCCGTCAGCAGCATGCTCATCTGGGTGGTGGGAAACAATGCCCTCCGGGTGATGGCGCCCCTCTGGCCTTTGACCGCCGTGGCGGCTGCCGTCTACTTCTCGAGCAACAGGTCGCGCAGAAACTTGCCGGTATAGCTCTCCGGGACCGTGGCGACCTCCTCGGGCGTCCCCTCGGCCACAATCCGACCGCCTTCGTCGCCGCCTTCCGGACCGAGGTCGATGATCCAGTCGGCGGTCTTGATGACGTCGAGGTTGTGTTCGATGACGATAACCGTGTTGCCGGTGTCGACCAGTCGCTGCAGCACGATCAGCAGCTTGCGGACGTCGTCGAAATGCAGTCCGGTAGTCGGCTCGTCGAGTACATAGACAGTGCGGCCGGTCGCTCGCTTGCCAAGCTCGGACGACAGCTTCACCCGCTGGGCCTCGCCCCCGGACAAGGTGGTGGCCGGCTGGCCAAGGCGAACATATCCCAGCCCAACGTCATAGATCGTCTGGAGAATGCGAGCGATGCGGGGCTGGTTCTCGAAGAACCCCAGGGCCTCCTCCACCGACATCTCGAGCACGTCGGCAATCGAATGACCTCGCCACAGAATCTGGAGGGTGTCGCGGTTGTACCTCTTGCCCTTGCAGACCTCGCAAGGAACGTAGACGTCGGGGAGAAAGTGCATCTCGATTTTGATGGTCCCGTCTCCCCGGCAGCTTTCGCAGCGCCCGCCCTTGACGTTGAAACTGAACCGGCCCGGCTTGTAGCCCCGCACTTTGGCATCGGGGGTTGAGGCAAACAGTTCCCGGATCCGGTCGAATACTCCGGAGTAGGTGGCGGGGTTGGAACGGGGGGTGCGCCCGATCGGCGACTGGTCGATGTTGATGATCTTGTCGACCTCGTCCAACCCCTCGATTCGCTTATGGCGACCGGGAAGCTGGCGGGCCCGGTTGATATTGGCGGCCAGGCCCTTGGAAAGGACATCCTGCACGAGCGACGATTTCCCGCTTCCCGAGACCCCGGTGACTGCGACAAAGCGCCCGAGCGGGAACCGGGCAGTGACCCCCTGCAGGTTGTTCTGGGTTGCTTCGACAACGGTGATCGACCGATCATCGAGCGCCCGGCGAGTCTCAGGGACCGAGATCGTCCGGCGCCCCGCCAGATAGTCGCCGGTGATGGATGCCTTCTCCTTCAAGATGTCCTTGAGCGTGCCCTCGGCCACAATCGCCCCGCCGTGCTCACCCGCCCCCGGCCCGATATCGACGATGTGGTCGGCCACTCGAATCGTGTCTTCGTCGTGCTCGACGACGATGACGGTGTTGCCGAGATCGCGCAGACGGATGAGGGTCTCGATCAACCGCTGGTTGTCGCGCTGGTGGAGGCCGATGGATGGTTCATCGAGGATGTAGAGCACACCGACCAACCCCGATCCGATCTGGGTGGCGAGTCGGATCCGCTGGGCTTCTCCACCGGCCAGGGTGGCGGCCGTCCGGGAAAGGGTCAGGTAGTCGAGGCCGACGTCCAGCAGGAACTTCAAGCGGGAGGTCACCTCGCGCAGGATCAAGTCGGCGATCTTGGCGTCCCGGTCGCTCAGCTCGAGCGAATCAAACACTTCGGCGGCCCGGCGAAGTGACAGGGCGCTCAACTCGGGGAGCGACCGATCGTCGACGGTGACGGCCCGGGAGAACGGATTGAGTCGGGCCCCATCACATGCGTCACAGGGTACTTCCCGCATGAACTGCTGGTAGTAGGAGCGGGCCGCGTCGGAATCGGTGTCGGCGTAACGGCGATTGATGAATGGGAAGGCACCCTCGAAGGTGGTCATGTAGCGGCGCTTGCGACCCCACCGATTGACGTACGAAACATCGATCGGTTCATCCCCCGCACCTTCGAGGAGAATCTTCTTGTGCTTCTTCGTCAGTTTCTTGAACGGGCGGTCCATGGGAATGGCGAACCGCTCGGCAACGGCCGCCAACACCCGCTGATGGTATTTGTCGCGATGGCCGGCCCAGATGACGATCCCGCCCTCTTCGAGTGACAGGTCGGGATCGGGAACGATGAGCTCCGGGTCAACCTGATAGCGGGTCCCGATGCCGGAGCACTCGGCACACGCACCGTACGGGCTATTGAACGAGAAGTTGCGAGGCTGCAGCTCCTCGAAGCTCAACCCGTCGAACTCACACGCCAGGTGCTGACTGAACGTCAGAGTCGGGCCATCAATGATGTCGACTATGGCCACACCCTCCGCCAGGCGAAGGGCCGTCTCGAGCGAATCGGTGAGGCGCCGCTCAATCCCGGCCTTGGCTACCAGCCGGTCAACCACAATCTCGATGGTGTGCTGGTAGTAGCGGTCGAGCTTGATGTCTTCGGTCAGGTCGCGCACTTCTCCATCGACCCGGGCCCGGCTGAACCCTTCTCGCGCCATCTCCTTGAGCATCGCCTCAAACTCACCCTTGCGCCCCCGCACCACCGGCGCCAGTACCTGAAACCTGGTTCCCTCCTCCAGCTCGAGGACCTGGTCAACGATTTGCTGCGGGGTCTGCCGCGACACCGCCCGTCCGCATTCCGGGCAATGGGGCACGCCGATGCGGGCATACAGCAGCCGCAGGTAGTCGTGGATCTCGGTGACCGTGCCGACCGTTGAACGCGGGTTGCGACTTGCTGATTTCTGGTCGATGGAGATGGCCGGCGACAGGCCCTCGATGAACTCGACATCGGGTTTCTCCATCTGGCCGAGGAACTGGCGGGCATAGGCCGACAGGCTCTCGACATATCGCCGCTGGCCTTCGGCGTAGATGGTGTCGAAGGCCAGGCTGGACTTACCGGAGCCAGAAAGCCCGGTGAATACGATGAGGCGGTCCCGCGGCAACTCAAGCGACAGGTTCTTGAGGTTGTGCTCGCGGGCCCCTCGGATAACGATGCTGTCCAGCGACACAATGTCCTCGAGAGGTCGGGAGCCACAATTGTAGCGACCGCCTGTGACACGAAATTAGGCGGCGACCAGCTCGGTTTCGCGTACTGAGGCACGGCCGGCCGCCGTTGCCCGGCTTCGGCCGACCGTCAGTAGGGCCGGGATCAGCAACGCAATAACGGGTGCAGTTGCTCGCCAAGCATCGACATAGCCGCCCAACACGGCCACCGGCAGCAGAGGAAGCAGAAGAGCAAACCCGATCGCCGCGGCGATGACAGGTGAGGGCCGCCTCCACGCCATCAGCAACGCGCCGCCTGCCACCACCATCACCGTCGCCGCCACCACCGCGTCCGGTATCGGCCTGCTTCCGATCGCCCCCAACACCCCGGCCAGGGGCGCGGTGATCACCTCAGCCCCGGCATCCAGGAACGGCCCATCGAGCCTCCATCGCACATATGCCGCCCACACCACCCCGGCGGTCACCGGCCACACGAGCAGAGGCAGGACCGCCCGGCCATCCCGGCGGCGATGGAAGACAAGCCCGATGGCACCCAGCACCATCACTTCCTTGGTCAGGACGGCGATGGCCAGGGCAGCTGCGGCCGGCCGGTACCGTCGCTGCTGCGCCAGGTACACGCCGAGCAGCAGCAACGCCACGGCAGCCACATCCACCGTGCCCCGCCGGTAGGAGTAGAACATCCCCGGGTTGGCCAGGAACAGCAGCCCCCACCAGCCGGTTCGCCCGCCCAACTCGACCAGGCCGGTAGTTGCCCACACGCCGAGAGCGGCCACCACCACCATCATCACGGGGAACGCCCACACCACTCCCCACTCACCGAACAGCGTCCCAACCGACAAGACCGCCGGCACGAGCACGCGCTGTGATCGGTATACCGGCGCGTCCAGGAAGGCGGCATGAGCCTCGGTATGAACCAACCAGGGATCGTGCGCCTGGATGAACGCATGCTTGCCATCGTGGCCCCAGCCGGCTTGGAACTCGAATCCGGGACCGAGGCGGTCGGCGATGTAGGTCGCGACCGTACCGTCGTCCTCACCGGCCGCCACCAACGTGGAGGGGTTCCAGTCGTGATCGGCGATGATCACGGCAAACCACACTGCCAAGCCAACGGTTGCCACCGCAGCGACTTGCATCCTCGTGCTCACAGCAAGACGCTACCCGGAGGCCTCCGGAGGCACGCCCTTCACCGAGGCCGATTGTTGAATGTCCAGGGCGGCCAGGAGCACAAACGCCGTGACGACGGGAAGAACCGCCCGGCTGATGTCGTACGGGTTGAACCACACCTGGCTGCTGAAGAAGGGCGCCATCGCCGCGAAGCCGAGCACCGCCCAGCCGACGACGTGCGGGACGCGGCGAGCCAAAGCAACAAACCGGAATAGCAGCACCACGAAGACAAGGCCGACAAGCATCCGGACCGCATCCGCGTCGTCGAGCCAATCCCCAACCGCACCGATGAAACCGGCCAGGGGAAGACCGAACTCCTCGGACTCCGACGCCCATAGGTCGGCGCCCATTCGCACCCGCACGTACAAGCCCCAGGCAATCGCTGTCAGCACCGGAGCGGCCAATGCGGGCGGGATTCGCTCATGGGTCCTCCATGAATGAAGGGCGACCCCGGCCACCACCAGCAACATCGCTTCGCGGGCAAGTACGGCTCCCACCAGCAACCCAACCGCCAACGGAAGCCGGCCCTCGAGATACATAAGGATGCCGCCGACCGCCAACGCCCAGGCCAGCGTGCCGGCCGAACCGGCATTGAGTTCGGCCCAGACGCCCGGGTTGAGTGTGAAGGCCAGTCCGAGCCAGGCGGACAGACCCATCCGCTCGGCAACGCGGGCGGTGAAATAGGTGCCGGCGGCCATGGCAATGACGTTGATCCCGAGCATCCACCACACCATCGTCCACTGACTCACTACCCGAGCCGGGCTGGCCAGAAGCGGATACAGGAGGCGTTGGGAACGGTAGAGAGGACGATCGATTACTTCGTCGTATACATCGGGGTCGAGGATGAATGGGTCTTGGGCCTGCACGAAGAAGAACCTGCCGTCGTGGCCAAGCTCCGGTTTCTCGTAGGTCTCACCGAGGCGATCCTGGATGTACGCCCGATTGACCGGCGCCTCCTCCCCCACGCTCAGGTAGAGGGAGGCGTTGGTGTCAAGCGCCACCATCTGCAGGACGATGACCAACATGACGCCGACGGTCGCCAGGATCGTGATTTTGACCGCTTGAGACATAGGGAGCTCCGAACCATCCGTATCGGCCGGGACCCGGCGGTGGTGTAGCAATCACCTTGAACCATCGACCTTGTCTCTACCGTAGACGCACCACTCATGACGACAGCCCCTTTCACCACCCTGCGGAACCGGGCGACGGCCGCCCGGGAACGCATCAACACGCTCGGCCCCCGCGCCACCTTCCTCGTGGTGTTGATTCCTTTGCTCGGCCTGTACTCCGTTTCGATATCCCGCGATATCCAGAACATCGACTCAATCGCCGCGGCCGCCCCGGCCTGGCGGCTGGCTACCCACGGCGACCTGGATCTCGAGCAGTTCGCCGGCTTGCCCTGGATAATCGAGACCGAAGACGGGTTCCGCAGCAACCGCCAGCCAGGCGTCATCGGCTTCGCCGTCCCGTTCTACCTCGGGTCCGACGGCGATCTCCAGGGGCCGCTTCCGCCGCTCACCCCGGCGGCGATAGCCGGAGCCGTCAGCGCCGCTCTGGCGATGGCGGTTCTCCACCTCGCCTTCCGCCGGCTCGCCACCCCCAGCACCTCAGTGGTGGCAGCGCTCATCGCCGGGACCGCCACCGCCACCTGGCGGATTTCGGCCGACCAGCTGTGGCCGCACGGCCCAGCCCAGCTGTGGCTGGCCTTGGGAGTAGTCGCGCTGGCCGGCGGCTACTACCTACGAAGCGGCCTGGCCTTCGGCTTGGCCCTACTCACCAGGCCGATCATCGCCGTGGCTGCAGCCTCGACCGGCCTCGCCCATGGTCTCCTGACCCGGCGGGCCCGGCCGATCGTCTGGATCGGAGCAGGCGCAGCCGTCGGTCTCCTGCTGCTGATGATGTACAACGAGTTGTTCTTCGGCTCGTTCTCCCCCACCACGCCGGAATACGGATCCCAGTTCACCTCCCAGGCACAGGCCCGGGGGTTCCAGGGTTACCTCAGCAATCTCGCTGGTTTCTTCTTCCATCCGCCCAACAGTCTCTTCCTCTGGTCGCCCTTCCTTGTCGTGCTGCTCTTCGGGATTCCGGCCGCATGGCGGGCGGCCCCCCCGTGGGTGCGCTCGCTGGCGGTGGGCGGTGTCCTGTATCTGCTCGTGCACGCAGCGTTCAACCGGCAATCAGGCGGCCTGCAGCGGAACTACCGATACCCGCTCGAGATGCTCACCCTTATGGCTCCGCTGCTGCTGCTGGCCTACGCCAAGGTGATAACCCAATCACCCCGACTGCAACGAATGTTCGGCGCCACCGTGGTTGTATCGATCATCATCCAAGCCAACGACGCGTTCACTGAATATGTCAGCTTCATCATCGAATGACCGGCCCAGTCACTTCACCGTCGGTCGGTCGAGGCCGAAGGTAGCTGGATGAATCACAACGAGCAGCTTCAGCGAATCCGTGACCGAATCGGGTCGGCCCCTGCCTGGCAGACCTTCTTGGTCGTCTTTCTGCCGGTGCTCGGGCTGTACCTGCTCACGATGCAGACCGACAATGTCGAATCCAATTTCGATGCAGTAGCGGCCGCCCTTCCTGGCTGGAGGTTCGCCCTGTTCGGAGATATCGACTTGACCCAGTTCGAGCAACTCCCCTTCATCTTTGAGGTCGAGGGAAGGATCGTGAGCAACCGCCCACCCGGAATCTCCTTCTTGTCGACACCTCTGTATTGGCTCGTCGGCGAACGCTCCTTTACCGGCATGGTCCCCAGCCTGTTGCCGGCAACCGCAATGGCGGCGACCACGAGCGCGGCTGCCATGGGAGTTCTCCACCTGATACTGCGGCGCCTGACCACTCCGATGTACGCGATGGCTGGTGCCCTCGTGTTCGCGGTGGGGACCTCAACCTGGTCGATCTCCGCCAACGAGCTTTGGCCCCACGGGCCTGCCCAGCTCTTCTTGGCACTGGCGGTCCTCGCATTAGCCAGCGAGCGGTTCCTGGGCTCCGGCCTCGGCTTCGGCTTCGCCGTGCTGATCCGACCCGTGACAGCAATCATCGCGGCCGTCACCGGGTTGTGGCACGGTTGGAAAGCCCGCGCCTGGAAGCCGATCGCCTTGATTGGCCTAGGGGCGGCAGCCGGCCTCGGAACGTTGCTGCTGTACAACCACCAGGTGCTCGACACCTGGTCGCCGGCCCCCGCCGGGTACGGCGAGGGCTTTATCAACCGGGCCGGCAACCAGAGCGTGTTCGGCTATTTGGGCGACGTGGTCGGTTTCCTGTTCCACCCCAAATACAGCGTGTTCGTGTTCTCCCCCTTCCTCTTGTTCACTATTCCGGGATTGCGCAACGCCTGGAAGTCGGCCCCCGCCTGGACGAAGGCCAGTGCCATCGGAGGCGTCGTCTACATCCTCATTCACCTCCGACTCAACCGATTCTGGGGCGGATTGGCTTTCAACTATCGCTACGCCCTCGAGTTCCTCATCATGTTGTCACCCCTCCTGTACCTGTCCTGGCACGCCTGGTATCACAAGACGACCGATGTTGGTCGGCGTGCTTTCTGGTACTCGGTTGCGGTGTCGGTCGCCGCCCAGGTGATTGCCATCAACGTCGGGTTCGTCAACGGCTCCCTGGTGACCGCATGAGGATCCTGATCGACATTCTCCACCCGGCCCATGTTCATTTCTTCCGCAACTTCCGGGCCGACATGCTGGAGCGGGGCCACGACGTGCTGGTGACGGCCCGCCAGAAGGACGTTGCAGTCGATCTCCTGGAGGAGTACTCGATCCCCCACCAGGTGCTTTCGTCTCAGCGAACCGGCACCATCGGCCTGGCTGGAGAATTGATCGCCCGCACCGCCAGGGTTGTCGCTGCTGCCCGTCGCTTCAAGGCCGACGTGCTCACCGGAATCATGGGGCCGGCGATCGCCCCGGCCGGCAAACTGCTCCGTGTTCCGGCCATAGTCTTCTACGACACCGAGTTTGCGACCCGCACAAACCGCTTCGTCTATCCGCTGGCCACAGCCGTGTGCACTCCGGACTGCTACGAGGGCAAGGTACACGGCACCCACGTCACCTACCCCGGCTACCACGAGCTTGCGTACCTCCATCCGAACCGCTTCACTCCCGACCGGAGCCGGCTGGTCGCATTCGGTTTGGAGCCGGGCCAGCCGTACTCGGTGGTCCGCTTTGTGAGCTGGGAGGCCTCACACGACTCCGGAGAGGTGGCACTTACCGCCGCCCAGAAGCGTCGGGTCGTTGATGAGCTGTCTGCCCGCGGGCCGGTCGTGGTGTCGTCGGAAGGCCCCCTCCCCGATGATCTGGCCGATCGGGCGCTCACAGGCCCGGTGACCGATGTGCACCACCTGCTGGCGTTTGCCGATGTCGTTGTTGGGGAATCTGCAACCATGTCGTCGGAAGCGGCGGTGCTCGGCACCCCGGCGGTGTTCATAGCCACCACCGGACGGGGATACACCGGCGATCAGGAACGCCGCTACGGACTGGTCCGGTCATTCACGCCACCGGAATTCGACCGGGCAGTAGACACTGCCACAAGCATGGCGGTGCTCTCTCAGGAGGACCGGCACAAGCGCCGAGCCCAACTGCTCCACGACAAGATCGATGTGACCGCCTGGATGGTCGATTTCTTCGCTGAGCATCACACCCAATGAAGATCTGTGTGATGGGCAATGCCCGTTCCGCTCACACCCAACGATGGGCCGCCGCCTATGCCGAACGCGGCCACGACGTACACGTCCTAAGCATCAGGACCGCGGAAATCCCGGGAGTCACCGTGCACCCGGTCCACGTCGGTACCGCCAACTCGGGCTTCGCTCCTGCTGTCCTCCTGTCCTACCTGCGCCTGCTGTTTTCGATCCGCAGAAGGCTTCGCCGCCTCACCCCGGAGGTTGTGCACGCCCACTACTCGGTCACCCACGGAGTCATTGCCGCCGCCTCCGGCTTCCACCCGGTTGTGCTGTCGGTTTGGGGAACCGATGTAGTAGCGCTCGGGGGCTTGGCCGGCCCGACCTACCGTCTGCTCAACCGCTACGCCCTCCGCCGCGCCGATCGAGTGACCTCGACCAGCGCCTTCATGATGCCGTTGGTCGAGAACCTCGCCGGACGCCCCCTCACGATTGAACAGGTCCCATTTGGCGTTGAGCTCGACGTGTTCACGCCGGCCGACCGGCCCGCCGACGACCGGCCTGCCGACGACCCCTTCACTGTCGGCTACGTCAAGCACTTGAAGCCCAGGTACGGGCCCACCAACCTCATCGAAGCCGCCGGATTGCTGGTTGAAGAGATACCCGGCCTTCGGGTGGTGTTGGCCGGTGACGGCGAGCTACTTCCCGATCTCCGCCGCCAGGTCACCGGATTGGGTCTTGAGGGCCACGTTGAGTTCCTTGGCCGGGTGCCACACGATCAGGTTCCAGACCTGATGAACAGCTTCGACGTCTTCGTCAACCCATCGGTGGTTCCCGAGTCGTTCGGGGTGGCGATCCTGGAAGCATCTGCGGCCGGATTGCCCGTAGTCGCGACTGCGGTCGGAGGCGTCCCCGAAGTGACCATCGACGAAACCACTGCCCTGATGATCGAGCCGGGTCGACCAGACCAACTCGCCAGCGCCCTCCGCCGTCTCCACGCCGACCCTGGCCTCCGAGCTCGGCTGGGAGCTGCCGGTCGGTCATTCGTGGCGGAGCGCTACCAATGGCACGACAACGTCAGCCAGATGGAGCGCGTTCTGGCGACCGTTGCACGGACCAGTCAATGAGTCGGCCAACCGCGCGGCGGGCCGTCGGGTTGGCCGTCATGGTGGCAGCCGTGGGCTATGTGGGGTGGAGGATCCTCAGCGATGACGAGGCCCGCGAGGCTCTGGTCTCAATCCCGGCTGGTGCAGTGGCAGGCCTGATCGCACTTCAGGTTATCTACTTGCTGCCGCAGGCCTACCGGTACCTCATCGCGCTTCGGCAGGCTACGACGCGCACCATCCCGGCTCTTGGCTGGTTCCGCCTCTTCGTTGTCGGCCGTTTCCTCAATGCCCTCATTCCTCAGGGCGGCACCGCGTATCGCGGACTCCGGCTGAAAGAAGACTATGGAGTCCCGATCGCCAACTATCTCGGTGGCTTCGTGGCGTTCACTTGGCTTTCGACGGTCCTGAACATGATCATTGCCGGCGCTGCGATCGGGGCAT
>JAOTYB010000020.1 GCA_029862065.1 Acidimicrobiia bacterium | reverse complement strand
CCATCCCAGTCGCCGAAGAGCGGAATGTCACCGGGGTCCCCGTAAAAGAACGTGTAATCAGGATTACCCGGCACACGAATATGCCACCGACCACCCGGCTCAACCAACACCACCTCATCAGGCAACACAGGTGGGGGAGGAGAAACACCTTCGATGGCGCCGATGTCACAGGCTGGTCCGTCGGGGCGGGCGGCGCCGATCTGGTCAACCAGCAGGCCACACGCGCCGCCGGCATCAATGGCATCACTGCCCGCGAGCAGCGGATAGTGCTCGGTCGTCTCGCCGTTGAAGCCGAGCGTACCCAGCATCGGATCGGATAGGGCAGGAGCATCGCTCGGGTCGCCGGTGTAGGCGCATGGGAGGGCCGTGTCGCCCACCAGGTTGAATCCACTGCCCGAAACCGGACCGGAGCAATCGCCGCCGGAGGCCCCGGTGTTTCCAAAGAGGATCGTGCCCGTCATCGAAAACGTGGGTACACCGATGACGCGGATACCGCCACCTTCAGTTGTTGCAACATTCTCGGAGAAAGTTGAGTAGAGGATGGTGGTTGCACTTGAGGTGAGGAGTCCCCCACCCTGGGTAGCGGTGGCGGTGTTGCTGCTGATGGTGGCATTCGTCACGCTGAACGAGCCAGCATTCGAGACGCCTCCACCGGCACCCGCCGAGTTGCCAGTGATCGAAGAGGTAGTGACGTCGGCGGCCGTGTTGAGACCGACCGACAAGCCTCCGCCTTCATCGACGGCGGCGTTGCTGTCAATCACAGAGCCTCTGACCTGCAGGATGGAGGAGTCTCCGTCCAGGGCGATTCCACCACCCGAAGTGGAGGCCGTGTTGCCGAGCACGGCGCTGTCGATCACGGTCATGGTCCCTGACGTCCTGATGCCACCGCCGGTGCCCGTGGCGTCGTTGCCACTGATGAGGGATTCGTTGATCGCAGCTTCACTGTCGGCGTTGCGAATCCCGGCCGCTCCCTCGGCAGACGTGTTGGTGGAGACTTCGGTGTTGTTCAGCGTCAGTTGTGCTTTTACGACATCGAGGGGGAAGCTGAAGTTGTAGATTCCTCCGCCGCCGGCCGGGTCGCCATCTGTGCCGACGGCGTCGTTTCCGGTGACGAACGAGTCTGTGAGCACGGTCGTGCTGCCGGTCCCGCCGGCTCCGTTGTTCAAGATGCCGGCGGCATGCTCGGCGGTGTTGTTGCTGATGGTTGAGGCGCTGACGGTGACACTTCCACCCGAGATGTTATGGATGCCTCCACCGCCCTGGCTGGCGGTGTTGTTGGTGATAAGTGAGCCCGTGACGGTGAGGGTGCCATCAGTCCAGATGCCCGCGCCGTTGACTGCGCTGTTGCCGGTGACGGTGCTATCGACGAGAGTCACGACCGCGGCGGAGGAGCGGATGCCGCCGCCATCTCCGAGGCTGTTGAGGCCGCCACTTATTGTCAGATCCTGAAGCGTCAAATCGCCTCCGGCGACGACGTCAACAACGGGGCTTCCATCGACCAAGCCTCCATCCAGCGTGGCGCCGGCTGCGGTCGCCGCCCGGATGGTGAGTTGTTTGTTCACGGCGAAGTTACCGGTGCAGGTGGTTGCGTCGGTGATGATGATGGTGTCGCCAGGGTTGGCGGCATTAATCGCCGTTTGGAGGTCCGGCGTTACGCAGTCGATCGGACCGATGTCGGCGGCAAAGGCGCCACTGGTGGGAAAGACCAGCACGGTGAGGAGTGTCACCAGGGCGGTGAGGATTGAGAGCTTCGGCCGGGTACGTACCTGCGACATATGTGTTCTCCGTCAGTAGAAAGCTCGCCGGCACGACGAGCAGGGATCTCTTCCCCCACGGACGACTGTATCGGGCCTCACCCCGTTTAGTGGTGTTTTCGCGGTTTTCTGAGCAAATAGTCACCTGAATGATCCCGGTGTGGGCGTGCACAGGCATCGGTAGCCTGTCGCGTGCATGAATCGGTTTACAAGAACGGCCTGGGCCGCCGTCGGACTCACCGTCTTCGTCATCCTGTGGGGGGCAGTGGTGCGAGCGACCGGCTCCGGCGCCGGGTGTGGCAACGACTGGCCAACCTGTAACGGCGGGGCACTTCCTCTCACCGGCTCTTCCGATACCATCATCGAGCTCGTCCACCGGCTGACATCGGCTGCCCTCGGCCTGGTAATCGTCTACCTGCTCATCCTGGCGGTGCGGAGCTTCCCCAGTCGCCACCGGGTTCGGCTGGCCGCCTGGGCGACGCTCGGATTGGTTGTGGTCGAGTCGCTGATCGGAGCCGGCCTGGTCCTCTTCGAGCAGACCGGCGATTTTGAAGGTGTCAGCCGCGCCTACTGGCAAGCCGGCCACTTCACCAACACAATGCTGTTGCTGGCGGCGGTCACGCTCACGGCCTGGTGGGCGTCGGCTTCCTACTCGACTGAGGCTCGCTCCACCACCCGCCGCGAAAAGTGGATGATTGTCGGTGTGGGGGCCGCCATGCTGGCGGTCGGAGTGAGTGGCGCCATCGCCGCCCTGGGCGACACGCTTTTCCCGGTTGACTCCTTCCTGGAAGGCCTCGAGAGGGAGCTATCCGCAGCCGGCCACCTGTTCGAACGCCTGCGGGTATGGCATCCCGTGATCGCGGTCGGGGCCGGCTTCTCGGCACTATGGGTTTCCAACCGGCTGGCCGAGAACCGGGGCGAGCGGATTTCCCGGATGGCGCGGACGGTTACGGTGATCGTCTTCGGGCAGTTGGCCCTCGGTGTGGTCAATGTGCTGCTGGCGGCCCCGGTGTGGATGCAGCTAGTTCATTTGCTCGTCGCCGACGTGTTGTGGATGAGTCTGGTGGTGCTCGCGGCTGACGTCTTCACCGTTGCTCGAGACAAGGTGTCGGCATGACCGTCCCGTCCGTCCAGATCACCGACCCCCGGGCCGTGCCTTCCTCCGTCGGCGAACGAATCAAGGCCTACGTTGCGCTTACCAAGCCTCGAATCATCGAGCTGCTGCTGGTGACCACGGTGCCGGCCATGGTGTTGGCCCAGCGAGGGTGGCCGGGTACCTGGTTGGTGATCGCCACGCTCATTGGCGGGACGCTCTCCGCCGGAGGAGCGAATTCGATCAACAATGTGATCGACCGCGACATCGACCAGCTCATGGCCCGCACCTCCCACCGGCCCTTGCCCACCCTCAAGGTTGATCCTCGGCCGGCCCTCATCTTCGGGGTGCTTCTCGGCCTGAGCGGGTTTCTCTGGCTGTGGGCGACCACCAATCTGCTGGCAGCCACGCTGTCGACCTTGGCCCTTCTCTTCTACGTCTTCGTCTACACGCTGTGGCTCAAGCGCTCTTCTACGCAGAACATCGTTATTGGGGGAGCGGCGGGGGCCGCACCCGTCCTCGTCGGATGGGCAGCAGTGACCGGGTCGTTGGAGCTGGCGCCGTGGGTGTTGTTCGCCATCATCTTCTTCTGGACGCCCCCTCACTTCTGGGCGCTGTCGCTTCGCTACCGGGACGACTACGAACGGGCCGGAGTGCCCATGCTGCCGGTGGTGATGGGAGAGAAAGCCACGCTCCGGAGCATCCTCCTCTACAGCATCCAGCTGGTGGCTTTGACCCTGGTACTCGGCCCGACCGGCGACATGAGCCTCGTCTACTTCTTTTCGGCGGCCATCCTGGGAGTCGGCTTCATCGCCGGAGCTTGGCGCCTCCGGTCGCACCCCGACGAAGCCATGCGGTTTTTCGGCTACTCCAACGTGTATCTCACGCTGTTATTTGGGGCCATTGCCATCGACGGGCTGTTCTTCTAATACGCGGGACGCGGGGCGCAGGACGCCCTGGCATTAAGCAGTAAGCAGTAAGCAGGTGGTGTACCGCCTATTGCCTATTGCCTATTGCCTATTGCCTATTGCCTATTGCCTATTGCCTATTGCCTATTGCCTATTGCCTATTGCCTATTGCGTATTGCCTCGTTTCGCCTGCTAACGTCCTTCCACCAATGCACATGAAGCCCACCTATTTCGCGTTCTTCTTTACCGGGTCAACCGGGTAGAGGTCGCGCCAGTCCACCACTACCCGGAGCAACGGCTCCGGGTTTTTTGCATCCGGGGCCGGTGAGGAGAACTCATGGAAATGAAAGCGCACAGAAACGGCGAAGGGGAGACCTCGGTCACCGTCGGCACAGCCCTCATCGGGGGTGGTGCTTTCACCGTCATGGCTGGCCCGTGCGCTGTGGAGTCAGAGGCTCAGATCATGGAGGCCGCCGAGTTCATTGCCGAAGGCGGTGCCTCCATCTTGCGGGGTGGTGCCTTCAAAGTGACGAGGTCTCCCTACGACTTCCAGGGACTCGGCGAGGAGGGTCTGCGGTACCTGCGAGCAGCTGGAGTGGCCAACTCTCTACCAGTGGTGAGTGAGGTGACCGAACCCGACCATGTGCCACTCGTGGCCGAGTACGTAGACATGCTTCAGGTGGGCGCCCAGAGCATGCAGAACTTCGTCCTCTTGCGGGCAGTCGGCCAGTCCGAGAGGCCGGTGCTGCTCAAGCGCGGGCCGTCGGCGACTATCGATGAGTGGCTGATGGCTGCCGAGTACATCCTCAATGAGGGCAACATGAACGTGGTGCTCGGAGAGCAGGGCATTCGTACCTTTGACACTCGCACCGCCAGCACCCTCGACATCAGCTCCGTTCCGGTGGTCAAGCAGCTCAGCCATCTGCCCGTCATCATCGACCCCTCTCACGCCTCAGGTGCGAGTGGAATCGTCGCCCCGCTCGCATTGGCCGGACGGGCGGCGGGAGCCGACGGCTTGATGGTTGAAGTGCATCCGCGCCCCGACGAGGCATTGACCAAAGGCCCCCACCAGCTCGGCCGCGAGGAGTACCTGGCGCTAATGCATGCCTTGGGAATTGTCAGATTGCGCGCCGACATCGACCTGGTCGACCGTGAGATTGTGCGCCTGCTAGCGCGACGGATCGAACGGGCCGTCGAGATTGCCCACATCAAGGTGCAAGAGGGCATGCCGCTGCGGTCCCCCGATCGGGAAGTTGATCTCTTGGCAGACGTTCGCGACGAGGCCGAGCGCCTCGGGCTTGACCCGAAGGTGGTTCACCGGCTGTTCGAGGAGATCGTCGAGTACACCAGAGCCGAGCAGCGGCGGGCCGTAAATGCCGAGCCCGAGGATGAGCCGGTCTGATCCCGGTAGCGTGAGGGACGTGGAGCCCGAGAAGAAGAGCGCCGCCGCCCGGCGAGTTACCAAGAAGACCACCAAGGCTGTCGCCCACCGAGTCGACGAGTTCCTATCCGCAAAAGGCCCGCGATTCCGGGCACTTGCCCTCACCCACGCCTTCAACGCCGCCGGAGACACGCTGGTGGCCGTTGCCCTCGCCGATGTCTTGTTCCTGGCTCCGGACCCGAGCGAGGCCCGGTCCAACGTCGTGCTCTACCTGGCCGTCACCCTCGCTCCCTTTGCCGTTATCGGACCGTTCCTGGGTGGCCTGTTCGCCCGCTTCCCCGTCGCCTATCGGAGGGGGTTAGGGGCGGCGTCGGCTATGCGGGCATTAGTGGCTCTGGCGATGATCTTCAACCTGGCCAACGACTTCGTCCTGTTCCCGCTGGCCTTCTTCATGCTGGTGTTCTCCCGAGTCCACGGCATCAGTCGCAACTCGCTGCTGCCGGTGACCCTTGAGGGAGCTCACGAGCTGGTAGCTGCCAACGCCCGCATGGCCAAGATCGGAGTCGTGGCCGGGACGGCGGCAGCGGTGGCGGGCGGCGGACTGGCCACTGGGTTGGGAGCCCTCTCGGAGTCCGTCGGCAGCCGGGTGGCCCTGGCGTTGTCTGTGATGGCGTTCCTGGTTTCGACGATTGCCGCCCAGGGAGTCCCCTTTCCCCCCAAGCCACAAACTGGGTCTATCCGCAGGGGCATTCTGCGAGTGGCGAGGTCGGTGCGGCTTGCCCAGCTGGCGACGGCCGGGGTGCGGTTCATCAATGGGTTCTTGTTGTTCCTGCTGGCCTTCGCGTTTCGAGACGAGCAGGCGGGCCTGCTCGACTTCACTTTCCTATTGGGGGCGGCAGGGGTCGGGTATTTCTTGGGAGCGGTGGTGGCCGCCTGGCTGGAACGCATCCTGCGGGAGGAACCCATGGTGGTAGCAGCTCTCGCGATCGAGGCCGCAGCAGCATTCATCGCCGCTCAGGCGTTCGGGCTGGTGGCGGCAGCCGCCTTGGCGGCGGCCGGAGGCTTCGCCTGGGGCGTGGCCAAGCTGGCCTTTGACGGCCTTCTACAGCGGTCGGTATCGCATGACGACCGGGGCCGGGCGTTTGTGCGGGCCGAGACGCTCTTCCAGCTGGCATGGGTGTTCGGCGCCTTGATTCCGACCGCAGTCACCATTCCCACGGGAGGAGGACTGGCGGCGGCCGGGGTGCTGGCGCTGGCCGCGCAGACTCTCTACGTTGCCGGGCTCATCCGGCCACGACCCGATAGGTCGCAGCCGACGGCACCCGCCTAGGATCGCGGCCCATGCGCCCTATTTCGTTTCTCTCCGATTTCGGCCTTACCGACGAGTTCGTCGGGGTGGTCCATGGTGTCGTAGCCCGGATCGAGCCACAGTTGCGAGTAATCGACGTCACCCATGGGGTGCCGCGGGGAAACATCCGGGCGGGAGCCCTGGCTCTGCTGCGGGCCGTCCAGTACCTGCCCGAGGGAGTAGCCCTGGTGGTCGTCGACCCTGGTGTTGGAACCACCCGGCGCCCGATCGCAGCCGAGACACCGTGGGGGTATTTCGTAGGACCAGACAATGGGGTGCTCGCCCCGGCGGTGGCGATGGTGGGAGGCGCTTCCTCCGTGGTGACGCTCGAAGATGAGCGCTTCCGCATCCCGTCGCTTGGTGGATCGACCTTCGACGGCCGCGACGTTTTCGGCCCGGCGGCGGCAGTTCTGGCGGCCGAGCAAGCCGCCATCACCGATCTCGGCCCCCCGCTGCCCAACGACTCGTTGACCCCGCTTCTTCTGCCTCTGGTCGAACCCGAGGGGGCGGGGATCCGGGGCGAGGTGTGGTGGCTCGATCAGTTCGGCAATTGCCAAACCAATGTCTCCGCCGAAGACCTGACGGCCCTGGGGGCTTCCCCCGGCGGTGAGGTCACGTTGCAGGTCGGAGGTACTGAGTACGAGCTGCCATGGGTGGCCGCCTACGGGGAGGTCGAGCCGGGTCAGCCGCTGCTGCACCTCGACTCATATGGACTGATCGCCATCGCCGTCCGCGAGGGCAGCGCTGCCGAACGACTCAACCTGTCCGAGGGCCACCAAGTCGTACTGCAGGCCTAGCCATGCGTCCGGTCACCACCCTCGTCATCGCCGGCTTATTGCTCGTGATCGTGGTCTCAGCGTTAGTCAAACTCGTACAGATATTCTGAGCGCCTACGGCGAGCAGACCGCCCACCGCCAACCGGTGACTGGGAACGCTGCGCGTTCCTTGGAGCCACTTCGTGGCTCCGGCCCCAATCGCGGACCCGGGCCATGCATGGCCAAGAGGTCGGTCCTTGGCCGAGTTGGTGAAGCCGAAGGCTTCGCCACGGTGTTACGTAGCGGGTGCTCGGCAAACAGCCTGGAGTTTGGCTCCGCCAAACTCCCAAGCTAGGCCCGAAGGGCCTAGCCGGAGACCTTGAGCCGCAGCAGTGCCGGGGTCAGTTTTGCTTGTGAAAGCTTGCCTTCGTCGATGACCGAGCCGTTAGGAGCGAGTACTACCGGTACCCGGGTCGAGTACCGGTCGTAGATGTCGTCGTCTGAATGGATGTCGATCTCTCGAATCGCGATGTTGTGCTTGGATGTCGCCCGCACCAAGGTTTCGGCGCCCGACTCACAAAGCGGACAGTTCTCCTTGGTGACGAGTTCCACATACCGTTCGTTGGCCATCATCCAACCCTTCCGTTCCTCTCAGCGTAGGCCCTCGGTCAGGGTTGTGTAGCTAGCTCGCCCGTTTTCCGGAGGATCTGGAAAGGTAGAAGCTGCAGATTTGCAGTTCGGTCGATAGGTCGACGCGTCGGACGTCGATGCCGTCAGGCACCGAGAGCACAATCGGGGCGAAGTTGAGGATGGAAGTGATGCCGGCCTCCACCATGCGGTCTGCCACCTCCTGGGCGCCGGTGGCCGGAGTCGTGATTACACCGATGGATAGCCGGCGACTCTTGACCGCTCGGGCGAACTTGGTGAGTGGCTCAATGACGAGACCGCCGACCTTCTTGCCGACCTTGGCTGGATCGGAGTCAAACAATCCGAGGACCTCGAATCCCCGTTGGCCGAACCCGCCGTATTGGGCGAGGGCACTTCCCAGGTTGCCCATCCCGACGATGCAAACGGCCCAGTCTTCGGTGAGGCCAAGCTCGCGTCCCACCTGGTGAACCAGGTGATCGACGTCGTATCCGACACCCCGGGTGCCGTAGGAGCCAAGGAAGGAAAGGTCCTTCCGCACCTTGGCTGAGTTCACACGGGCTAGCTCAGCCAACCGCTCAGAGGAGATGGTCGGCTCTCCGTATTCGGTCAGGCACCGAAGGTAGATCGGAAGCCGCTGAACGGTGGCGGGGGGTATGCCTTTCACGTTCTGTCAGTGTATTGCGGCTCAGGCGGTGTCAGAGTCCGCTTGCTCGAATCGGTTCAAGGCAACGAGGAACATCGTGAAGAGAATGGCGGAGCCGACCATGAAGGCAAAGGCGATCACTCGCACCTCGAAGAAGTTGAGGCCGTCGATGATGGAGGGACGGGGCCCGCGCGGAGCGTACATCACAAACAGGAGGCTGTTGAGTGTGGTCCAGCCAAACAGAGCGGTTCCTGCCAACAGGAACCCCAGCTTTTTACCCAGGTTGGTGTAGACGAGCAGGTAGACGCTGCCATAGAACACCAGGACGGAACCGATGGTGACAAAGAGGCCTCGGAAGAGAACGCTATCGGGAAGGGTGATATCAATCATTGGAGGCTTCGCTCGAAGTCAACAATCAGGCGGAGATCGGCTTCGCTCAACACTGCCCCGAAGCCTGGCATCCATCCTCGTCCGATGCCATTCACGCCGTAGGCCTGGCCGTTGACCGAGCCGTTGAGGATGAAGTCGTAATGATCCTGGGCATCCGGGAATTGAACGATCGACCGTCCGTCGCGCAATGACGGACCGAGCGCTCCGGAGCCCGGCTCCAAGGTTCCGGCCGGTCCCGCCGAGTATCCGGCCGTATGACAACGAGCGCAGTACGCCGCGTACAGACCGTACGCTCTCTCGGCGGCCGCCACGTCTCCGCCGAATCCGGCGGTGGCCACCTCGTCGAAGTCGACAGCGAATCGGGCATCGGCCAGTGACATTTCGAGGTTGGCGACGGCGTCGGTAGCTGCTGCGACCAGAGGAGCGTTGTTGAGAGAGAGCGGCCGCAGTGCGGTCGCTTGAGCCTGGATCTCCTCCAGCAGTGCGATCGCTGCATCGCGGTCCGCTACGCCCTCGCCGATGACGTCGACCGTGGAGAATCCATTCTTGTGATCCAGCTCGAGCACCAACCGGTCGGCGGCCGATTGGGTGGCCGGAGTGGCGTCGGTGCCCACGTTGGCGAATGCCAACTCGGAGATCCGGTTGATCTGGGTCTCCACGTCGTCAGATAGCCCGTCAAGGTCGCTGTCCAACCCGGCCTCTGCGCCTGCGAGCACCACTTCGAGGTCGCCGGCGAGGTCGTCTGCCCAGGTGAGGCGGTCCGGGGCGCTGAGGAGCGCCGACAACTCAGCCTCCTGCTCGGCGATGGCGGTCGTGATGGCGGCTTCGGCGCCCGACAAGGTCGCAAGGGCCTCGTTGACGCGAGTTTCGACGTTCGCCAGGGCCTCCTCCTGGGGAATCTGGATGGAGTGAAGGTATTCGATGACAAAGTCGAGCTGCTGATCATTCAAGGGTCCGCCCGCCTCCACCCCCCAGGCCGGCATCGGCGATCCGGGCCGGCCCCAAATCAGCCAATAGCGGACTTCCTCGTCCGTGTAGCGGTAAAGGACGTCGTTGAGCGACGGGGCGGCCCATGTGACGGTGGCGCCGGTGCGCGGATCGACGAAGTCGGTGCCTCCGCCGACCCCTTCGGCGCCGTGGCAGGCGATGCACCCGAAACCTTCGGGATTATCGGGTGCCTGTTCGAGATAGATGTCCTCGCCGATGTGGACCGCTTCTTCCTCGAACAGCTCAACGAAATCCGCCTGGCGGCCCGACTCTGTCAAGAAGTAGAGGGGGAGGGCAATGGCCAGGAAGGCCGACGAGAACAGAGCTGCCGTCAGCGTCTTGTTGAGGCGCTTGTTCTCGAGGTCTTCGTCCACCATGAATGGGGCGAGGTTGGGGGGAATCTCTCGCCCGGGCCGGGCCCCCCGACCACTGTTGGCCAAGTAGGCAAGCCCGACCAGCAGGAAGGCAACGGCAATGGCGACGGCAACGGGACCGAGGCTCATGCGACGCTCATAGGCAGTTCACGCCCTGGGGGTACTGAACGGTCTTGCGCTTGGCGCGAGGCGTATCGCGGGCCGACCCGGTGTTGATGACGAGGCGGCCGTCGACGGCTTCGAGGGCGAATCGGTCGAGGTTGCGCGGGGCCGGGCCGGCTTCGTATTCACCTGCCGCGTTGTATTTGGAGCCGTGGCATGGACACTCGAAGCCCTGTGAGGAAGCGCACCACGGAACCCGGCATCCCAGGTGAACGCATTTCTGGAAGAGGCCGGTGAGCCCCTCGACCACCACCCCGATGCCATCAAAATCGGTCTCGGAGATGACGCTCTCATCGAAGGGCACTACGAAGGTCTTGGCCTCGGCTACGTAAAAGGGCTCGATGGAACCATCGGGTTGGAAAATTGCCGCCTTGATTTCGGCGATGTCGCCGGCGTCGACTTTTCCGCCGAAGCCGCCCTTGAGCCGTGGCCAGAGGAAGGCGAGTGAGGTGATGCCAAAAAAGGCAAGGAAGGCGCCGAAGGAGGCACCGGTGGCCCGGTTGAGGAATTGGCGGCGAGCCTCACCAAACTCGGCGGGACTCAGCTCGATCGGCTCTTGTTTGGCCGGTGGGGAAGTATCGGTCTCCTCGACCTGGTCGACTTCTTCCTCCAGGGCAGGAGCCGTGGCCGCCACCACCGGTGCCGCCCGGCGGCTGCGCCGGCGAGCCGCCTTGTCGAGCGTGCCCACCTGCTTGGTCTCGGCCTCTCTCCGGTAGGCGAGTGTGAAAATGGCAGCCGCCGACAGCACAACAACCAACGCGATTCCGAGTGCGACAGCTTGTCCAATGCTCATTCCAACCAGTCCTTCAGGTCGTCAAAGAAGACGCCGTCGCTCCATGGATACGTGAAGTTGAACCCCGGGCCCCGGAAGAACGATCCGAGGATGACCAGCGTGGCTGCTCCCATGAGGAAGAAGGTGAACATCATGATCGCTAGTTTCCGATCGGCCGGACGCACCGAGGGATTGCGGTCGATGTAGGGGATAGCCATCAAGCCCACCAGGCCGATCAAGCCGGGGATGAGCACGCCGGCAATCATGGGGTCGAAATAGGACAGCAGTTCCTGGAGGCCGAGGAAGTACCACGGCGCCTTGGAGGGGTTCGGCGTCAGGTTGAAGTTGGCCGCTTCCAGTAGCGGGGCGTTGATGATCACCGAGATCACGATGAGCACGGCCGTCACCACCAGCAGCGCAACGAACTCGACAGCCAGGAGGTGTGGCCAGACGTTGACCTTGTCGGTGGGTTCGGCTTTGACTTGCTGGATGGCATCGGCCTGGACGACGGTTAGGAGTCGCTGGGTGCGTACCCCCTCGGGCGGCCCGGCCGGTACGGCCGCCGGTGCCGGAGCTGGGGCTGTGGCCACTGCGGTGGTGCCGTTGGTCCCGGTGGGAGCGAGGGCGGGGGCGGATCCGGGGTCGGGCAGGCCGGCCATGTCGGCGAGGACACTCTCGACCGGGACCCCCTGGGCTTTGGCTTTGGCTTGCGCCGAGCGCATGAGAAGCTTCTCGGGCATGCCGGAGGCCTCGGCCGCCGCCTTGGCATATTGCTCGGTTGACAGCGCGGCGGCGGCCGCGGGAGCGGCTTGGGGCGTCGGACTGGTGGCCGCCGGTGCGGGGGCGGATCCGGGGTCGGGCAGGCCGGCCATGTCGGCGAGGACACTCTCGATCGGGACCCCCTGGGCTTTGGCTTTGGCTTGCGCCGAGCGCATGAGGAGCTTCTCGGGCATGCCGGAGGCTTCAGCAGCCGCTTTGGCATACTCGGCCACCGTAAGCGCGGCGGCCGCTGGTGCCGGAGCCGGCGTTACTTCGGTGGCGGCCGGCGCGGCCGTCTCAGCCGGGGGAGCCTGCGGGGCCGGCGCCTCTCCGCTCCAGCGGGCAAGGATGTCCTCCACGCTGACGCCCTCGGCTGCGGCACGGGCTGCGGCCGATCTGCGGAGTAACTCGTCTGGGATGTCTGCCATAGGACTCTTGACCTAGAGGGGACCGGAGATGCCGCCGTCTTTGCGGACCCGCCAGAAATGGACGGCCATGAAGATGACGATGATGAATGGAAGAAACAGGACATGGAGCACGTAGAACCGCAGGAGCGTGGCTCCACTGATTTCAACCCCGCCCAGCAAAGCGAACGTCACCTGGTCGCCAAACACGGGGGTGAACCCGGCCATCTCTCCTCCGACTGTCACCGCCCACAGGGCGAGCTGATCCCAGGGGAGCAGGTAGCCGGTGAACGACAGGAGGAGCGTGAGGAGCAGGAGGATGACGCCGATCACCCAGTTGAACTCACGCGGGGGCTTGTAGGCACCGTGATAGAACACCCGGCTCATGT
The DNA here is from genome assembly GCA_029862065.1 of Acidimicrobiia bacterium. GTDB lineage: Bacteria > Actinomycetota > Acidimicrobiia > Spongiisociales > SHLN01 > SHLN01. The sequence continues at coordinate 6,742 of JAOTYB010000020.1, read as the reverse complement.
GCAGGAACACAGTTATCACCATGAAATGAGCCCCCCACCGGTGGAGGTTGCGCACCAGGCCGCCGAAGGTGACGCTGGTCGACAGCGCTGCCGTGTCGGCATAGGCGGCCTCGGCCGACGGGGTGTAATAGAACATCAGGAAGATGCCGGTCACGGTCAACAGAATGAACAGGAAGAAGGACAGCCCGCCCAGGCACAGGGTGTACGAAAGCCGGACTCCGTGGCGCTTCACCTTCACCGGATGCAGGTGATAGAGGACGTTGTTCATGACGACGTACGACCGGTTGCGGGGTGAGTCCGAGTACCCGGCCCGGAAGGGGGAGCCTGGTCGGAAGATGCTGCCCCACGTCTGGCTCTCCCGTATCCGGGTGCCAACATCGGACATCCGCTCGCGTAGCTTCAAGCCGCCACCATTTCCCGATCCGTTTCCGTCAGTCACGGTTGCCCTTTCTCACCATCTCACCCCGTAGGCATAGCCATTCTTGAAGTCGCGGTCGCCGGTGTCCACTTCCCACGGAGCCTGTATGCCCGCCTGGTCGGCCTGGTCGCTGACTGAGCCGCCAAATTTGCCGAGGGTGATGACTCCGGTTGGGCATCGGTCGATGCACAGCGCACATCGGGTGCACTCATCCTCGTCGACGATAAAGACTCCGAGGTTCTCAGCCTTGTCACCGGGATTGGTGACGTTGACGGCCTCGTCGATGACGTCGATCGATAGGTAGTGGATGCACTTCCACGGGCAAATATCGACGCATCCCTCGCACAGGATGCACTCGGCCTGGTTGATGTGAAGGAACTGCTTGGGCCTCACCGACTGCTGGATGTAGGCCGGGTCCACCACTGCCAACTGGTAGTCGTCGCGAAACGGTGGTGTTTCCCAGATCTCCCCGGCCACTAGGCGCTGCCTTTGCTAAGGGGTCGGCCCCAGGTGGATAGCTCAACCACCGGAGTGGCGTCGTCCCGCTTCTTGATCCACTCCTGGGCCATATACACGCCCACGATGAGGACGACAAACGCATTGGTGTAATACCCGGCAACCAGGGCGTCCTTGATGGTGAACCAGCTCACCGAGACATCGTTATTGAGCACCAGCCATTTGGGAATGGTGAACGCTGTCCGGGAGGTCCACTCCAGCGGCCCCTGTGCCAGGTTGAGCATCTCCGACGGGATGATCCCGAAGAACAGCACGAGCTCAAACCATGCGACGAAGGCCCCGACCGAGGCTCGCACCCAGGTGAGCGGCCGATCCCACAGCCAGCCAAATACTGCGCCGCCGACCATCATCTGGCTGCCACCGACTGCGATGAGCTGGCCGAGGGTGGTGAATATCCACTCGCGGGGGATGTCCGGGTAGATGAGGTTGTCGAGCGAATCCGTTTCGGGGAGGTTGGTGAAGTGGGCGATGGCAATGCCAATGGCCACGGTAAAGAGCCCGACGGCCAGTCCGCCGATGCCAACGAGTGTTCGCCTGTTCTCCGTCAATGCCGAATCCCCATGCTCCGAGTTAAGGCGGCGCCTACTTTACCGCGCTGCTGCTCCCGGCTGGCACCTGTCATTCAGCGTCGGGCCGCAGGTCACCCCACCCGGCGATTTGGTCGACGGCGATGACGATGACCGGGCCGGACGGCGGCCGGCGCCGGTACTGCTCGTACTTGGCTACGAGTGCCTCGATCGCACCGGCGTGGGTTGGCCCCGCCTCGACGACCGTCCCCTTTCCGTCCGCTCGCACCCACCACAGCGCGGTCCAATCCTCGCGGTAGTGCTGGGCGAGTAGCGAGACCTGCGGATTGGAGCGGACGTTGGCGAGGCGCTGGAGCCGGGTGGTCGACTTGGGTTTGTGGTCGACGGCGGTGACGATCGTGTCGTCAACCATCGCATACACCACGGGCACCGCGTGGGGCCTGCCGTCCGGCCGTACGGTTGCCAGAACACCGACTCTCGCCAGGGCGAGACGAGTGAAGGCTGGGGTGGTGCGCACGCTCGGACGGTAGTCACTGGTCAGGTGGCTTGGATTTCTCCAGGCCCCGGGCCAGAATCGCGCAGCGGCAGGGCGAGCAGTAGCCTCGCCACAACCCGGTGGGGAGTGAGGTTGACGACAGACGCAGAAGCGGTAGACGTAGCGGTAGCCGAAGCGCCTGCCTTCGACGTCGGCACTTCGGACTCGCTGGCACAAATCCATTTCCGCGTAGCGGCTGTGTTCCTGGTTGTCGGCTCGCTGGCCGGTCTCTTTCTGGCAATTCAGCTGAGTGCGCCCAATGTCCTCAATTCCGGACCACTCAGTTATGGCCGTTTGCAGCCGTTGTTCACCGGATCGATGTTGTTTGGCTGGGTGACGATCGGCATGATCGGGGCCATCTACTACTTGCTGCCGCGGCTGACCGGCGGGCCGCTCGTTGACGAACGGCTCGCTCGGCTCTCGCTGATTCTCGTCGCCGGAGGAACGCTGCTTGGCCTGGTGAGTGTGGTGTTTGGAGGCAATCAGGGGCTGCCGCTGTTTGAGTTTCCGTTCTACGCCGACATCGTTCTCATAGTCGGCCTGGCCGGCGTCACCCGGGTGGTCACCCGCACCGCCATAGCCCACCGCGAGCCCGACCTCTATATATCTGTGTGGTTCTTCGTGGCCGCCCTGTGGTGGCTGCTGCTCTCGTACGTCATCGGTTCCCTTTCCTTCTTCCAAGGATCCGACCTCGAGGTGGCCAATCGTTTCGCCGAAGTGGGCGTCCTGTTCCTGTGGGTCGTCCCGGCCGGTCTCGGCATCGCCTATTACCTGGTACCGAAACTCACCGATGCTCCCCTCTACAGCGTCCGCCTGGCTGCAGTCAGCTTCTGGGCCGTGGCCGGCTCATTCGCCTGGGTGGGCGCCCATACGCTGACTTTCGGTCCGGCCGCCGACTGGCTGGAAACGATCACCATCGTGTTCGCCATCGCGGTACTCATCCCGGTCATGGCGGCCGTGGCCAACCTGCTGCTCTCCATCGACTGGACGGTCGCTCACACCTCGACGCCGGTCCGGCTGGTCCTGGCCGGGACGGCGTTCTTCGCCTTGCTGGTGGTTCAGGTGCTCGGCCTTGCCTTCCGTTCGTCGAGCTCGGTGGTGCAGTTCACCACCTGGACTGAGGCCACCTTCGTCATCGTGGTGCTTGGCGCGGGCAGCCTGTGGCTTATTGCTCTCATCGCCCACTTGACGGGCATGAGCGCCGGGCCTGCCCGACTTCTTCCGCTGGGGTCGGCGGCTCTGGTCGGCGCCCTGTGGGTGGGCGGCTTACTGGCAGGTTTCACCTGGGCCTCGGCCCCCCGCTCTCGAGAGTTCCTCAACTTCGGCGACGGCTTTGTGAACACGACTGCCGAGCTCGCCGGCTTTGATACCGTGCGCTGGATTGCCTGGGTGCTGCTGGCAGCCGGTTTCATCTGGGTAGGCGTGGTCATCGTGACGTGCCGGAACTGGCGGACATCACCGGTGGGAGAGCCATCTGCCGCAGTGCCCTCCGACGAGCCCGGCGCCTTCCCGCCCGTCAAGGTCGCCGTGGCATCCGTGCTCGTTCTCGGCGTGGCCTTTGTCACCACCGTGCTGATCCCGGCTCTCGATTCGTCGGACGAGGATCCCAGCTTCCGGGCTCTGACCACCCGTGATTACGAGGCCTTCGCCGACGACGCTCCCTCTCCCCAGGCGATCGCGGTGCTGGGCGACCTCGGCTTGACCCCCGCTCTGGTAGCCGAAGGTCGGGAGGTGTACATCTCGGAGGGCTGCGTGTACTGCCACACGCAGCAGGTCCGTGCCAATGTGACCGATGTCGGGTTGGGTCCGGTGACCGTCCGACAGGACATCACGCTCAGCTCGCCTGCACTGCTCGGGAGGGTCCGCCTCGGGCCGGACCTCGCCCACGCCGGCAGCCGACCGCTAACGGGAGATGTGGATTGGGTCACCCGTCACTTGTCAGACCCCCGCGCGAACCGCAGCTGGTCGTCGATGCCCTCCTACGATTACCTTTCCCAGGGTGAGCTCGATGCGCTTGCCCAGTACGTAGTGAGTTTGCAGTAATGGACTTCTCGGAACTTCTGGCCGCCGCCAGCCAAGCCCTGTCGGCCCCCGAGGTCCTTGTCGGTCGTTCGGCCCGAGCCCGGGCCGCCGCGTCCGGTGTCGCCCCGGAGCAAGTGCTTGCCGATTGGGCAGGCGTGGAGGCCGGCGCGGCGGCTGCTTCCGCCCCTGCCGCTGAGGCTCCGGCGCCAGCGTCCGAAGCTGCCGCCCCGGTGACCGCAGCTGCCCCCACACCCGAGCTGGACGTCGAAGTCGTTTCACCGCAGGCGACCGATGAGCCGCCTCAACCGGAGCCCGAACCCGAACCCGAACCAGAAGAGGAGCCAGAGGAGGCTTTGATCGGCGCCCCCGGGCTCAAAGTGACGCGGCGCCGATCGCTGCCCCGGTGGCTGGCCGCCAGCTTCGTGGTGGTGCCGATCGTGGCCTTGTTCTATGCGGCCACCTTTGCCTCCGGTCCGGGATGTGGAGACGGTGGAGCCCTTGCCGTCGATGCAGTCACCGGGGTGGCCGAGAACTGTGACGGGAGTGAGTTCGGTTCGCGGGGAGGCAACCCGCTTGCCCTGGGGGCGGCCCTTTATTCGGTAGAGGCTCTGCCGGCCTGCTCGAGCTGCCATGGCAATGACGGTGGCGGTGGCACCGGGCCCGGCCTGGCGGGTGGCTCGGTGGTTGAGACCTTCCCGGCCTGTGTAGACCACATCCAATGGGTCACCCTCGGTACGGCACGATGGCGAGAAGAGGTGGGCGATACCTACGGAGCCTCCAACAAGCCGGTCGGCGGTGGAGGGATCATGCAGTCCTACGATGCGGGCCTTTCCCCCGAAGAAATCGCCGCCGTCGTGCTGTTTGAGCGCGTCACGTTCGGCGGGCAGGACGCGGCCGAGGCCACTGCCGATTGCCTCGGCGAGGGCGAAGCCGAAGCCGCCGGCTAAAGGCCGATCCTGAGCTCGTTGAGTTATCAAGTGGCCGCGCTCGGCGCGGCGTTTAGCTGGGCCATCGGGGGGCTCATTGCGGCCGGGCCGACTGCCGCCCTCGGAGGGCCGCGCTTCACCCGCCTGCGGATGTACTGGGTGGCGTTTGCCCTCGTGGTGGTTGCGACGGCCATCGGGGGATGGGATACGCTCGGCAGCCGTGAGCTGATCCTGCTTGGTGCGTCCGGAGCTGTAGGCCTGGCACTGGGAGACGTCGCCCTCTTCACAGCCTTCTCCCGGCTGGGACCGCGCCGGACGGGCATCCTGTTTGCCGCCAATGCACCGATGGCCGCCATCTTCAGCGCAGCCATCTTTGGCGAGCGGTTTTCGGCGCCTGCTTTGTTCGGATCTGTATTGGTAATGGCCGGAGTCACCTTGGCCATCGCCTTCGGTACCCGCTCGGGCCAGACCCACCATTGGGAAGAGATAAAGGGAAGCCTATGGGTGGGGATCGGCTTCGGTCTCCTGGGGGCAGCCGGCCAGGCGGGCGGCGTGCTCTTGGCCGACCCGGCTTTCGACGCCGACCTCGACCCGTGGGCGGCCGCGGCGGTGCGAGCCGTTGTCGGGTTGCTGGCCCTGGTGGCCCTGCGTGGCTACTTTGAGAAGCGGGCTCGCATGCCGCATCCCGGCCGGATCGGATGGAAGATGTGGGGAATCATTCTCGTGTCGGGAACGGTGGCGATGGTGATCGGCAAGACCCTCGTGCTGATCGCCCTGAGCGACGGTGACCCCGGCATTGTCAGCGTCCTGGTGTCGGTCTCGCCGGTTATCCAGCTGCCCCTCATTTGGCTGTTCACCCGTGAGCGTCCGGCGAGCGGGGCGTGGGTGGGTGCGGTTCTGGCATCGGTGGGTACGGCCTTCATCGTCGGCTAGGGAGGTAGACCCGCCCGACTCTCTATCCTCTCGGTCGTTATGGCTTATTCACCCGATGTTGCAGTAGTCGGCGGCGGCCCGGCCGGGGCGGCTGCCGCCTATTGGCTTGCCGAGGCCGGTCATTCGGTCACCCTCATAGAGAAGAAGGAATACCCGCGGGAGAAGACGTGCGGGGACGGCCTCACCCCCCGGGCTATCCACGAGCTGCAGCTTTTGGGGTTCGACTTCGACGTCCCCGAGCTCCATCGCATCAACGGGCTCCGATCGTATGGGGCGGGGTCCATGATCGAGATGGAATGGCCAGACCACCCTGTGTATCCCAAGTGGGGGGCCATTATCCGCCGGGCAGATCTCGACGAGCAGGTCGTTCGCCTGGCGGAGAAGCAGGGCGCGGTCGTCAGGGACAAATCGACTGCCACGCCGGTGATAGAAGATGGGCGTCTGGCTGGAGTCGCGATCTCCAGCAACGGCGATATCGAGGTGATCCGTCCCCGGACGGTGGTGATAGCCGACGGCGCGTTGTCCCGGTTTGGTCGTCCACTCGGCGTCGGCCGGGATCGATCTGCGCCCTATGGGCTAGCGCTGCGGGCCTATTACTCGAGCCCCCTGGCTGACGACGACATGATGGAGAGCCTGCTCGACCTCAAGAAGGACGGAAAGAACGTTCCGGGGTACGGCTGGACGTTTCCGCTTGGCCGGGGCACGGTCAACATTGGGGTGGGCCTGCTCTCGACCAGCCAGCGGTGGAAGGGCCTCAACACCGGGCAGCTGCTTGAGACCTACCTCGAGAACCTCCCCGACCATTGGGAAGTCGATGAGACATCACAGCTGACCGAACCGGTGGGTGGCAAGTTGTCGATGGCGT
>JAOTYB010000019.1 GCA_029862065.1 Acidimicrobiia bacterium | reverse complement strand
TAGCGAGCCGCTGTCCGCCGTGGCATCCCTCGAGACTTCCTTGGCCACCGAGATGGGCTCGCCGAACCGCAAATGCACCTTGCCGCCTCGCAATTTGAGGTGGCGAATGGTCCGCACCAGCCAGCTGGCCCCTTCCGTGTCCTTGGACTCCCCGCGCTGTTCGGCGGCGTAGGAGCCGACGTCGATGATCTGGTCATAGGCAATGGAGGTCGGGATGAGATACACCTCGTCGGTCTTTCCCCGCCGGTAGGAGTCGGCCACGTAGCTGAGCATTCCGAGCCGCGGTGAGCGCAGCTTGCCGGTGCGTGAGCGCCCACCTTCGATGTACCACTCGAGGGGGAAGCGGCGTTCTAGCAAGAAGTCGATGTAGGCCCGGAGCACTGCTTTGTAGAGATCGTTGTCCTTGAAGCTGCGGCGGATGAAGAACACGCCGGCCCGCCGCAAGAACGGTCCCACCGGGAAGAAGTTCATGTTGATGCCGCCTGCGGTGTGGTTGGGAGGGAAGTCGTTCTCCCACAGGAGGTATTGGAGAATCAGGTGGTCGAAATTGGACTTGTGTGATGGGAGGAACACCAGGGGTGCCTGCTGACCGAGTGCGTAGATCTGTTGGAGCTCGTCGCGGTTGTAATCAATGTCGGTGTAGGTCTTGCTGTACAACCAATGGACGGCGTTGGCGACCAGGTCTATGACGAGTGGGCTGTGGGTAGCCGCGATCTCCTTGACATACCGGTGGGACTTTCGGAGCGTCCGATCGCCCGGCTTGCCCTCGGCCCGGCCGATCTCGATCACTCGCTGCTGGAACTCGTGCCGATTGACGATGTCCTCGCCCACGAATTTGGGGACCTTGTAGCGGTTGCCGCGCAAGTTCCGCTCGGCCCGTTCCAACGCCAGCCAGGCCCGATGGGCGACGAACTCGGTGAAATCGTCGATCTGATCGTTTTCCGCCCAGGTGCTGCGGAGGGTGCTGAGAGGAGCAGGTGCTCCGGCTACCAGCCGGACCCGTTGCGGGAAACGGGCTCGGATCCACCTGGCCCGCAGCGGGTCCGGGTCACGGGGGTCTCCGGTCATGAGCAAGTCACTCAGCCGGACTCGCCGAACCCCGCCACGCTCGCCGGCCAGCCATACGATGCGCAGGGGAACCAGCAAAGGGTCATCCGAGCGCCCGAGGGTGGCCCGCAGTACCGGGCTGAGGCGGCGATGACGACGGTGTCGCCGGGAGGAGGGTATCTCAGCAGTCTCCGGGTACGCATCAGCCGGTTGAAGGCGTTGGATCCAGTCGTTGATCAGATCGAGCTCGAGCCGGTTCGACGTGTCTAGGAGAAAAGCGATCGGCCGTCCGGCGCTGTCGGGCCAGGCCGGTTCATCGAACAAGACAGAGGGTGTTGTCACAAGGCGATTGTACGAGCTGCGGCGGTTCCCAGCCACCGAGGCCATGGCTACCAGCTACCAGCTACCTGCTACCAGCTGCCGGTTTTCTCTCTGGTGGCACGAACGCCCGCAGGGGCAACGATCGGAGGTGCTTGGCCGGAGCGACAGTGGGTGGTTACCCCTGTGACCGGGCGGAACGCCGCACGGAGGACTGGCGACTGGCGACTGGTAGCTGCTCGGGCGGCTAAGTCGCTCGAGCTCTGTCGATCTGCCCCATGAGGTAGGAGCCGAGCCCGCGCATGACCTCTCGGGCCTCAGATAGGGGGAGTTCATCGAGGGTCTTCTCTGCCCGGCGAATCCGGTGCTCGGCATCGGAAATGCCGACCTCGACGTAGCCCCCGCTACGCACGATCTCCAGCACCCGCTCGACGGTGGAAGCCGGGTAGGGACGGCCCACCCCGAGTAATTCGCGCAACTCGTCGCCCGGGGAGTCGGCCAACGCCGTCAGGACCGGCAACGTGAACGTGCCCTCACCCACGTCGGAACCGGCCGGCTTACCGAGGAAGTCGCTCGAGGCGACCAGGTCGAGGACGTCGTCGATGAGCTGGAACGCCACCCCGAGGTCCCAGGCCCAGGCGCTCACCGCTTCGGTGGTCGATTCATTGGCCCTGGAGGCCATGGCCCCGAGTCGAGCCGCAGTGCGAATGAGGCTGGCCGTCTTGTCCTCGATCACCCGGTAGTAGTCGGCGGGCGAATGCACGATGTCTCCCGCCAGTTGCAGCTCGAGCACCTGGCCCTGACACAGCTGGGCGTAGGTCTGGGCCAGCAATATGACACCTTCCTGTCCCAGGCTGGTGGCTGCCACCTCGGAAGCCCGAGCCAGGGTGAAGTCGCCGGCGAGGATGGCCACGGTGTTGTCCCAGTTGTGATTGGCCGAGGGGCTTCCTCGGCGACTGTCGGCCTCGTCGATCACATCGTCGTGGTAGAGGCTGCCGACATGGATGAGCTCGACGGCCACGCCGGCGTCGACCGCCCGGTGGTCCTGCACCGGGCCAAGCTCGGCAGCCAGCTGGGCCAGCAGCGGACGGAATCGTTTGCCACCGGCGGTGAGATAGTGGCGGGCGATCTTGGTGAGGAACTGGTTTGAACTGTCGGTGACCTCGATGAGACGGGATTCCACCGACTGCATCCGTGCCCACACGGATGCCAGGGGGACGAGCTCTTCTATCGACGGGGTGTTCATATGAGTCAGTGTAGGTGTGGGTTGGCTTTCGGGAAGGGGGCAGCGTTGCGTTGCAGGGTCGCTTGAGAGCACAGGAACGCGCTCTCACCCCACCCCTGGCCCCTCCCGCCTTGCGGGAGGGTACCGGGAACACCCTCGCCTCAGTTTGCGTTACCCATTCCCCGAGCAATTAAAGGGCGGCCCCAATAACGCCGACTGACTCTAAATGTATCGGTAAGAAGGCTCTGATAGCTAGACAAGGGCCAGCGGTATACTCCGCGAACGGCGTGCTCAGTGGCTCGCCGGCTAAGCAGGAGGAAGGAAGAAAAGGTGTTCGAGCGATTCACCGAGAGGGCTCGCAGGGTCGTTGTCCTGGCCCAAGAGGAAGCTCGCCTTCTCAATCACAACTACATCGGCACCGAGCACATCCTCCTCGGATTGATCCATGAGGGCGAGGGCGTTGCTGCCCGAGCACTCGAAACGATGGGCATCGGTCTCGACTCTGTTCGACAGCAGATCGTCGACATCATCGGCCAGGGCTCCCAAGCGCCGAGCGGTCACATTCCCTTCACCCCCCGCGCCAAGAAGGTCTTGGAGCTCTCGCTGCGCGAGGCTCTCCAGCTCGGTCACAACTACATCGGCACCGAGCACATCCTCCTCGGCCTCATTCGTGAAGGCGAAGGAGTTGCCGCCCAGGTGTTGCAGAAACTCGGCGCCGATCTCCACAAGGTCCGCCAGACGGTCATTCAGCTGCTGTCGGGCGTGCAACAGGAAGACCAGCCATCTGGTGGCGCCCCCCAGGGCCGCGGCCAACAGCGAGGAAGCAGCTCGGAGCAATCCGGCACCGGCTCGGCCGTGCTCGACCAATTCGGCCGCAACCTCACCCAGCTGGCCCGCGAATCCAAGCTCGATCCGGTGATCGGCCGCAGCGATGAGATCCAGCGGGTGATGCAGGTGCTCAGCCGCCGGACCAAGAACAACCCGGTGCTCATTGGCGAACCCGGTGTCGGCAAAACGGCCATCGTCGAAGGTTTGGCGCTTCAAATCGTGGCGGGTGAAGTGCCAGACACCCTCACCGGCAAGCAGCTCTACACGCTCGACCTGGGCGCGTTGGTGGCCGGGTCCCGGTATCGCGGCGACTTCGAAGAACGACTCAAGAAGGTGCTGAAAGAGATCCGTACCCGCGGTGACATCATTCTGTTCATCGACGAGATTCACACGTTGGTTGGTGCCGGCGCCGCCGAAGGCGCCATCGACGCGGCCAGCATCCTCAAGCCGATGCTGGCTCGGGGGGAGCTCCAGACCATCGGGGCGACGACGCTCGAGGAGTATCGCAAGTACCTGGAGAAAGACTCCGCCCTCGAACGCCGGTTCCAGCCGGTTCAGGTCGATGAGCCATCGGTGGCTGAGACCATCCTCATCCTCAAGGGCCTGCGCGACCGCTACGAGATCCACCATCAGGTGACCTTCACCGACGGGTCATTGGTTTCGGCCGCCAACCTGGCGGACCGCTACATCTCGGATCGCTTCCTGCCCGACAAAGCTATCGATCTCATCGACGAGGCCGGCAGCCGCATGCGCCTGAAGCGCAAGGCACTCGGGCCCGAGCTCGAAGAGCTCGAAGGCAAGTTGTCCGAAGTCCGCACCCAGAAGCTCGAGGCCGCCCAGACTCAGCAGTTCGAGCGGGCCGCTCAGCTGCGCGACCAGGAACGGACGCTGCTCGACGAGCGGACCTCGCGCGAGACCGAATACACCGAGGCCGGTGCCCTCTTCGACGTCACCATTGACGAAGAGCAGATCGCCGAAGTGCTCGCCCAGTGGACGGGAATTCCAGTCCAGAGCCTCACCGAAGAGGAGACCCAGAAGCTCCTCCGGATGGAGGAAGAGCTCCACGGCCGCATCATCGGCCAGGAGGACGCCATCTCGGCTGTCAGCCGGGCCATCCGGCGCACCCGATCCGGTCTCAAGGACCCGAAGCGTCCGGCCGGTTCGTTCATCTTCCTCGGCCCCTCGGGTGTTGGAAAGACCGAGACCGCCAAAGCGCTCGCCGAGTTTCTATTTGGTGACGAGGACGCCCTCATCCAGATCGACATGTCCGAGTACATGGAGAAGCACACGGTCAGCCGTCTCGTCGGGTCGCCCCCCGGATACGTCGGCTACGACGAGGGTGGCCAGCTCACCGAAGCGGTCCGCCGCAAGCCGTTCTCGGTGGTGCTCTTCGACGAGATCGAGAAGGCCCATCCGGACGTCTTCAATACGCTGTTGCAGATTCTCGAGGATGGTCGGCTCACCGACGCCCAGGGTCGGACCGTCGACTTCAAGAACACGGTCATCATCATGACCTCCAACCTCGGAACGGCCGATCTGCGTCGCCAGAATATTGGGTTCGGCAGTGATGACGACCAGGTCAGCTACGAGAAGATGAAGGAAAAGGTCAACGATGCGCTCAAGAAGCACTTCCGGCCCGAATTCCTCAATCGAATCGACGAGGTCATCGCCTTCCATGAACTGACGATGGACGAAGTGATACAGATTGTCGATCTGTTCATCGAGCGTATTCATGAGCAGTTGGCATCCCAGGGTCTCGAAATCGTCTTGTCGGAGAGCGCTAAGGAGCTCCTCGCTAAGAAGGGCTACGACCCGCAGTTGGGTGCCCGACCCTTGCGTCGTTCCATCCAGCGGATGCTGGAAGACACCCTCGCTGAGAAGATCCTCTTCAATGAGTTCGCCGCCGGCTCAACCGTGTTGGTTGATGTCGATCCGGAAGACCCCGAGGTTCTCTTCTTCGGCGGCGTCGACACCCCCGACACACCCCCGGTCGAGCTCGCCGACAGCGAGGGATAGGCACCACCCCTCCCACGAAGTGGGAGGGGCAAGGGGAGGGGTGGGAGCGCGTTCCTGTGTTGTCTCGTGCGTCCCCGCAGTATCTCGTCGGTAGGAGGGCATCCAATGCCGACCAGCGATAGCTACCAGGTCTCCGGAATCATTGAGCTGTTTCCACAAAAGGGTGGCTGGCACTACCCGAGGGTTCCGGATTCGGTGATTGCCGAGCTGTCGTGGATGGCTGAGCGCAGCCTGATCGGGATAACCGCCACCCTCGGCTCAACAACCTGGGACACCTCGGTCATGCCCACCGGTGACGGGAGTCACTTCATCCCCCTCAACGCCAGAGTGCGGCGTGACAGCGACCTGAAAGAAGGCGAGCAGGTCGAAGTCGAGTTTGTGCCGCGGCACGGCCCTTCGGGCCGTCGCTAGCCGCCGACCGCCTGGCATCGGTGAGGAGGGGACCGCAGACGTTTATTTCTGTGGCCGGATCGACTTCATCCAGTCAGATGACCTTGAACTTCAGCCGTAACCACGGGCGTAGTTAGACTCCTTTTAGGAGGCATAGTTGCCTCTCTTTTGATTGACTTACTTAGGAGGAGTCAGACCCCATGAGACTTACCAAGCGATTTGTCCTGCTGTTTGCAGTGCTTGCCCTTGTAGCGGCAGGCTGCGGCGACAGTGACTCGGAAACGACCGTAACCACTGCGGAGACGACTACCACCACCGCCGCCGCGACAACCACCACGGCCGGCGGCGACACGACCACCACGGTCGAGCCGATGGACGTAACGCCGGTGAAGACCTGTCTGGTTACCGACCTGGCGGGCATCGACGACAAGAGCTTCAACGCCACTGCCTGGCAGGGCGTATTGGATGCCATTGATGCCGGCTACGCAACGGCGGAGCCCGATTCGTTCTTCCTGGAGTCAGATACGGACGCCGACTGGCAGCCCAATATCGACCAGATGATCTCGCAAGGTTGTGAGCACATGGTCACGGTTGGGTTCGCTCTCGACGCCGTCACCCAGGAAAACGCCCCGACCAACCCGGACATCAACTGGACGATCGTCGACGTTGATTTCTTCGACTTCTCGACCGATCCCATCACCGATGTGACGTTCGATAACGCGATTGAGCTGACCTACCAGACCGACGAGGCTGCGTTCCTGGCCGGCTACGTTGCTGCCTCGGTATCGGAGTCCAAGGTGGTTGGAACCTTCGGTGGTGCCAACTTCCCGACCGTGTCCATTTTCATGGACGGCTTCTTCTACGGCGTCCAGCATTGGAATGACGTGAAGGGCGACAACGTGCGGGTGCTCGGTTGGGACCCGGCTAATCCGGACACCGGTCTGTTCACCGGTGACTTCACCAATCTCGACATCGCTCGGGCGACCGCCCAGAGCCTGCTCGATGAAGGCGCCGACGTGATCATGCCCGTGGGTGGGCAGATCAACCTCGGAGCAGGTGCGGCCATGCAGGACATCGGGATGGGCGCCGACGGCGACATCTTCGGTGCCCTCATCGGCGTCGATACCGACCAGTTCATCTCCGCTCCGGAGTACGCCGACCTGTGGCTGACCTCGGTGGAGAAGAAGATGGCACTCGGCGTGTCTGATTCCATTCGCCAGACTGCCGAGGGGACATTTACCCCGGGCAACACCCGGGGCTTCCTGTCCAACGCCGGAGTCGGGATCTCCCCATTCCACAACTTCGACAGCATCGTCTCGAGCGAGACGAAGGCCGAAGTCGAAGCCTTGCAGGCGGCGATCATCGCCGGTACCCAATCGGTGAGCGGCGGCTAGCCGACACCAACGCCAACAGACAAGGAACCCCCGCTGCGGCTGCAGCGGGGGTTCTGCGTGTCTAGGCTGGCCGAGGATTTAGGCGGACGAGAAAGGTTGGCGGTAGTGCTCGAACTGCGAGGCATTACGAAGCAGTTTCCCGGCGTTCTCGCCAACGACGACGTCGACCTCAAGGTGAGCGAGGGTGAGCTCGTCGCTCTTCTCGGCGAGAACGGTGCGGGCAAGAGCACCCTCATGAACATCCTGTATGGGCTCTACACCGCCGACAAGGGAGAAATCCTCGTCGACGGTGAGCCCCTCGTGCTCGGATCCCCGGCTGAGTCGATCGCGGCCGGCATCGGCATGGTCCATCAGCACTTCATGCTCGTTCCCGTGTTCACGGTGGCCGAGAACGTAATCCTCGGCGTTGAGCCCGTTGGCACCGGCGGGTGGATCAACCGGCGACGGGCGGCCCAATCAGTCCGCGAGATCTCGGAGCAGTACGGCCTGGAAGTCGACCCCAACGCCCTCATCGAGGACCTCCCGGTGGGTCTTCAGCAGCGGGTGGAGATCATCAAGGTGCTGTTCCGGGAGGCGCGCTTCCTGGTGCTTGATGAGCCGACCGCAGTCCTCACCCCTCAAGAGGTCGATGAGCTCATCGCCATCATCAACTCACTCAAGGAAGCCGGCAAGGGCATCATCTTCATTAGCCACAAGTTGAAAGAGGCCCTGGAGATTGCCGACCGCATTGTGGTGATGCGAGCCGGCAAGACCGTTGGCGAGGTGGTGCCGGCAGACACGAGCGAGAACGAGTTGGCGGCCCTGATGGTCGGTCGGCCGGTTGAGCTTGTTGTCCGTAAGGACAAGGCGCAACCGAAGGAACCGGTGCTGGTGGTGGAAGACCTCGTTGTGCAGGACGATCGGAGTGCAGTGGCGGTAAAGGGACTGTCAATGAAGGTCCATGCCGGGGAGATCGTCGGAATCGCCGGAGTACAGGGAAACGGCCAATCGGAACTGGTGGAGGCGATCACCGGCCTGCGTACCCCACTGGCGGGGCAGGTGATTCTCTCCGGCGAAGACGTCACCCTTGACTCACCTCGAGAGATCCATCGCCGTCAGGTCGCTCACGTGCCCGAGGATCGGCAGCGCAGCGGCCTGGTCCTCAGCTTCACCGTCACCGAGAACATGATCCTCGACTCGTACTACGACCCGCCCTTTTCCAAAGGTGTCGTTATGGACTGGGATGAGGCTCGCAAGCAGGCCGTGGAGCTCGTCGAGCAGTACGACGTGCGCACGCCAAGCGTCGACGTCGACCTTTCGACGCTGTCGGGAGGGAATCAGCAAAAGGTCATCGCCGCCCGTGAGTTCAACCGCGACGTCAAGCTGGTCATCGCCTCCCAGCCCACCCGGGGCATCGACGTTGGGTCGATCGAGTACATTCACAGCCGCATCGTCGAGGAGCGCGACAACGGGGCGGCTGTGCTGATCGTATCTTCAGAGCTCGACGAGGTCATGGCCCTCTCCGACAGGCTCCTTGTCATGTTTGATGGACGAATCGTTGGCGAGTTTGATCCAAAGCAGACAACCAATGCCGAGATCGGTCTGTTCATGCTCGGCTCCGGGGGAGATCAACCGGACGCGGGCGGCGAGTCCGGTGAGCGGGTGGGAGTGAGCGAATGAGTGAGCCGATGGAACCACAGGGCGAACCGCAGCCACCGGCGTCCGAGGAGAAGCCGGACGGCGGAGCCGTGTGGCGCGACATCACCGGGGTCGGTTCCCGGATTCGATCGGCCCTGCTGGTACCGGCGCTGGCCCTGGTCTCGGCCCTGCTCATCGGCGGCTTCATTATCGCTGTCAGCGACACCGACCTGCTGAAACTGTGGGGCGAAGACCCGGGCGCGGCCTTCTCCGACACCTTGGCGCTGGTAGGCCGTTCTTACAAGGCCCTGTTCGACGGCTCACTTGGTTCAGCCAACGCCGTGTCCGAGACGCTATTTGCCGCCACTCCGTTGATCCTGGCCGGGTTGGCGGTGGCAGTCGGATTCCAAGCCGGGCTCTTCAATATCGGCGGCGAAGGCCAGATGCTGGCCGGCGGCATGGTCGGCCTCTACATCGGATTCACGCTGAGCGTGCCCACCGTCCTCCACATTCCGCTGGCACTGATTGGTGCGGTGATCGGCGGAGGCATCTGGGGAGGAATCTCCGGTCTGTTGAAGGCCCGCACCGGTGCCCATGAGGTGATTACCACCATCATGCTCAACTTCATTGCGCTGTTTTTCGTCGATTACTTGCTCAAGTCGTCCATCTTTCAGCAGCCGGGCCGGGCCGATCCGATCTCCAAATCCATCGAAACCACCGCTCAGCTGCCCCGGATACTCGGGTCGTCGTACCGGGTGACTCTGGGGTTCCTGATCGCCCTGGCTGCGGCCGGTTTCGTCTACTGGCTGTTGTACAAGTCGTCGATCGGCTTCGAATTCCGCGCCGTGGGGTACAACCCCGACGCCGCCAAATACGCGGGCATGAACGTCGTCTGGCTCTACGTGGGAGTCATGGCTGTGGCGGGAGCGCTGGCAGGAATCGGCGGCGCCAATCAGATCATGGGCCTGCCTCCCTATCAAGGGTCGAGCGGATTCAGCGGCCAGATCGGTTTCGACGCGATCGCGCTTGCGCTGTTGGGACGCTCGCACCCGGTGGGAGTCGTATGGGCGGGTCTCTTGTTTGGCGCCCTTACCGCCGGGGGCCGCCAGTTGCAGGGCGCCGAGCTCATCCCGATTGATCTGGTCGTCGTGATCCAGGCACTCATCATTGTGTTCATTGCCGCCCCGGCGCTCGTGCGAGCCATGTATCGCATCAAGGGCGAGGGTGAGGCTGCCGAGCAGCTCACCAGGGGATGGGCGTCATGACCGCGGTTACCGTCCCCGCCGGAGCCGTCAAGGTACGGCTGACGGCCGAGGAGAAACGCGCCCGCATTCTTGGCGGTGTGTATTTCGCCCTGGCCCTGTTCGTGCTGTGGGCGTTTGCGTTGGGCGTCGATTCGAACCTCGATGCCACCTTCAAGCTGTCGCTGCCGCGAGACCGGGTCAAGGATGTCGAATGGGCGGTCAACACCCGACTGGTCGGCTACATCGTCGCAGCCATTCTGGCCTTCTTGGGAGGAGTGCAGCTCACCCGTGGGTTTGCCAAACGCGGCAACCTGGTACTGGGAATTGGGCTCCTCCTCTTCGTTCTGTCATTTCTGGCGTGGGCGGCCGCCGGAACATCATTCAGCCTGGTCGGAATGCTCACCTCAACCGTGCTGCTTTCGGTACCGGTCACGCTCGGCGGCCTCACGGGAGTGATGTGTGAGCGAGTGGCGGTCATCAACATTGGGATCGAAGGCCAGTTGCTATCCGCCGCCTTCGTCGGGACCATCGTCGGGTCGGCCTTCGGGCAGTGGACCGGGCTGATCGCCGCCACCCTCACCGGGGCCCTGCTGGGAGCGGTGCTGGCCGTGCTCGCCATCAAGTACCAGGTCGACCAGATCATCGCCGGAGTGTTCATCAACATCTTCGCCCTCGGTCTCACTTCGTTCCTGGCGACACGGGTCCTCGGCCCGAACCCGGACCTCAACTCACCGGATCGGTTCACGGTCATTGAGATTCCGCTATTGAAGGACATACCCGTGCTCGGGAACCTTTTCTTCAAGCACAACCTGTTTGTCTACGCCACCTTCCTGCTCGTGGTTGCCCTGCAGGTTGGGCTCTATTACACGCGGTGGGGATTGCGGTCCCGGTCGGTCGGTGAGCATCCCAAGGCAGCGGATACCGTCGGGATCAATGTGTTCCGGACGCGCTATCTCAACGTCATTCTCGGCGGGATGATCGCCGGATTCGGCGGCGCCTTCCTGACGCTTGGTTCCACAGGTCGTTTTGAGGAGAACATGACTGCCGGGGTCGGATTCATCGGACTGGCGGCCATGATCTTCGGGCGTTGGAACCCATCGGGCGTGCTGGGTGCCGCCCTGGTGTTCGGTTTCGCTCGCAGCTTGCAGCAGAAACTGGGGATCCTCGGCACTCCCATTCCGTCCGAGTTCTTGGCGATGGCGCCGTACATCGTCACGATCATCGTCGTGGCCGGTCTGGTGGGGAGGGCCCGGCCGCCCGCCGCCGACGGCCAACCCTATGTGAAGCAATGATGCAGGGGTTGGTTAGCCGCCGCTAGCGACTGTTCCGAAGAACTGGATGTCTTCGATGGCGAGCTCTTTGAACGGCTGGGCATCGCCGACGGCTTCCGCCGGGAAGGTAGACGTCACCTCAATGCGGACCGTCTTCGTCAGTTCGGTCTGGATGGCCACCGGCTGGACGTCCCGGGTATTGGCCAGCTCCACCACGGTCGGCCGGGTGGTGTCGTCGGGGCTGATGCGCAACCCCCGCACCCGGAAGTTCTGGCGGAATTTGGCGTCGTCGCTGATGTTCTTGAACTCGATCCGTTCCAGCGCCACCGGCTCGGGAAAGAAGAACGTCAGGGTGGCGCCGGCTCCTTCCTGACCTACCTGCCACATGGTCGTCGGGTCGCTGTCGATGAGATTGTCGGCCGGGAAGCCCGACAGCTGGGCCGAGGGCACCACCCGGTTGGCGGCTAGCTGAACCGTGTCGGGCAGTGGTCCGGTATCGGTGGTACTGCTCGTCGAAGTCGTGCTGGTGTTGGCGCCGTCGAGCGTGGTGGTGGAGGGCTCGTCGTCGACGAAGGCGTTGTAGAAGAACGCAATGATGGCGACCACGGCAATGACTGCGGCGGTAACGATCAGGGCCCGTGAGCCTGCCGTGCTGCGGACCAGCGGCTGAGGGGCCATCGGGAGCGGACCCTGGGCCACTCGAGCGCCACAGGAGACACAGTGGCGGCTGGTGGCCTCGTTGGTGGTACCGCACGACGGGCAGGGAACGGTTGGCACCTGCTGGGCGGGCCGGGCGACGGGTTCGGTCGCGACGGGTTCAAAAAGGTCGTTGAACTCTTCCGGCGTATCGGCCACGTGTGCTCCTCGGTGGTTGAGCGGGTCACCCATTCTTGCACGGTCGGCGCTTTGTCGCTCCTGAGGGGGGCCGGTTTTCTGTCTCACCCCATCAGTACGGTGGCGGACATGTCATATCGATGCACCAGCTGTGGGTTCAGCTCTCCCAAGTGGATGGGCTTCTGCCCCCAATGTCGCCGGTCCGAGCCGCTCGAGGCCCCGCCCGAAGATCTCGCTCAACCCTCGATAGTGGCGGCAGGCACCGAGATGCGGATGCCGTCCGGCATCGGCGAATTCGACCGGGTCCTCGGTGGTGGGCTGGTCGGGGGGTCGTCGGTTCTGGTTGGGGGTGAGCCGGGGATCGGCAAGTCGACGTTGCTCCTCCAGCTGGCTTCGGCCCTCTCGTCGTCCGGCCGGCCAGTACTGGTAGCCACCGCCGAGGAGTCAGTCGATCAGGTGGCGATGCGGGCACAGCGCCTCGGATGCCTGGGTGTTTCGGTGGTGGCCGAGGCCGATGTCGACCGGATGATCGCCCACGCCCGCGAGAGCGGGGTGGCAGGGCTAATTGTCGACTCGATCCAGACGGTCACCACGGCTGAGGCCACCGGGGTGTCGGGCGGGGTCAATCAGGTACGCGAGTCGGCTCAGCGGCTCGTGAGATTCGCCAAGGAGTCGGGAATTGCCGTGGTGTTGGTCGGCCACGTGACGAAAGACGGTTCGCTGGCCGGTCCCAAGCAGCTCGAGCATCTGGTGGACGTCGTCTTGTCGCTGGAAGGCGAGGCCGAGCTCGGGTTGCGGGTTCTCCGTAGCCAAAAGAATCGGTTCGGCGCCACCCATCAAGTGGGTCTGTTCGAGATGTCCGATGGCGGGATGAAGGAGGTCACCGAGCCGTTGCTCGGCAACTGGACTGGCTCGGTGGCCGGCACGGTCGCTTTCGCCGGCATGGAGGGGCGACGGTCGGTATTGGTCGAGATCCAGGCACTGGTCGCCACTGCTGGTACTCCCCAGCCTCGCCGGAGTGCCAAGGGTCTCGAGATAGCCAGAGTCCATCAAATACTGGCGGTCCTGGATCGTCATGCCGGGTTCGGCTTCGGGGGTCTCGATGTGTACGTCAACGTCACCGGAGGCCTCCGACTTCGAGAGCCGGCAGCAGATCTGCCCTTGGCCCTGGCTCTGGTGTCTTCATTGCTCGACCAACCGCTGGGAAGGGTTGTGGCCTGGGGCGAGGTGGGGCTGACGGGCGAGGTGCGGGCCGTCTCGGCCGCCGAACACCGCCGCGAGGAGTCGCTGCGGGCCGGGTTGCAGCCGCTCGCGCCCGTTAAAGGCCGCGATCGGATCGAATCGATGATGGACGCTGCAGGCTTAACGACGGTCGAGGGACGTGTAGTAGCCTCGGGAATCCATGGCCACTCACATGCCTCCGTCCCTCCTCACAGCCCTGCGGCGGTTGGCTCCCGGTACTGAGCTGCGCAACGGGATCGACCGCATCATCCAGCATGGGTCCGGAGCGCTGGTGGTTCTCGGTGGTGGGAACGCGGTTGACGAGCTGTGTACTGGCGGGTTCTTGCTCCGGGACACCCGCTTCTCCGAGCAACGCCTGGCGGAGTTGGCCAAGATGGATGGGGCGATTGTCCTGGACGAGAGCGCCGAGCGCATCCTTCGTGCCAACGTTCACCTCATACCCGACGCATCGATCGCCACGAGTGAGACGGGCACCCGGCACCGGACTGCGGAGCGGATGGCCATTCAGACCGGCAAGCCGGTGGTCTCGGTATCGGAGGGCCGAAAAATCGCGGTCGTTTTCACCGGTGAAGGCCGCCAGGAGCTCGAGAGCCCTATCACCGTTCTTCCGCGTGCCAATCAGATGGTCCAGAGTCTCGACCGCTCGCGGCGGCGGCTCGACCTTGCAGAGGAGCTGGTGACTCGCCAGGAGCTGGAGGGAGAGGCCACCTTTCGCTCGGCGGTGTCGATTATCCAACGGGCTGAAATCATCCATCGGCTCGGCTCTGATGTTGACGATCTCACCGTGGCCCTGGGCGACGAGGGAACCCTGATCCGCTTCCAGGCCACCGACCTCCTGCAGGGTGTACCTGAGTTGGCCGAACTCGTGATCGCCGATTATGCCTCCGCCCGGCGGCGCCTGCGCACGCTTGACGACCTCTCGCACCTGACGATGGGTGATGTGCACGACCCGGAAGCGGTGGCAGCAGTGTTTGGGTTCAAGGATCTCGATGCGATTGCCAAACCGTCCGGCTATCGCATCCTCAGCGGCCTACCGGGCCTCCCCGCCGCGGTCAAAGAGGGTCTGGTTGCCCACTTCAAGAGCCTCTCGCGCATGATGGACGCTTCGGCCGAGCGACTCGGTCGAGTAGAAGGGGTGGGACGCGGGCGGGCACAGCAGCTTAGGTCCTACTTCGAGCAGCTCCGCCAGGATGCCGGTCTCGTCCCACACAACCACGGCGCTTAGCCGCTGTATGCTCTCGAGCCGATGACCACTCGCAAATCACCTCGAAAGCCCGCGGCCAAGAAGAAGGCTCCGGCCAAGAAGGCGGCGGCCAAGAGAAAGGCCCCGGCCAAGAAGAAGGCTCCGGCCAAGAAGGCGGCGGCCAAGAGAAAGGCCCCGGCTAAGAAGAAGGCTCCGGCCAAGAAGAAGGCGCCGGCCAAGAAAACCCCGGTCGCCCCGGCACCCCCCCCGGCACCTACTCCACCAAAACCTTCCAAATTCAAGGTGAAAGACAAGGTGGTGTACCCCCATCACGGGGCAGCGATCATTGTCAAGAAGGAGAAGCAACCTGTCGATGGGAAGAAGGTGGATTACTTCGTGCTCGAAGTAGCCACCGATCAGCTGATCGTGCGAGTGCCCGTTCACCGCGCGTCGGAGCTCGGGGTGCGCCCCGTCATCTCCAAGAACGCGGCCAAGAAGGTGTTCGCAGTGTTCAGGGACGAGCCACAAGAGGCAGGCAGCAATTGGAGCCGTTGGTACAAGGTACTCACCGAGAAGATCAACAGCGGCGACATCTACCAGGTCGCCGAGGTCGTCCGCGACCTCACCTACGCCCAACAGCTGAAGGGCATCTCACCCGCGCTCAAGCGGATGCTCTCCAAGGCCCATCTCATCCTCAACAGCGAACTGCGCTTCGCTCTCAATCTGGACGAGGACGAGACGGAGAAGCGCATTCTCCGGGCCCTCCCCAAAGTGGAGATACCAGACGAGGAGTGACTCAACCATGATGGTTGAAGCCACCCGCCTGCTCGTCACTCTCACCGCCACCGCGGCCGGGTTCATGATCGGCTCCAAGATCGGTGAGAACTCGTCGGTCGTCGGCGCCATCATCGGTGCCGGGCTGGGATACGTTTTCGGAGGTGCCTTTGGCCGCCTGGTCCGCCGTGCCCTTGACGTTGCGCCGTCCGTCATCGTCCCGCGGTTCAGCGGGCCTCAATTGTTCGCCGGCGCCTTT
Organism: Acidimicrobiia bacterium; assembly: GCA_029862065.1. Lineage (GTDB taxonomy): Bacteria > Actinomycetota > Acidimicrobiia > Spongiisociales > SHLN01 > SHLN01. Next base: position 4,218 of record JAOTYB010000019.1, on the reverse strand, counting down.
GGCGTGGGGCTGGGGATTCTCATTGGCCTCTCGCTTGGGCTGCCGATCGTGTGGCTCATGCCTCCGGAGGTTGGTTGGCCGCTGGCGTCACTGGTGGTTCTGCTCGTCGCTTCTTTCTCCGGCACGGTGTTCTCGGCCCGGGCCGACGAGCTCCTGGCATCTGTGGGCCTCAGCCCGCGTAAGCCGCTGGCCGCTCATCGGCTCGACTCCGATCCGAAATCCTTCCTGATGGACTCATCTGCCGCCATCGACGGACGAATTCTCGATCTGGCACGTAACGGCCTGGCCCGTGGCCGTCACTGGGTCCCCGCCTTCGTTGTCGATGAGCTGCAGGGGATCGCAGATTCCAGCGATGCCAACCGGCGTCGACGTGGCCGGCGGGGTCTCGATGTCCTCGAGTCGTTACGCGATGTGGCCGGGATTGAACTGGCGATCCTCGAAGAGAGTGTGCCGGAGTTCCCTGAGGTCGATTCCAAGCTCATCGCCATTGCCGAACGCAGCGGGGCCACCCTCGTCACAACCGACCACAACCTGGCCGTGGCAGCCGGCGTGCGGGGAGTGGCGGTGCTCAACCCCCACTCCATCGCCGAGTCGCTCCGGCCTCAGGCCGGTGCCGGTGACCTGATCGACGTGACCATCGAGAAGGTAGGCTCCGAGCCAGGACAGGGAGTCGGCTATCTCGACGACGGCACCATGGTGGTAATCGAACAGGCAGGCAGGGCGGTCGGCCAGGTTGTCACCGTGCAGGTTTCCAATGCCGTCCGCACCCAAATGGGGCGCATGCTTTTCGGCCGAATGGCTGCATGACTGACACCTGGGGCATCGTGGTGGCGGGCGGCCGCGGCGACCGATTTGGCGGACCAAAGCAGCACGAGCTCCTGGGTGGAGAACCTTTGTGGGAATGGGCCCGCCGGTCCCTTGTCGAGGGCGGCATTTCTGACGTCGTGCTTGTGGGTGATATGGACGGGGCCGTCGCCGCCGGCGACCGGCGTCGCGACTCAGTGGCGGCCGGCCTATCCGCGGTCCCGGCGACTGTCCGGTTCGTGCTCGTCCACGATGCCGCCCGTCCCCTCGCTTCGCCTGCGCTGGTTCGCCGTGTCGTCGAGCGACTCAAGATGGGTGACATCGCGGGTGTTGTGCCTGCCATCCCCGTCCGGGACGCCACCAAACGCATCGATGGGGTGCACATCGTGGCGGCGGTCCCGCGGGATGACCTGGTGTCGGTGCAGACCCCGCAGGGCTTTCAGGCAACCGTCCTGGGAGAGGCTCATGCTTCGGTGGAGGGCGACGCTGCCGACGACGCAGAGTTGGTGGCCGCCATTGGCGGAGCGGTAGTGATGGTTGAGGGTGAGGTCACCAACGTGAAGGTCACCGTGCCGGCCGACCTGCGGTTGGTTGAGGCCATCCATGCGAGCTAGCTGGGGGTTCGATACTCACCGGTTCGGGGGTGCGCCCCCGGTCCGCCTGGCCGGCGTGGTGGTCGACACCTCTCGAGGGGTGCTCGCCACCTCCGACGGCGACGTGGTAGCTCATGCCGTGGCCGACGCCCTCCTGGCTGTCTGTGGGAAGGGCGATCTGGGGATGCACTTTCCGTCGGGTGATCCGCAGTGGGAGGATGCCGACAGTATGGATTTGCTTGGTCGGGTGGTCGAGATGTGTCCCGAAGCCACAGTCACTTTCCTGGACGTCACCGTGATCGCCGAGAGCGTGCGGGTGGCGCCGCATCGGGCGGCCATGCAGGAGAACCTGGCCAGAGCGCTCGGGATCGATCCGACAGCGGTTGCGGTTAAGGCAACCACGACTGATGGGTTGGGTGCCATCGGTGCTGATGAGGGCCTGGCAGCTACCGCAGTAGTGAGTGCCACAGTCGGCGGCTAGGCGAGGGCGGCGACTGCTCTGGCCGGATCGTTGGTGATGACACCGGTGATACCGGCATCACGTAAAGAGCGGATGGTGTCGGGATCGTCCACTGTCCACGCCAGGAGCCACATGTCGAGACCGTTGGCAATTGCCGCCAACTCCTGAGTGTCGATCAGCGAGGTGATGTGGGGATGGAGGGCCTGGTGTCCCCGCTGGTTGGCCGCCAGCAGCTGCCGAACTGCGTCGCCCCCCGCATCGATGAGCTGGCCGGTAGCCATCGTGCCACTCGATCGGCGAACGAAGTCCACTGTGGCGGCGTTGAACGACGAGATCACCACCCGATCGGTCCAGCCGGAGTCGTCGACCCAGGCCACGACGGCGGCTGCCACTGTGTCGTCGGGGTCGAAATCTGGATCCAGAGGCGAGTTCTTGATTTCGATGTTGACGATCAGCCCTTCGCAGGCCGCCATCGCCTCGGGAAACGTCGCCAGAGAAGGTGCGTGCCGTCGGAGTTCCGCCTCGGTGTGGTCGACGATGGGGCCAAGACCGGGAAAGGTAGCGTCATGATGGACGACCAGCGCTCCGTCTGCGGTGCGTCTCACATCCAGCTCCACACCGTCTGCCTCTTGCTCGGCTGCCAACTGGAACGCGGCCACTGTGTTCTCGGGAGCGTGGGCGGAGGCTCCGCGGTGCCCGAAAACCAGGAAACGATCTGAAGCGAGGGTCAGCATGTGAGGCAACAGTACCTACCATGACCGGCATGCAGGTCTTCAACTCGCTCGGCCGCGAATCGCAGCCCTTTGCTCCACGCCAGGAGGGCTCGGTTGGCATCTACGTGTGCGGCCCGACCGTCCAGTCGGCGCCCCATATCGGCCACGGTCGCAGCGCGGTGGCCTTTGACGTCATCCGGCGCTATCTCGAATGGCGAGGCTTCGACGTCACGTACGTCGTCAACATCACCGACGTGGAGGACAAGATCATCGCGGCGGCTGCTGAGCGGGGAACAACCGCCAAGGCTGTGGCCACCGAAACCGCCGAGCAGTTCCGAACTGCCTACGGGCGCCTGAACGTCCGCCCACCCGACATCGAGCCGAAAGCCACCGAGCACATCGCCGAGATGATCGAGCTGATTCAGGACCTCATTGCCGCCGATCATGCGTACCCGGCATCAAACGGTGATGTGTACTTCTCGGTGCGGTCCTTCGAGGCCTACGGGCAGCTGTCCGGCCGCAAGATCGATGACCTCATCTCCGGATCCCGGATTGAGCCGGGAGAAGACAAGCGCGATCCCCTCGATTTCGCTCTGTGGAAGGCCGCCAAGCCGGGAGAGCCTCATTGGGATTCACCGTGGGGGAGCGGACGGCCCGGCTGGCATATCGAGTGCTCGGCGATGGCCCGCAAATACCTAGGGCACGGCTTTGACATCCACGGCGGCGGGACCGACCTGGTGTTCCCGCACCATGAGAACGAGGTCGCGCAGGCGGAGGCGGCATATGGTGCCCCCTTCGCCCGCTACTGGCTGCACAACGGGATGGTCAACCTCGGTGGCCAGAAGATGGCGAAGTCGACGGGCCTGGTCGTCGATCTGCTCGAGTCGCTTGCCCAGTATCCACCCCTGGCCATCCGCCTCTTCTACCTGCGCACTCACTATCGCCGGCCGGTCGACTTCACAGCCGAGGCGGTCGAGGACGCCGTTTCGGCTCTTGAGCGGTTGTGGGCGTTCCGCAGACGATCGGGCGGTGAGGCCGGGTCCCAGCCCCACGCCGAGGCAATGGAACGCTTCCGTCACTTCATGGACGACGATTTCGACACGGCCGGAGCGGTTTCGGTGCTCTTCGATTTGGTCAGGGAAGGCAACAGTCGGCTCGACGCTGGGTCGGCGGTTGACGCATGGGTGGCTGCCTACGACGAGATCATTGGCGTGCTCGGGCTGTCGGAGCCGGCCGTCAACACTGACGATCTTGAGCCGGCGGTGAATGAGCTGGCGGCCCGTTTCGGGGTTGAACCGGCATCCGAACCGCAAGAGACGATCAATCGATTGGTAGAGGTACGCACCCGGGCCAGGGCCGACAAGGATTTTGCCCTTTCAGACTCGGTGCGAGACGAGCTCGCCGGGTTAGGCATCGTGGTGGAGGACGCAGCAGGTGGCACCCGCTGGCATCGGCTCTAGGGTCGAAGGACTTCACGCGGTGGTCGCGGCTTTGGCCGCCGGCCGGGTGCGGCGCCTAACCGTCGAGCGGGGCCGCAAGCTTGATGCCCTTGGAGACCTGCCGCCAGGACTGCAGGTGGTCGAGGTTCAAGACGTTCGGGACAGAGCGGAGACGTCGGCCCCGCAAGGGATGATCGCCGACTGCGAAC
>JAOTYB010000141.1 GCA_029862065.1 Acidimicrobiia bacterium | reverse complement strand
GATGGAGCAGGGCCCTGAGACGCAGGGCCATCCGGCGATGTGGACAACGTTCTTCTACACCGTCGACATCGAAGAGAGTGTCGGTATCGTCGAAGAAGCGGGTGGCATGATCTTCGAGAAGCCGTTCGACATCCCCGGTGATGCTCGCATCGCGGTGGTGGCCGACCCGACCGGAGCCATGTTCGGGCTGTTCGGTGGACCGGAGATTAAGGGACCCTTCTACTCACAGGAGCCGGGGGTGGTGTCGTGGGCCGAGCTGCTCACTCGCGACCCGGCCGCAGCCGAAGCGTTCTATGCCGCCGTCTTCGGCTGGAAGGCCGAGACGACGGACACCGGTGGCACCCGCTACACGGTGTTCAAGCTGGCCGGCGAGGACGTGGCGGGAATGATGATGATGCCGGGCCTGGTGCCGGCCGAAGCCCCCGCCCACTGGGGTCCCTACTTCTCCGTGGCCGATTGCGAGGCTGCCGAAACGCGAGCGCTCGAGCTGGGCGGCCACGTGCTGCGGCCGACGGCCACCATCGAGCTCGGCAAGTTCGCGGTAGCAACCGATCCGCACGGAGCGGCGTTCAACCTGATGGAGTACGCCGACTGAGGTCCGACCCTATTCAAACGACGCATGACCGGCGACAAACCAACGCGTCATCGGTCGGGAGGTCGTGCCCCGGGGAGCGATGAAGCACCAATCCGTCACTAGCAGGCTGGAATCCATTGAACAGTTGCACCGACGCCCGGTGCGTCGTCAACAGCGGCGGAGTGAACGGCTGACTATCGGTCAAGTTCGTGATCGTGACAGAATGGGTGCGCGTGCTTGATTGGGCCGTTGCCGGCACCATGAACGCCAGCAACATCAGCCCCATGACCATCGCAATCCATCGTCCTTGTCTGTGTCATCTGCGACCTCCTTCTCGATAACGTGTAGGCCCACAGTGACAAGGGGATGTGAAGCGCTACGAACGTAGACATGAACAAATGCGTCACCAATCGGAGCCGCCGAGAGGACGGCGACTAACTGTGGCCGGTCTCTAGCGTTGGGCTGTGCCGGAGAGCCACTGCTGGGTTCTCGCCGCGGCTGATATGGCCGACGACAAACGCTCACGGGGCCGTTGATTGGTGCCGACAGAGGAGAGATGACTACGACGGCAGCCCCGCCAATGGCGCCTCCGCCGGTTCCACCGAGCCGCCGACCCGGCCTCGGAGTCAAGGCCGGCCTCGTTCTGGTCGGTCTGCTGGCGGCGGTAGCGGCCGGCATACTGGCGCTCTTCACCCTTGGGGACGGGCCGGCGGTCGCCGTCTTTGCGCTGGTCATCGCTGTCGCCATCGGCGGCATGTTCACCACCCGGCGGCTAGCGGCGGGCCTGCTGGCAGGACTATTCCTCATCTTTGTAGTCAGCACCGTGGTATTCGGCGTTGGGCTTGCTCAGGTCATCAGCGCCCTGCGAAGCACCGACGGGCTGGTTGACCAGCCCGATCCGGTCGCCCTGTCAGCGGCCGATTCCAAGATCGATGCCGTCGGCGACGCCGCCGCCTTTCGGGTGGAGCTGACCGGCCCGGAGATGACGGCCTATGTGCTCGACGCACTCCAGGACAAGGAAGACAATCCGCTCCAGTCGGTCGTGCTCACGGTCGTCGACGGAGAGAACGGCGATCCGGGCGTTGTCGCATTCGAAGCCAATTTCAAAGGTGGCGGCGTACGTGCGGAGGGGTCGTTTACCGCTCGCCTCACAGCCGACGAGATAGTAGTTGAGCTGGTTGAGATGAATCTGGGCCTTTTCGGTATTCCGGGGGTGGCCGAAGGAGCCATCGAGGACTTGGTAGAAGAAGTCGGCAACCTCAACGAGACCCTGGCCGAGGCCGGAGCCGAGGTACAGGGAATCGACATCGGGGGCGGCCTTGTCGTGGTCACCGGGACACAGCGGAGCACCGACGTTCTCACGTCGGAGACGCTGCTCGCCGGCCTGGCGGCCAACGCCGCCGCACTCAGCGGGGCCGCGACTCCACCCCCTGAGCGGCTCGGACCCGGGCGCATCAACGACCCGGCTGGGGCCACGAGCGGTACGGAACCGTTCTACGTTGCCATCGGTGACTCGCTGGCAGCCAACGTCGGCGTCACCGCCGCGCGCCACGGATATGTCTCTCGTTTCCATAACCAGCTCGAACAGCTGGACGATGTCACGCTCGGACTCCGTAATTTCGGAATCTCCGGCGAGACGACCGGGACGCTCGTCGGCGGCGGCCAACTTGCCGACGCGGTGGCCTTCCTCGAATCCACCGAGGTCGCCTACGTCACCATTGATATCGGGGCCAACAATCTGCTCGGTCACCTGGGGTCCGGCGACTGTGCCGCCTCGCTCGACGCACCCGCTTGTCGGGTTCGGATCGAAGGCAGCTTCACCGGCTACCGGCGGGACATGGAGGTCATCTTCGAGCAGATCACCGGGGCAGCACCCAATGCGACTGTCATCTTCCTGCGCGCCTACAACCCGTTCTCGCTCGGCTTCTCGGCCGCCATCGGACTGGAGGCCGACAGTACCGAAGTGCTCGACGATTTCAACGAGATCGCCGCCTCGGTGGCCGCCGCTTATGGGGTCGTAGTTGCCGACGGCTTCAGCCCCATGCTGAATACCACCGCGGCCACCACCCACATGCTGGATTCACCCCCCGACATCCATCCCAACCAGGCCGGCTATGACATCCTGGCCTGCGCCCTGCTCGAAGCTGCCGGTGGGAGTTGCTGAGAGACTGCGGCGCAGCTTGATGAAGGCGAACCGCGTCAGCCGGACTACACCGGCAACCAACCGCCAGCCTTTGATTCAGTGCGGCCGGTCTTCGGACTAGTGCGGTTGCCTCCAGGGCTGAGTGGCTTCATAGTCACCGTGAAGGACATCGGGGTCGAAGTGGGCCCCGTTCGGCCACCCGATCGTTCCAAGCTCTGGGTCGACGGCAATCTGGGCAAAGACCTCGTCGTCCCTGGCGATGGCATCAAACACGGGTCCCCACAGATGCGGTGTCAGATCAACCACCCGGTTCGAACCGTCGGAGAAGGTCAAAGAGACGGTTCGGCCCTCAATGATCTCCACTTCGGTGATCGCAACCATGATCCCTCCTCTTGGCTATTGGCCAAGCGTACAGTCCGCTCACTCCTGGGCGGCCCGGGTACGTCTCAGATGAGATCACCATCCCCATAGACCTTGAGAATCCCTTCACAAAACCTCCAACTGATCAGCGTAGAATTATTCATCGCCCCCCCCCAGCACCTCCTGTCCACCCAACTACGACCGAGCGCCGGCCAAAACCCTGGCTGAGAGCCGACCACGAGCTCATGGTGTTTGACGAGTTCACACTCAGCCCCTGAAACTCGTTGAATTGGGACCTTCGGCGGTTACGGCGTCGCGGCCTCGGTGATCTACTGGGCGGAGAAAGAAGGGAGAGTTCCTATGCGCTCTTTGGCAGTTGTCACCGTCCTCGCCATGGTGTTGGTCGGATGCGGGGGTTCGGACAGCGACTCCGGGGCCAGCAGCACCGCAGCACCAACCTCGGCCACCAGCAGCGACGCCACAACAACCACCGCCCAGACACCGGCAACCAGCGACGGATCCAGCGGGGAAGCTTTCTCCCTTGAGAGATGTCCCGAGTTCGCGCAGTGGGCGGCCGACGCGGCAGCGGCCACCCAGGCGGCTTTCACCGGCGGCGGTACGAATGCGGCTGGTATCGCCTTCAGCGCCGACTATTTCCAGGAGTTCGCCGACCGGGCCCCAGGTGAGATCAAAGACGACATGCGGGTCTTCGCGGGTGCGTTCAGCACCTTCTTCGAGACGCTGGAAGACCTCGAATTCGACTTCACGGACCCGGCCAGCTTTGCGACACTCGATGAGGAGAAACTGCAGCGGTTGGAAGACGCCGCAGCCCTCATGGACACCGACGAGGTCAACCAGGCCGCCGACAACGTAGCCGCCTTCTTCGAGCGGGAGTGCACCTAGCTAGCAGTCACAGAGAGCATTTCGCCTCTGGAGGCCTCACCCCCCGGGTTGTACGTTCGACGGTAGGACTTAACGAGGAGGGGGATCATGGGTATCTATTGGCGTCCGCGTCTGACCGTACTGGTAGCCCTATGGCTGTTGGCTGCCTTCATGCAACCCGCCCAGGCAACAGGGGGCGGCGGGGCCGCAATGCTCCAGACCAGCTGCGATGACCCGCCCGCGGTGATGGCCGTGGGTGACCTTGGAGCCGGCATGACCGGTAAGGCGTATACAACCCTCCAGGGCCGGACCATTTCGGAGTTCGACATCGAGATCCTCGGTGTCTTGCCGGGGGCCATCTACCCGCTCATCGACATGATCCTGATCGAGGCCTCGGGGCCGGCAGTGGAAGCGGTCGGTGGTATCGCCGGCGGGTTCTCCGGGTCCCCCGTGTACATCGACGGGAAGCTGGTCGGAGCGATTTCCTACGGGTTCTTCGGGAATTCCTTTGTTGCCGGATTGACCCCGGCCGGGGACATGCTGGCTACGGCGAGTTACCCGTCCGCGGCGCTTCCGCCCATCGACTCCGGTGGATCAAGTGCCCTCGAGATGATCGAAGCCTCAGTCGGACCACTCGGTTCGCCCCGCCCGCTGCCGGTTCCGGTGGGGGTGGGAGGGGTTAGCCCGCGACTGATGGATGACCTGCAAGCCGAAGTGAGGGCGCTTGGGTTGCCCTTCATGCTCTATCCGGCCACCGGCTCGAGCCCGGGCGGATCGGACATGGGCTCACCTGGAGTGATCTTGCCGGGTGAATCGATGAGCGCGGTGTTGAGCGAAGGCGACAGTTTCGCCTACGGCACCGGAACGGCCACCTATTGCGACGGGTCAACCGTGATTGGCTGGGGGCACCCGTTCTTCTGGACGGGTGCGGTGACGATGAGCATGAACGAGGCCGACGTCGTGACGGTGATCGAGGATTCGACCGGGTTTCGCAACTTCAAAGTCGTCACCCTGGGTGAGTCGACCGGCTTGATCGACTTCGACGGCAACGCCGCCATCCGGGGCACCGCCGGCCAGACTCCCTCATCGGTGCCGATCACGAGCTCGGTGGAGTTCGCTGAATACGGCACATCCCGGCTAGGGAGAACGGACGCCTACCTGACCGACGACCCGTTCTTCAGTCTGGGTTGGACGGCCGCCTCCCATCTCATCACCAACCTCGACTACGTGCGAGGAACCGGCTTCAGCCCGGGGAGCAGCACGGTGGAGTGGATGGTCGAGGGGAGGCGGGCGGATGATTCGCCCTTTAGCGCGTCCTTCGAAAACAAATACTGGGACCCGTTCGTCATCACCGACGGCAGCGCATACGAGATGGCGTCGTTCATCGACCAGTTGCTCTTCAATCCGTTCGAGGATGTGG
>JAOTYB010000140.1 GCA_029862065.1 Acidimicrobiia bacterium | reverse complement strand
GACGGCCAACGTCGGCGACAGCAAACACGAGAACATCGCCTGGGGCTACCGCACACCGTTGCCCGAGTCCGAGCCCATCGCCGGGCTGGTCTGCTTCTACAACGAAAAAGTTGACATCGAGGTCGACGGCGTTCTTCTCGAACAGCCAAAGACCCAGTTCAGTTGACCGATCACGACTCCATGAGGGCCTGACCACCAGCCCGGCGAGCGCTAGATTGGGTCGTCACCCGGAATCCGAGGAGGTGGGTGGCGACCATGACGGCTGAGCGGTCGGGAATAGTCTGTGTCGGCTGTGTCGTGGTCGATTTGGGGAAGGTGATCGACGCCTACCCCGAACCCAATCGCATGGCCCTCATCGACGAACTGTCGTTGAGCACGGGCGGTCCGGCGCTGAACATGGTCGTCGGCCTGGCCCAGCTCGAGGCCCCGTTCCCCAGGCTGCTCTTCGGCGCCATCGGCCAGGACCCCCACGGTGATTACATCAGGGCCGAATGCGAGCGGCGGGGCATCGACGCATCCGGGCTGCAAATACTCCCGGAGAGGGCCACCTCGTTCACCGACGTGATGCTGGAGCGGGACGGCGGTCGACGGACCATGTTCTACTACGCCGGCACCAACGACCACTTTGATGCAACCACCATCGAATTCGAGGATGCCGGGGCCAAGATCCTCCACGCCGGCGCCCCTGGCACGCTCGCACTGATGGATACTCCAACGGCTGCGGGCGCCGGCAACGGCTGGTCGGCACTCCTCGAGCGGGGCCGGGAAGCCGGCCTTCACACGAACATGGAGTTGGTGGACATTCCGGTTGAGCGCACGATGGAGTTGGTACCACCCTGCCTTCCCCATCTTGACAGCCTCATAATCAACGAGCTGGAAGCCGGGGCCCTCACCGGGCTGAGTCGCCCCACCCCCTCCGCCGACGGTCCGGTTGACTGGGCCACCCTGGACGAAATGGCCCGCCGCCTGGTCGGCCAGGGCGTATCGACCATGGCCGTCATTCACTTCCCGGCCGGGTGCGTGGCCGCCACGGCCGACGGCACGGTGTATCGCCAGGGATCGGTTCGGGTCCCGGCCGCCGAAGTCCGAAGCGCGGTCGGGGCGGGCGACGCCTTCGCTGCGGGCGTCCTGTATGGCGTTCACGAAGATTGGTCGATTGAAGCGTCGCTCCGGCTGGCCGTGGCCTCGGCCGCGGCCTGCCTCCGGGTGGCTCACACCTCCGAAGGCATCAAGCCCGCCGAGGTCTGTCTGGCCGAAGCCGATGAACTCGGTTATCGGCAAACCTCCTAGAGAGCGGCGGCGACCTCGCTCGAAAACCGCTCGTAGGACTCGCGGCGTTCGGCCACCGATTTCCCGAGCGTTGCCCCCAACACGATGAACTCGTCGAATCCGGCGTCGGCGTAGGCCCCGAGCTCCTCCACCAGTTGGGCCGGAGTGCCGACCACGGCCCGGGCCAGGTCCACCTTCTCCCGGCGGCGGGCCAGCGTCTCTTCGTCGTCGCTCATGAAGACCAGGGCCTGGGCCGACGTTCGCTTCGTGCCCGGATCGGTGCCGACCTGCTCGCAGGCTTTCGCAAACCGGGCCCGCTGGCTCGCGGCCAACTCGGGGGCTCCCCACGTGTTCCACTCCTGAGCCCACCGGGCGGTGATCCGCAACATGCGGGATCCGTTTGTCCCGACGAGAATCGGGAGACGATCCTGAACCGGGTGGGGCTCACAGGGGGCGTCGGTGAATTGAAAGTAGGTGCCGTTGAAGTCGGTTCGCTCGTTGTCCAGCAGCGACCGGACGACCTGGATCGCCTCCTCGAACCGATCAACCCGAACCTTCGGCGCCTCGAGATGGATGCCGTAGGCGTTGTGTTCGTTGACCTGCCAGCCCGCCCCGAGTCCGAGCACGAATCGGCCGGACGACAGATGGTCGATGGTGGCGGCCCGATTGGCCAGAAGCGCTGGATGATGAACGGAGGTCGGGGAGACCAGCGGACCGAGCCGAATCCGCCGGGTGACGGCGGCCAGGCCGGCCAGGATGGACCAGGCCTCGTGGGTGTCGCCGGGGAGCGGTTCGCCGTCTTCGCTGTCCGGCATGTAGTGGTCGGCGAACCAGATCGACGTCCAGTTCAGATCGTCATCGGCCAGCCGGGCCAAATCGGCGATCTCGTCCCAGTCCGAGCGATTGTGGATCCACATGGAAAGCTGCATCGACCCACCGTAGGACCCTGGCCCGGAAACTGCCACCGGGCTTGCCTGGCACTATCACCGGGGCCGCTCGAGTTTCGCTCGGGCTACAACCGGGTGATCGAGAAGGTCGGGATGACCCGAGGGGCGGCCAGCTCTACGTACTCGCCGAACTGCGGCATCAGGCCCGCCTGCTGTCGAAGCTTTTCCTGGCCCTCGGCTTCGGGAAGCTCCTCGACTCGGGCCCGGAAGGACTCGTCACCTTGCTCGACCACGATCTCCGGATTGGCCTTCAGGTTGTAGTACCAGTCCGGGTTCTTGGGGGATCCGGCCCTCGAGGCGAACACGTACAGGCGATCGCCGTCAACCAGCGCCACCAGCGGGATCTCACGGAGCTGTCCCGTCTTGGCTCCGATCGTGCTCAGGATCACCATCGGCGCATCGCCGAATGAACCGACCTTGCCGGCGTTGGCCCGAAACTCCTCGATGATCTGTCTGTTCCAGTCGTTCATGATCCATACCCTAACCACAACAGAGGCCATCTAGGATGGCATCATGCTCACGCTTGTTCGGCGGGTTGTTGCCGCCCTGGGACTGACCGGTCTCATCGCCACACTGTTTCGGCTCCGGGGCCGTGGGGGAGTGGCACCGCAGTCAGGCGGATGGCGGGATCTCGACGAATCCGAACTCAGATGACGGTCGCCGTTGCCGGGATCGGGACCACCGGAGCCAACGTCATTCGTCACCTGATAGAACTGGGGGTCGACCGGCTCCGCCTCCACGACATCAACCCCGACGCCGAGCGGCAGGTGGCAGGACTCGTTGCTCGCGGAGCCGAGTTCGCTCCGCCGCTGGGCGGGGAGCCACCGGCGGCGGTCATCCTGGCCACCCCGTGCGGCAAGCAGGCCCTCATGGCCCGCGAGCTGCTGGAAGCCGGTAGCCATGTTGTGTCGATCTCCGACTCGCCCGAGGACGTCGTCGAGCTACTGCGACTTGACCCGGTGGCCCGCGATCGGGGGGTGTCGATGGTGGTCGGCGCCGGCATGGCGCCGGGGCTCGGCTGTCTGTTGGCCCGCCATGCTGGAGACCAGCTCGATCAGGTCGATGCGGTTAGCATCGCCAAGGCAGGCACCGCCGGACCGGCCTGCGCCCGGCAGCATCACCTCGCCCTCAAGCGACCGGGGCGCGACTGGGTCGGTGACGGCTGGGAGTTCCGAGCCGGTGGCTCGGGCCGCGACCTGGCCTGGTTCCCCGACCCCATCGGTGCCCGTGACTGCTACCGGGGGGCGCTGCCAAGCCCCATCCTGCTCCACCGCCAGTATCCCAACGCCAAACGGCTGTCGGCCAGGGTGTCGGCAACCCGAAGAGATCGGTTGACCGCCCGACTTCCCATGATGCGCGAGCCGCATGACGACGGAGGCCCGGGAGCGGTTCGGGCCGAGGTTCGGGGATGGCGTGATGGATCGGTGGAGACAATCATCTACGCGGTGGCGGCATTTCCCTCGTCGGTGGCCGCCGCCGTGGCGGCCGTTGTTGCCCTACGGGCCGTTGACGGGAAGGCCCCCGCGGGAGCCACTGGTCTGTGTGAATGGCCTGATGTCGGTGAGGTGCTGCGGGCGGTCCATGGCCGAGGAGTACCGATCTCGGTCTTTGAAGGCGTTGGAGCCTAGGGCGAAAGCACCCACACAGACATCGCTCTATAGATCAGTCGGACCTGTCTGCTCAAGTCCAGCGAGGATTTGGTCGAAATCTGTACTGGACACCTTTTCGGATTTTTCCCTAAAGGTTCCCGCCGGTTGTGTCGAGAACCCTTTTTGTCACGGAGGACTACCGAAGGGTGAACACGACAAATGGGTGACACAACTCCAGTACCGGGGATCAGTCAGGAGGAGCTCAACGCTCGCATCGAGGCGAACCTCCCCCTGGTCAAGCACGTGGTGTACCAGGTGGCCGTACACTTTCCCCGCCACGTTGACCGCGAGGAGCTGGCCCGAGCCGGCGCCCTCGGTCTGGTGGAAGCGGCTCGACGTTACGACGAAACGCGCGGTGTACCTTTCGAACGATTTGCGGCCCAGCGCATTCGGGGAGCGATCCTCGACTCGGTCCGGGCCGCGGACTGGGCCCCTCGCTCGGTCAGGCTGCTGGCCCGGCGCCTTGAGGCGGCCGAACAGCAATTGGCCAGCGAGCTCGGTCGCCTGCCCGAGTTGGGCGAGACGGCCAAAGCGCTCGGTGTCAGCCGGGACGAGCTGGCCCGGCTGCGCGATCGTCTATTCCGCTCGGTTGTGCTCGCCCTTGACCACGAGACCAGCGCTGACACCGACGAGGATCTTACTCTGGTCGACATTCTTAGCGATGAGAATGCGGTCGAGCCCTCCGAGGAACTTGAAACCCGCGAGCTGCACAACTATCTGCGGGACGCGGTCAAGCTGCTCCCCGAACGTCAGCGTCTGGTGATCGTCGGCTATTTCCTGGAAGGCAAGACCTCACGCGAACTGGCACGTTTCCTCGGTGTCACCGAGTCCCGCGTTTCTCAGCTTCGCAGCGAGGCGCTTCGCAACCTGAAGCTCGGCATCGAGGCCCAGTACATCCCCGACGCGGACGGCGAGGCCCCGGAAGGTCGAGTGGCCAAGCGCCAGGCCGCCTACGTCGACCAGATCGGCGACGCCTCACAATGGCGCAATCGCCTCGACCGCTGGGACGACGAATACGAAGTCCCCGAGGATCCGCTACTCCCGCTGCGACGGATCGCCCTCGCCTAGGTTCGGCCGCCACCGCCACCCGGAACTAGAACGCAGCCGCCGACTGCCAACGGTCGAGCAGGCTGCTGTTGCCGTAGAGTTCGAGCCGGCTCGGCGGGAGCCGGCCCCAGACCAGCAGCAGGAGATCCGAGGCGACACCCCGGGCCGCCACATCGGACTTGAGGTGGGCGTGCTCCCACTCGATGCGATCAGGGTGGTAGGTGACCACCCACTCCCCGTCATCAACGTCGGTGGCGTGAAGATGGACGGTCTCACCCGCTCCCGCCAGCTGATCGAACTGCATGCGGTTCGGAGCGAAGATCTCCAGCACCTCGTCGATCCCGTCGATGGCCTGACGGGCGTCGATCGGGTTCGGGGTGGTGGTGGCCGACTCGGCATCCCAGCGGTGCATCGACGCTTCGTGGGCGATCCGGCGCAGCCACCACATCGCCGGCTGGGGCCCGGTCCAGGTTGGATGAGAAGCGTTGAGGTCGATCGACCCAAGTGTCTTCTCGAGCTCCT
>JAOTYB010000018.1 GCA_029862065.1 Acidimicrobiia bacterium | reverse complement strand
TATTTTGCGACCACCCCCCCAGCCGACAACGTCGAGGTGGTGGCTGTCTCCACTGGTGTCGACCCCCGCAGGCCCAACTACCCACCGTCCAAGTGGCTGACCCCCGCCGCCTGGCCGTTCCCGGTGGTGGCCGACAGCGCCGATGGCGCCATGGCCAACGCCTTTGGGCTCAATGCCTTTCCGTTCTGGGTGATTCTCGATCCCGGTGGCACCGTTATCGCCCGCAACGCCGGTAGCCTGCCCCTTGAATCGGTAGCAGCCCTTTTCCAGAACCTGTCCCAGCTTGAAGGTTGACCCAATGACATCACGAACACAGAACTCTTCAAACGCCAAAACACTTCTCATTTGGCTCGGCGGGGCGGTCGCCGTTATCGGGCTGGTCGCCGTCGTCATCAGCGGGGCGGGCGGCTCGAGCGGTGGGGCCGATCATCCCGACCTTCAGGGTGATCCGGTGGTCACCGGCGACTTCCTCCAGCAGTTCCCGAGTACCGGGGTGGAGAACTCGGCCGGTTCCCCGGTGCCCGAGGTGTCCGGCGTTGACTTCGATGGCAATCCCGTTTCGATCGTGAAGAACGGCAAGCCGAAGATGCTGCTGTTCCTCGCCCACTGGTGCCCGCACTGCCGTGATGAAGTCCCGGAAGTCCAGGCGTATCTGGAGACCAACACCATCCCCGACGAGGTCGATTTCATCTCTGTCGCTACCTCCATCGACCGGGGCCGGGTCAACTTCCCGCCCTCGTCCTGGCTGGAAGGCGAAAACTGGTCGGTTCCGGTGATCCTCGATTCGGCCGGCTCGGAGGCGTACGTCGCGTACGGAGCGGGGGCCTTTCCGTTCTGGGCGATGGTCGACGCAGACGGCAACCTCATTACCCGGGTCTCGGGTGCCGGCCAGGTCGATCTTGCCGCGTGGAGTGCGCTGTTGGCCGACTCGGTCGCCGGCTAGATCCCGACCTGTTCAGCCAGCCTGGCTCGTTGTTGGGCCGGTGAGCCGAGAAACAACTCGGTGCTCTTGGCCCGCTTGAAGTAGAGGTGGGCGTCGTGCTCCCAGGTGAACCCGATGCCGCCGTGGATCTGAATCGAGTCTCCGGCTGCCTTGAAATAGGCCTCCGAACTGAAGGCTTTGGCCAGCGGGGCGGCGGTACTCAGCTCATCTGAGTTGTCGACCACGGCCCAGGTGGCATAGCCGGCAGCCGATTTGGCGGACTCAAGCCCCACGAGCATGTCGGCGCACATGTGCTTGATCGCCTGGAAGGAACCGATGGCCCGGCCGAATTGCTTGCGGGCCTGGGCGTACTCGACGGCCATCTCGAGCACCCGCTCCAGGCCACCGATCTGTTCGTTGGCGATGGCCGTGCGGCCGACGTCGTAGACGCGCTCCATGACATCCCAACCGGCTTCCCCGAGCCGGACCGCCGGCGTTTTGTCCAGTTCTATCGTCGCCTGAATCCGGGTGGTATCGAGGGTCACGAGTGGTTGGGCAGCAACCGCCTGGCCCTCGACCAGGAAGAGGGCGGCCTCACCTTCGAGGAGAGCCGTCACGATCACCAGGTCGGCAATGGTCCCGGCGGTCACGAACGACTTGGTGCCGGTGAGGAGAAACGAAGATCCGTCCTGGTCGGCAACGGTGGCAACCGAGCCGGCATCCCATCCGGCCCCTGGTTCAACTGTGGCGAGCGTGGCGATGACGTCGCCGGCGGCGATGCCCGGGAGCCACTCCCCCTTCTGCCCGTCACTCCCACCAGCCAGCAGTGCCTCGGTGGCCAGCACAGCGCTCGACAGGTAGGGAACCGGAGCCAGCACACGACCCATCTCTTGCAGAACGATGGCAGTCTCGGCAAACGAGAACCCGGCGCCTCCGTAGGTCTCCGGGATGTGCATGGCCGCCCACCCCTGGTCGGAGACGCCCTTCCATAATTCGGCGTCGTATCCGGGGGAGACTTCCACGATCTCTCGCACCCTTTCCATCGGCGATTGTTCCGACAAGAACCGTCTGGCGCCGTCGCGCAGCATTGCCTGCTCTTCTGAGACCGTGAAATCCATGGCCGGGATCTTAGAAGCCGCTTGGCTCAGGTGCGCCACCGCCCTTCCGATATTGATTGCATGTTGTTTCGACGCGCCCCGCTCGCCCTGGCTCTCACGCTGTTGGCCGCAGCCTGCACTACCCCGTCGCGCACGGACACCGCCTCACTGCCGCCGGTCACCACCACGACATCAACTACCACTACCACGCTCCCACTCCCGACCACCACGTCGACCATTGCTCCCCAATCCGGACCTGATGTCATTGCCTGGCTGACGGCGGAAGCAGCCACCCAGACGTTGCTCGAGGCGGTGGCGGGCTGGGAGGGGGTGGGCAGCATCGCCCTTGTGACCTCGCAGCAGGCCTACGACGAGTTCGCCGCTCTCTTCGCCGACCGGCCGGAGGTGGTGGACGGCGTTTTGCCCGAGACGCTTCCGCAATCGCTGCGCATCGCGCTGTCGCACCCATCGTTCGCGGCCGAGGTAGCCGCGCGCTTGCGGTCGTTGTCCGACATTGATGAGGTGGTCACCGCGGTGACTCCCGTCTGCAATGCCTTCCCCGACTGGAACATCGTCATCTTCGTTGCCGACGACCTCGAGCTCACCAGGCTTCGCAACGAGCTGGCAGCCACCGACGGCATCAGCGACATCGCCGTCATCGGCCGGGAGGCCGCCTTCGCCGAGTTTGTCGCCCGGTTCGGTGGAGAACCCAACCTGTCGGCCGGCATAGGCGTGCGAGACATGTCGGTGTCGCTGCGCGCCCGCACCACCAACCCGGTGACGCTTTCACTCATTGGCGGCCGCTTCGTCGGCGACCCGGCGGTCAAGGGAGTTCAGGTGTTCACCCCCGCTGCTCCCGACTGCCGCTGACAAACCCCTGTTGGTAGGAGGGTCCGGTTCCCTAAGCTCTCCCGGATGGAACCCATTCTCCAAGTGTCTAATTTGCACGTCTCAGTCGAGGACTCCCCCATCCTCCGCGGGCTCGATCTGAGCATCGAGCGAGGCAAGGTGCACGCGGTCATGGGGCCGAACGGATCAGGCAAATCGACCCTGGCCAACGTGCTCATGGGCAACCCGGCCTACCAGGTGACCTCCGGCAGCATCCTCTACAAGGGCAAGGAGCTGGTGGCCGGCGACGACTGGACCGACGAGCAAATCGCCGAGATCACCCCCAGCCAGCGAGGCAAGGACGGGATGTTCCTGGCTTTCCAGTATCCCGAGGAGATCCCCGGGGTGACCATCGTCAATTTCCTCCGCCAGGCGTTGTCCAACCGCACCGGAGTGCCGCTCACCGTCCTCGAGCTACGACTCAAGGTGGCCGACACCATGCGCGAGCTGGGCATGGACCCGAGCTTCGCCGACCGATATCTCAACGAGGGCTTCTCGGGCGGCGAACGCAAGAGAAACGAAATCTTGCAGATGTCCGTGCTCGAACCCGAGCTCGCCATCATGGACGAAACCGACTCAGGTCTCGACATCGATGCCCTCCGAGTAGTGGCCGACGGCGTCAACCGACTGCGCGACTCCGAGCGGGCCTTCCTGGTGATCACCCACTATCAGCGACTCCTTGAGTACATCACCCCCGATGTGGTGCACATCCTGCTGGATGGCCGCATCATCGAAACCGGCGGTCCTGAGCTGGCCGCCAGGATCGAAGGGGAGGGATACGACGCCTACCGGGAATCGGTCGGAGCCTGAGGCTGTCGTGACCGACCTCGCCCACATCCGAGCCGACTTCCCCATCCTCCGACAGGAGATGAACGGCTATCCATTGGTGTACCTCGATTCGGCCGCCACCTCGCAGAAACCAACCGCGGTCCTCGACGCCATCACCGACTTCTATGAGACCGCCAACGCCAATGTCCACCGCGGCGCTTACGCCCTGTCGGAGATCGCCACCGACAGGTACGAGGAAGCCCGCACCCGGGTGGCCGGGTTCATCAACGCCGACCGACGGGAGGTGGCCTTCAATCGTGGCACCACCTCAGCCATCAACCAGGTGGCCTACGGCTGGGGCCTCTACAACCTGAAGCCGGGCGACCGGGTGCTCCTGACCCTCATGGAGCACCACGCCAATATTGTCCCCTGGCAGCTCGTCAGCCGCCATACCGGCGCCGAGCTGGTATACGTGCCGCACACCGAGTCCTACGAGCTCGACCTCGAGGCCTATCACTCTCTGCTCGACGAGCGGGTGAAGGTGGTCGGCATCACCGCCATGTCCAACGTACTCGGCACCATCAACCCGGTGCGCCAACTAGCCGATGCGGCCCACGCCGCCGGTGCTCTCGTGGTGGTGGATGCCGCCCAGGCCGTCCCTCACATGGCGGTCGACGTCAAGCAGATGGACGCCGACTTCCTGGCGTTCTCGGGCCACAAAATGCTCGGACCAACCGGGATTGGTGTGCTGTACGGCAAGCGGGAACTGCTCGAAGCCATGGAGCCGGCCGAGGGCGGCGGCGAGATGATCAGCGACGTGCAACTCGATTCCTCAACCTGGGCCGAGGTGCCGCACAAGTTCGAGGCGGGCACCCCGCCGATCGCCGAGGCCGTGGGCTTGGGAGCGGCCATCTCCTACCTCGAAAAAATCGGGATGGATGCAGTTCGCAGCCACGAAGTCGATATCACCTCATACGCGCTCGAGCGGCTGGGGGAGATTGAGAACCTCACTATCTACGGCCCGGCTGATATGACGAACCGAGGAGGGGCGGTGAGCTTCACACTGGCCGACATCCATCCGCACGACCTGTCCACCATTCTCGACCAGCGGGGCATCGCCATCCGGGCGGGACACCATTGCGCCCGGCCATTGGCCCGATCGCTCAACGTGCCCGCCACCGCACGGGCGTCGTTCTACATCTACAACGTACGGGCCGACGTCGACGCGCTCATCGACGGCTTGCACGAGGCCCGGGAGATCTTCGGTGTCGCTTAACGAGCTCTATCGCGAAGTAATCCTCGATCACTACCGCGCTCCCCGCCATCACGACCACCTCGACTCGCCGGACGGCAGCGCCGAGGGCAAGAACCCACTGTGCGGAGATGAGGTCACCGTCGAGATCAAGGTGGCGGGCGACACCATCGTCGACATCGCCGCCATCGGGGTCGGGTGCTCGATCAGTCAGGCATCGGCCTCAATGATGACCGAGGCGGTGGCCGGCAAGAGTCGTGAGGAAGTGGCGGAGCTCGTCCGGAAGTTCAAGGTGATGATGAGCATCGAGGACTCTGCCGAACCCGTCGTGGACCCCGACCGGCCGGGAGCGAGTCTCGGTGACCTCGAGGCGTTGCAGGGCGTGCGGAAGTTCCCGGTGCGAATCAAATGCGCCGACTTGCCGTGGATCACACTCACCCAGGCGTTGGAGCAGTGAGCGGGGGGCTCGGCTTCGGCCTCCTCTCCACCCAACGCAGCCCGGGAGATGAGCGGTCATGGTCCGACCTCTATCGGGAAGCACTCGACCTCACCGTCAAGGCCGAGGAGCTCGGCTATCGCTCGGTGTGGACCACCGAACACCACTTCATCGACGACGGGTACATGCCTTCGCTCTTGCCAATGAGCGCCGCCATGGCGGCAGTCACCTCCCGCATCGAGATCGGGACGGGTGTCCTGTTGGCGCCGCTCCATCACCCTCTCCGTCTCGCCGAGGACGCCGCCACGGTTCAGCTGGTCGGCAATGGCCGATTCACCCTCGGCCTGGGGCTCGGATGGATGCCGGTGGAGTTCGATGCGCTCGGGGCCAGCCTCAAGACCCGCGGGCGAGCGATGGACGAGATCCTCGACATCCTTCCCCGGGCCTGGAGCGGAGAACCGTTCGCCCACGACGGCGACGTGTATCAATTCCCGACCGTGGGCGTCCGCCCCACGCCGGACACTCCGATCCCCATCGTGATCGGCGGTGGCGCTGAGGCCGCCGTGAGGCGGGCAGCCCGTCTCGCCCAGGGTTTCTTCTCGAACGCCTCACCGGCCCGGCTCGTCGACCAGGTGGCCTGGGCCACCGACGAACTAGACAGAGCGGGACGCGACCCCGCCGATTTCCGGTGGATCTACTACGCCGCCATGTTCCCCGGTCCAGACGCCGACGCGGCCTGGGAGCAGGCCCGGCCTCACCTCCACGCCATGCGCTGGAAGTACTCCGACATGGAAGCCTCAGCCAGTCGCAGTGGCCGGATGCCGGCGCCGCCCGAGCTATCTGAGGAGGAGGCGGCCAGGCTCCGCTCTTCCTCGCTGGTTGGCTCTGCCGACCAGATCGCGGCAGGGATCACCGATATCCGGGAGAGCGTGGATGTTGACCTCGATATCGTCGCTCGCTCCTACTTCCCGACACTGTCCTACGACCGCCAGGTCGAGATCATGGAGCACCTGGCCACCGAAGTGGCTCCGCACCTGTAGGCGCCTCACGCGACGGCGGCCGGCTTCCGATGTTCCTGGGATGGAGCTGCGATCCGTTGAATCCCTTGATGCCCGCCGCCTGACGGGCTTCGACGTCTTCGTTGGCGTCGCGGCCGTCGCCGTGCTCGTCTCTCTCTTCCTTCCCTGGTTTGTGGCCGAGTACGAGCCGCACACCAACGCCGCCCGCGCCTGCTTCGAGGACTCAACTCTCAACGAGGCCGGCATGTGCACGCAGAGCTGGAGTGGCTGGCGCACCATCTCGGTGCATTGGGCCATCCCCATCGGTGCGTTCATCGCCTTTCCGGCGGCGGCTCGGAGGGTGCTCGGCGAGCGGCACTGCGCCACCAGTCGCGAGTGGCTGACTCTGGCCGGCGTCCTCGTGGGAGTGGCGTTTCTCAGCTTCTTCTTGACGCCCAACCTCGACGGCCTCAACGCCGCCCAGGCCTACCAGGCGGCCCTGTACTCGGCCGAGCCGTGGGTGTACACATCTGTCCACTACGCCCGGGGCATCTACAGCGCCCTCGGTTTTGCCTTCACCGCTTTCGTAGCCGCCGGCCTCCGCACTCATACCGACCCGGACGGCCACATCGAGGGACGTTCCCACGGCGCCCTCATCGTCCTGGCCCTGGTGGGGGCCCTTTTCCCCATTGCCTACCTGGGCGAGGTCCTAACCCGGTTCTGATCACCCGGTTATCCCGCCTTCGGTCATGGCGTGAAGGTTGAGGGCGGCCTCGAGCTCCTCGGCCGATAGGCCGGATTTCTCGGCCGCCACCTCACGGACGCCCCGGCCCTCGGCGAAGGCGGTCTTAGCGATGTCGGCGGCCAGGTCGTACCCAATCCGGGGCGCCAGGGCGGTGATGATGATGATGTTGCGCTCGAGCAGCTCGGTCGCCCGGTCGGCGTCGGCTTCGATGTTGGTGACGCACTTCTCAGTGAGCACCATGGCGGCGTTGGCCAGCAGCTCGATCGACTGAAGCACATTGTGAGCCATGACCGGCATCATGACGTTCAGCTCGAAGTTGCCGTTGGCCCCGCCCCAGGTGATGGCGGCATCGTTGCCGACGACCTGGGCAGCCACCATCATCACCGCTTCGGGGATGACCGGATTCACCTTGCCCGGCATGATGGACGAGCCCGGTTGCAAGGACGGGAGCTTGATCTCGGCAATCGCCGTGCGAGGGCCCGAGCTGAGCCAGCGGAGATCGTTGGCCACCTTGAACAGCGAGGCTGCCACGGTCTTGAGGGCTCCCGAGGCGGCCACCACCGCGTCTTTACCGCCCTGGGCCTCGAAGTGGTTATCGGCTTCCCGGAAGGGCATCCCGGTGCGGTCGGCGATACGAGCGATGGTCTTGGCCGCAAAGCCCTCGGGAGCGTTGATGCCGGTGCCAACGGCCGTGCCTCCCAACGCCAACTCTTCGAGATCGGGAAGGGCGGTTTCCATCCGGCCGGCTCCCTTGCGTACCTGGGCGGCGTACCCGGAGAACTCCTGGCCGAGCCGCACCGGAGTGGCGTCCATGAGGTGGGTGCGACCCGACTTCACGATGCCGTCAAACTCAGCGGCCTTGCCTTCGAGGGCGCCGGCCAGGCCGGTCAGGGCCGGGAGCAGGTCATCGCGAATCGCCGCCACGGCGGCGATGTGCATGGCGGTGGGGATGACATCGTTCGACGATTGCCCCTGATTGACGTGATCGTTGGGGTGCACCAGCTTGCTGCCCCGCTCTCCCCCGAGTGCTTCGGTGGCCAGGTTGGCGATCACCTCGTTGGCATTGGTGTTGGTGGAGGTTCCTGAGCCGGTTTGGAAGACATCGAGCACAAATTGGCCGTCTAACTCGCCGGCCACGACCCGGTCGGCGGCGGCCGCCGCCGCCTCTGCCAGGTTGGCGTCGTAGGTGCCGAGCTCCTGGTTGGTGCGAGCCGCCTCGGCCTTGATCAAGCCGAGCGCCCAGATGAACCTCCGGCTGAAGCCAATCCCAGAAATGGGGAAATTGTCTTTGGCTCGTTGGGTAGACGCTCCGTAGTAGGCGTCGTCTGGGACCTCAACCTCGCCCATTGAATCTCGTTCGATCCGCATGTCGTCTCCTCGCACAAGTCGCCTCACCAGCCTACGGACCGCCGCAGCCCGGTAGGGTGCCGCCCATGAGTTCCGACATCACCCTCACCGACAAGACCATCATCGTCTCCGGAGCCAGCCGCGGCATCGGAGAAGCCATCGCCCGGGCCGCCGCCGGCCTGGGAGCCAATGTCGTACTGGCCGCCCGCAAGCAAGAAGGCCTGGATGCCGTTGCCGCCTCTATCAACGAGCAGGGAGGATCGGCCCTGCCGGTTGCCTGCCATATGGGTCAGCCCGACCAGATCGACAACCTCTTCGCCCGCGCCAAGGACGCCTACGGCCCCGTGCATGGTTTGGTCAACAACGCCGCCACCAACCCCTACTTCGGACCGATGCTGGGCGTCGAGGAGCCCGCCTTCGACAAGACGGTCGAGGTCAACCTCAAAGGGCCGTTGATGGCCAGCCGGGCGTTTGTGGCCCAGGCCGCCGCCGGGGCCTCCATCGTCAACGTGGCCAGCGTTTCGGGCATGCGAGCCGCCCCGCTCCAGGGCGTCTACGGAATGACCAAGGCGGCGCTCATCTCCATGAGCCAGACGCTGGCCCACGAGCTCGGGCCCATGGGCATCCGCGTGAACGCCATCGCCCCCGGTCTGGTCGAGACCCGCTTCGCCTCCGGCCTCATAGAGAACGAGGAGCTCCTCAAGTACATGGTCGATCGCTCACCGGTCGGACGCCACGGCCAACCCGACGAGATCGCCGGGGCCGCCGTCTACCTGCTGTCGGATGCGGCCTCGTTCATGACCGGTCAGACAATGGTGGTCGACGGCGGGTTCACCAGCGGTTAGGCGTAGTCTCGACACCGAGGGAGGCAACACATGGACCATCGAGTAGAGCGGTACGAGCAAGCGAGTTCGGCACTGGATACCGAAGCGCTCGGCAAGCTGCGGCACCCCGAGTACCAGTGCTACTACCCGCAGTCGGGGGAACGCTTTCTCACCCACGACGCCTGGGCGAGTGCCCATGAGAACTACTCCAGTCACTTCGGAGCGGAAGCCGACCCGGTCTTCGAGACAACCCACGGCGGGGAGGCCAAGACGGAGGTGATAACCGCTTCACCAGGGTTCGGGCTCCCCACCCCCATGATCCAGATCTCCGACAGCGGGAACCTGGCAACCATGGAAGGCAAGGGCGTGTGGCCCGACGGAAAGACGTACAACCTCGTGGCCATCCTCGAGTTCCGGGACGGCCTCGTGTGGCGCGAGACCCAATACTTCGCCGAGCCGTTCGACCCGCCCGAGTGGCGGGCGGCCTTCGTAGAGGTCGATCCGAGAAGCTGACTACAGGACGGCCAGCGCCCGATCCAGATCGGTGATGAGATCGTCGATGTGTTCGATGCCGGCCGAGTAGCGAACCAGCCCTTCGGGAATCCCCAGGGCGGCTCTACCGCTTTCACTGACTTCGACGTGGCTGGTGGTAGCCGGAGGGCCAACCGTGGTTTCGACCGAGCCGAGGTTGGCGGCCCGATGAGCAAGTTCCAGCTTGGGCAGGAACCGCTTGACGGCGTCCAACCCGCCGTCCACGGAGAAGCTCAGCATGCCCCCAAACCCCCGCATCTGGCGGGTCGCCAACTCATGCTGGGGATGGCTTGTCAATCCCGGGTAGTTGACTCCGGTCACCGCCGGGTGAGCCTCCAGGTACTCGGCGACCGCCGCCGCATTGGCCGACTGGCGCTCGATGCGGAGGTGAAGAGTCTTCATGCCGCGGATGAGGAGATAGGCGGCCATCGGGTGGAGGGTGGCTCCGTTGATTTCCCGATACTTGAAGATCTCCCCGACCAGATCGGCCCGGCCGGCCACCACCCCGCCCAGGGCGTCGGCATGTCCGCCCAGGAACTTGGTGGCCGAATGCAGCGCAAGGTCGGCGCCCAGCGCCAGCGGGCTCTGGTTGATGGGCGTGGCGAAGGTGTTGTCGACCATGACGATCGCCCCCGCCCGATGGCCGGCGGCACTGAGCCGCTCGAGGTCGAGGAGCTTCAGCGTCGGGTTGGTCGGCGTCTCCAGGTAGAGGACGTCGCAGCCCGCACCGACGGCGGCTTCGATCCCCTCGAAGTCGGTGGTGTCAACCAGGGCTACGTCGACGTCATAGGTGGGGAGGAACCGGGTGAAGATCTCGCTGGTGCCGCCGTAGGTGTCCTTGACCGACACCACGCGTTTGCCGGGGGCCAGAAATGTATGAAGCGCGTTCGATATGGCGGCCATCCCGGTGGAGGCCGAGGTGGCTGCCTCGGCCCCTTCCAACAGACGCACCTTCTCCTCGAAGACGGCCACGGTCGGGTTGGTGTTGCGCCCGTAAATGTGGCCGTCCTCGGTGCCGAGCGCCACCGCCTGCCACTCCTCGACATCCTCGTAGCCGAAGGCGACGCTGTGGACCACGGGGACCTGGGTGGCCCGGTCGAGGAGGTAGCGATCCTCCCCTCCCCACACGGTGACGGTTGCCGGGTCAAGCTCGTTCTCTGGCTGGCTCATCCGGCCACGCTAGCCAGGGAGCCAACCCCTAGTTCAGATGCTTGGAAGCGATGGGGGGCTCATCGGCGTATTCAGGTCGAAGGCCGAACTCCCGGTCACCGATCCGGTCGGCCATCACGGTGGCCAGCTCTTCGACGTCGGCGGCGCCGCAGCCGTCGCTCGTCCACGTGACGGCGTCGTCTTCCAGCAGAGCCACGGCTGGAAGCGTCTCGATCCCGAAGGCAGCCGAGGCCTGGTAGGGACGGTCGTCAATCACCACCGGCAGCTTGATCCCGATGCGTTTGAGAAGCTTGGCGGTGTCCTCGATGGTCTCCTGTGACACCCCAATCACTGTCAAGCCTTTGGCGATCCGTCCTAGACCGGCGACCAGGCCCAGCATGCCCTCGCAGCGGCCACAGCCGTCACGGAAGAAGAGCAGCAGAGTTGGGCCCTGGTAGAAGACCGGGAGCGGAGCGGCTCCTTTGCCGTCATACACGTCGACCTCGGGCACCTCGGCCCCGACCGCTATCACAATCCCGCTAGGAAATCGCCCTCGGGTGCTTCGGGAGCCACACCACCGAATTGCGCAACCAGGTCGGCGTAGCCGCTGTCCTCGAGCTCCTCGGCTAGCTCCGGCCCACCGGACTGGACAATGGTCCCGGCCACCATCACGTGAACCCGATCGGGTTTGAGGTATTTGAGAATCCGGTTGTAGTGGGTGATGAGCAGCACTCCCACATCTGGCCCGCGCATCACTTCGACCGCTTCGGCCACTTCCCGCACTGCGTCGACGTCCAGGCCGGAATCGATCTCGTCGAGCACTGCCACCCGGGGAGCGAGCACCGCCAGCTGGAAGATCTCCGATCGCTTCTTTTCGCCGCCCGACAAGCCTTCATTCACCGGCCGATCGAGGAACCGGGTGGCATCCAGCCGGACGGCCGCCTCGTCGATCCGGGCCCGGATGTCGGCACCGTCTGACCGCTGTTCGGCCAGCTCCTCGAGCAGCTCCCGCAGGGTGACGCCCGGGATCTCCGTCGGGTACTGGAAGGCGGCGGCCACGCCGAGGCGGGCTCGAGTCTCAACGTCTTCGCCCATCAGCTCGTGGCCCGCCACCACCGCCGACCCGGTGGCCTGGTAATCGGTCTTGCCCATGAGGACGTGACAGAGTGTGGATTTGCCGGAGCCGTTGGGACCCATGATGACGTGGAGCTCACCGAACCCGACTTCCAGATCGAGGCCTTTGAGGATCTCCACCGAGCCGATGGACGCTCGCAGGTCTCGTACTTCGAGAGCGGTGGTCATTCGTCCTCCTCGACTGGCTCGAGGTCGAGGAACACTTCTCCGTCAACCAACTCGATCTCATAGGTGGGCACCGGCTGAGTGGCCGGGAACGAATTCGGTTGGCCGGTGGAGATATTGAACTCCGAACCGTGGCGCGGGCATTCGACGTCCATGTCGAACAGCTCGCCCTCGGCCAACGAGGCCTCGGCGTGGCTGCACCGGTCACCAATGGCGTATGCGGCATCACCGAGCCGGAAGACGGCAATCCGATGCCCGGCCGTCTCGACCCGCACTCCCCGACCGTCCGGCAGATCGGTCAGCTTGCCGACGCTCACCTTCACAGCCGGCCTTCTTCCTGGGCCCGTACGTACTTGTCGTTTACGGCCGCCCGGATCGGTTCGGCCAGCTCAGGGTGGGGCATTCGGCCGATGGCCTCCTCGAAGAAGCCTCGCACCTGCAATCGATCGGCGTGGATACGGTCGAGCCCACGGCTCATGAGGTAATACCGCTGGTCGGCGTCCAGCGGTCCGACCGTCGATGCGTGCCCGCATTTGACGTCGTTGGCCAGAATCTCCAGATTGGGTACCGACTCGGCGCCGGCATCGTCGCTCAACACCAGGTTGCGGTTGGTCTGGTAGGCGTCCACTCGCTGGGCCACCTCCTCGATCCGGATGAGCCCGGTGAACACCGAGTGGGAGGCGTCTTCCACCGCCCCTTTGAGAAACATGTTCGAGGTGGTGTGCGGGGCGCGGTGATTGATGAACGCCCGGTAGTCGAGGACCTGGTCGTCTTCGCCGAAGTAGAGCCCGGTGATCTCTGAATGGGCACCGGGGCCATCGATGTCGACGATGAAGTGAAGACGCCCGAGGGCTCCACCGATCCCGGCCTCGCCGTGGTGAAGGTGGGCGTCCCGGCCGAGCACAACCCGCTGCTGGCCGATGGCGGTGGTGGCCGACCCCCATGCTTGAACGGTTGTCACCTTGAGCCGGGCGTTGTCGCCCACGGTGGCCTGCAGGTGTGGCACCACATGGAATTCGCCCTCGTCCGGCGATCGATACACCACCACCACCGAGAGCTCAGATTGGGTCTCGGCCACCAGCACCACCCGGGGCAGCGACAGGGTGCCCGGTGTCACCGCCTGAACATCGATGAACACCGGTGCCTCGGCCACGGCCGCCTTGGCGGCGTGCACCACGATCGCGTCACCACCGAATCCATAGTGGGCGGCCGCGAAGCGATCCAGATCGGCCGGGATGGCAGATCCGCCGGCGTCGGCCAGCAAGGCCGGGTCGGCATCGCCGATGGCCATCACGCTGATCTCGGCGGGTGAATCGACGTCGACGACCGTGCCGTCGACGATGGTGGCGTGCCCGTTGGACGGGATCGCATACTCACCTGGTGCCATGGGAGCGCCGGGGCCGTCGGCCAGGGAAAGGTCGGCCAGGTCGAAGTCGAGGTCGACGTAGCGCCACTCTTCCTCGACAGAACTGGGCATTTCGAGCTGCTGGAACGCCTCAAGGCCCTGGCGGCGCAGCTCGGCCAGCCAGGGGATGCCAGCATCGGCGGGCGCGTTGACGGAATCGACAGTAAGGGGTTTCACGAAGGGAGAGGATATTGAGGTCGCGGTCCCTTACCAAGGGAGATCTCAGCCATCGAGCACCGCCCGGGCCCGGGCAAAAACCGAATCAAGCATCGGTTCGGTGAGACGACCGGTGAAAGTGTTCTGTTGACTCGGGTGATAGCTGGCGATCAGCCGCGGCCCATCTTCGACAACGACCTCCACGCCGTGCCCGAAGCGGGGTCGAGGCTTCGGGGCTGAGCTTCCGAACCGCCGCAGCACCTGGTTGTAGGACAGCTGCCCCAGCACCACGAGTACCTGAACTCGATCCAGGAGGTCAAGCTCGCGGTCGAGCCAGTCGCCACAGGTGGCTCGCTCTTCGGCGGTTGGCTGGTTGTCGGGAGGTGCGCAATGCACCATCGAAGTGACATAACAGTCCGAGAGCGTGAGCCCATCGTCCCGATGGTCCGCGGTTTCCTGATTGGCAAACCCGGCTCGATGCAGCGCTCGATACAGCCAGTCGCCTGAGCGGTCGCCGGTGAACATGCGGCCCGTCCGATTGGCGCCATGGGCGGCAGGTGCCAGCCCGATCACCGCCAGGCGGGCGGCAGGGTCGCCAAAGCCGGGGACCGGCCGTCCCCAGTAGTCCCAATCCCGGTAGGCGGCCCGTTTGGTGGTTGCCACCTCTTCCCGCCAGGACACCAGGCGCGGGCAACTGCGGCACTCGATGATGTCCTGGTTGAGTCGGCCGATGGTCACTGCGATGGCGGGTCGAGCGCCTCTTCGGTAAAGCTGCTGCTGGCGTTCCACAGGATCCAACCGAGGTCCCGCTGCTCGGCCGCGTCGATCTGGCTGCGCACCTCTGCCTCGCCGTAGGGACCCCCGCACCCGAACGTGAAGTCCTGGATCCACGGACGAACGATGGCCGGACCGCTCACCCGCGGCAGCCCGTCGGCCAGCGCTCCGGCTACCACAGGCCCGGGGTTGGCGTTCGGGCACTCAAAGCCGAACCACCCGGTTGAGTAGTGGCTGGGATAGATCATGGGGCTGATGACATCGACCGAATCAGCCAGCTCCTCCACCCGCTGGCCGAGCCCTTGATCGCCGGTGGCGCTGAACACCACCGCAAACACGTCGGCCGCTACCGCGCACCCCAGCGGATTGAGCTGAGCCCGGGCCTCGGAGAGGAAGGCGCTGATGGTGCTGACCCGGCCCGCCTGGTCGGCCGGCCCGTCATACACCGCCCGGGCAACCGGGCCGTCTGTCGGGAAGCGCACATAATCGAATTGGATCTCGTCGAACCCCGCCTGGCACGCCTCAACCGCCAGTGCCAGTGGGTAATCCCACGAATCATGATCGGTGGCATCCATGAAGGCCTGCCCGCCCCCGGTGGTCCAGATTGCGTTGGTGCCCGAGTCCCACACCGCCAGCTCCGGGAATGCATTGCCCATAAACCGGTCCTGAAAGGTGACGATCCGGGTGATGGCGTAGAGGTCCCGATCATGCAGGTCGGCCACCACCTGGCCGAGGTCGTAGGTCAACGAGACCGCGCCAATGTCGTGGGCGGTCCTCACCGAAGTGTCGTGATACACCCGACCCGACTCATCCTTGGTGTCGACCACGATGGCGTTTACCTCCGTCGATTCGGCCACCCGGAGCAGCTCGGCCCACCGGTCGGGATCTCCGACGGCGGCTCCGCTGGCGCGGATGGAGCGGATCACGAGCGGCTCGAGCGTGAGCACCACATCGGCGTCCGTACCGTCCCATTCGGCCGAAGAGCCTCCGTACGAAGCCTTCTCCGCAACCACTGTCCCGGCAATCGCCTGCTCCACCGCGAACTCCCCGGCGAAATCGGTGAACACCCGGTGGTCGCCCAAGGTGACCAGCGCTCCCGGCAGGCCGTACCGCTCGGCGTTGCGGACGATGCCGCGCATGATGACCGGCGCCAGCTCGAGTCGGACGAGCCGAGTATCGGGCAACGCGAGCACTTCGATCGATCCCGGGTGGAACCCGGCAGCTTCGGCGCTGATGGTGAGCGGCTTGCGCGGCCATTCAGAAATGGCTCGGCCACCCTGGTCGGTGTTGGCCGTGCCCAGCGACCCGAACGAGACCTCAGCCAACGAAACGGGATCTCCTGAGGTGTCGACCACCATCACCTCGATCTCGGGAATCGATGGGGCGGGCGGTACTCCTTCGCCCACGACAACCAGAGACGGACCCGAACAGGCCGCCAGGCCGAGCCCGAGCAGAAACAACATCCTTCGCATGAGGGGCATAGTCTGGCCCGCCGGGGTCGCTAGTCAAGACGAGCCCGCGAATAGGAGCAGGGATATGGCAATTGAGCTATCGGATGCAGTGAAGGCCCTCATCGACGAAACCAACATGGCATCTCTGGCCACCATCATGAAGGACGGTTCTCCGCACGTTTCCACCATGTGGGTCGGCCGGCGGGGAGACACCCTGGTGATGAACACGGCCGACGGACGGGTGAAGGTCCACAACATGCGGCGGGATCCACGGGTGGCCGTGTCGATCCACCGGGATTCGAACCCCTATCAGAACGTGCTGATCCGCGGCCGGGTGACCAACCTGACCGATGAGGGCGGAGTCGACGGTATCAACCAACTGGCCCAGAAGTATCGGGGAACGGACTATGAGTGGCTGAGGCCGGGAGACGTCCGGCTTGCCTTCGACATTGAGCCCGAATCGGTGGCCGAACGCGGTCTCTAAAAGTCCTGGTAGGCCTTTTCCAAAGGCGTTGAGTAGGGCTATTGATCAAGAACGTCTTGGCCAGATCCTAAGAGGCGTGATACGGTGATCGGGCGGCAGGGGCGGCAGGGAGGCTAGGGCCCCACCCAAGGGAGGAGCGCATGGCCAGACGGCCTAAGGAGGCATCATCCCTGGCCGACGGCGTCGGCAAGTACCTGGAAGAGGTCTCTTCCCACGACCTTTTGGACGCCGACGACGAGGTCCGCCTGGCTCGCGCCATTGAGCAAGGTCGCAGAGCCCAGCACCGTCTCGACTCTGAGCCCAAACTCAGCGCCGCCGAACGGGCCACTTTGTTCCGGGAAACCCATGCCGCCGACGAAGCCAAGATGGAGTTCATTCGTTCCAACCTGCGGCTGGTCGTCTCCATCGCCAAGCGCTACTCGGGCCGGGGCCTCGACATTCTCGACCTCATCCAAGAGGGCAACCTCGGCCTCATCCGGGCTGTCGAGAAGTTCGATTGGCGAAAGGGCTTCAAGTTCTCCACCTACGCCACCTGGTGGATTCGCCAGGCCATCACCCGCGGTCTCGGCAACCAGGCAAGGACCATTCGGCTTCCCGTGCACATGGTCGACGTGGTGCGCACTGTCAAAGAAACCGCCGTTGTCCTCAGCCAGGAGTTGCGCAGGCCCCCCTCCCTGGAGGAGATTGCCGAGCGGAGTGGCCTCGACATCGAACGAGTGACCGCCGCCCTCGAGGCGCCAGGCGACACCGTGTCACTGGACCGCCCGGTTGGGCCAGACAGTGAGGCCGAACTCGGCGACTTCGTCGAGGATGTCGAGGCCCCCGATCCGTTCATGATGGCGGTGGCCGGCGCCCGCACCGGGCATCTGCTCAAGGCGCTCACCGTGCTGGAGAACAAGGAGCGGGACATCATCAAGATGCGATATGGACTGGAAGGCGACCCGCCCCGTACCCTCTCAGATGTCGGAAAAGAGTTCGGCCTCACCCGGGAGCGGGTCCGGCAGATCGAGGGCCGGGCATTGTCGAAGCTCCGCCATCCGTCGTGCGCCTTTGAGCTGGAAGCCCTGATCTAGTTCAGCGAGCTGTAGAGCCTGGCGTATTCAGCGGCGATGGCGTCCCAGTGGTGACTGGCGATGAACTCTCTCGCAGCCGCGACGGCGCCATTCATTCGTTCCGAGTTGGCGGCCAGTTCGGCGAGAAGAGGTGCCAGCTCATCCGGTTCGCACTCCCAGCCGGCACCGATTGAGGCAATGGGCATCGACCGCTCCACTCCCGGGCTCACGACCGCGGGAAGGCCGTGCGACAACGCTTCCAACAACGACATGGACATCCCCTCCCAGCTCGAAAGGAGGAGAAACACGTCGGAACCGGCGAATGCCTCACCCAGTTGACGGCCCCGCAGCGAACCAACGATGTGGATGCGGTCGCCTCCATCCAGACCCCCAATCACCTCCTCTAGCTCGACCTGACCTCCGCGATAATCCGGCCCGACGACCGCCAAATGCCACCCGGGAGCAGTCGCCACGGCAGCCGCCACCGCGTCGATCCGCTTGTGATGCAGATCAATCCGACCGACGTACAACCCGAGCCGCTCTCCGGGTGCGACGCCCAGGCGCCGTCGAAAACGCTCCCCATCCAGGTCCGCCAGCGGCTCTGACACGCCGTTGGCTATCACCTCGATCCGACCGCGATAACCGAACGCGGCGGCCTCGGCCGCTTCTGCCTGGGTGAGGCCACAGATGGCATCAATCTTCTTGAAGGACGGCAGCTCGATGAGGCGCTTGAAGATCTGCTTCTTCCACTTCGACTTCGCCAGGCTCTCCTGGGAGTAAACGCCGTGCGGTGACAAAACCGTCGGGGCATCCACCCGGCGGAGAATGAGGTTGTTCTGGGGCGAGAACGCCGAATGAAGATGCAGGACGTCAGTCGACATTTCGCTGAACATCTTCTTGGCGCCATCGGTGAGTGCCCACGGCTTGTCGGCCGCCGGCACTTCGATCCGTGTGACTCCGGCCTCGTCGAGCTCGGCGCCCATGTCCGCCCCCTCGCTTGGCCAGGCCGACAGGCTCCACAGCTCCACCTCATGGCCGGCCCGGGCCAACCCGGCGCAAATGCCGGTGATAGCGGTGTAGACCCCGGAGAACGGGTCGAGTTTGTAGGGCACGACGTGAACGATCCTCATGGCGTCAGAAGAGTTTGAGGTGGTTGGACTCAATTCCCCGCAGCTCGTCGTAGTCGACTTCCTGCCATTCGATGTCCCGGTCGGTCGCCAGAGCCCGGGCCTGGGGTGTCACGTCAAGGGCGACAAACATCCCCCGCACCGACTCGTAGCGAGTGTCGCGGCGGAGGAAGTCGAGGTAGCGGGTGAGTTGCTCGACCCCGTCGATGCCACCCTTGCGCTTGATTTCCACCGCCACCGCTCCCCCGTCGGCGCTCATGCACAACAAGTCA
Source organism: Acidimicrobiia bacterium (assembly GCA_029862065.1). Classification (GTDB taxonomy): domain Bacteria; phylum Actinomycetota; class Acidimicrobiia; order Spongiisociales; family SHLN01; genus SHLN01. The sequence continues at coordinate 1,124 of JAOTYB010000018.1, read as the reverse complement.
ACCGGGCCGACTGTGGTTGGGTACTCACGCCGCACCAGCGTTAGACCTTCCTCGAGCACTTCGACCCGCTCAGCCAGCAGCTTCTGGAGCTGGGCCTCAACCCCATCCTTCTCGAGGCCGGGGTCCTGCCCGAGCTCATGACGGGTGTCGGAATGCACCTCGTGCAGGGTGATCGTCAGTTGCTCGCCCTTGGGATTGGTGACGACCCAGCGGTCGTCCTCCTCGATGAGGGTGTTGGGAGCGTTCATCCAGTTGAGGGGCTTGTAGGCACCGCCATCGGCATGGATGGCCACACATCCGTCGGCCTTCACCATGATCAAGCGGGTGGCCTCCGGCAGGTGGGCGGACAACCGGCCCTCGTAGTCGACACTGCAGTCGGCAATCAAAATGCGCATGGCGATGAGGGTAGACGGGAACGCCTGCGGCGTTCCTTGGGAGCTGCTTCGCAGCTCCACCACCACCACAAGCATCCGACCGCCTACCGCCGACCGGTGGGCCTACCCTGGGCCTTCGTGACGACCAAGATCCTCTTCATGTGCCCCCACAGCGCCGCCAAGAGCGTGGCGGCAGCCGGGTTCATGACTCGCGAGGCTGCCAAACGGGGGCTTGACGTCGAGGTGTCGAATGGCGGCACCGATCCGGATCCGGAGGTGGCGGCGGGAGTGCGTTCTCACTTGGAAGCCGAGGGGCTCCCCGTGGTTGATCCGCCCAGCTACGTCACTGCCGAGGATCTCGAGCAAGCCGATGTTGCCGTCAACATCGGATGCGACCTCTCACATCTCGCGGTCAGTCGGGCGGTGGAGGACTGGGTAATACCCGACTTCAGCGACGATGTCGACGCGGCGTTTGCGGCGATCAAGGACCACGTCGGGGCGTTGGCGGACAGGCTGGCGTCTAGCTAGCCGGCACCGAACCTGGTTAGCCGACGCTGCCGATCATTTGCAGCTCGATCAGGCGGTTGAGCTCGACGGCGTACTCCATAGGAAGTTCCTTGACGATCGGCTCGACGAAGCCGGCCACGATCATGGTGGTGGCTTCTTCCTCAGACAGGCCCCGGCTCATCAGGTAGAAGAGCTGATCGTCGCCCACCTTGGAGATGGTGGCCTCGTGCCCGATCTGGGCGT
>JAOTYB010000017.1 GCA_029862065.1 Acidimicrobiia bacterium | reverse complement strand
CAAACTGGAAGAGGGTGCCGAGTTCATCTTCCGGCAGTTGTTCGTTGCCGAGTTTGCACCCTACTTCTGGTTCTATCTGATCGCCGGTCTCATCGTCCCGATCGTGCTCCTATTCATTCCGCGGATGCGGACGGTGGGCGGCATCGTTTTCGCGGCAGTGCTCGTCGATCTGGCGATGTGGGTGGAGCGCTACTTCATCGTCGTTACCGGCCTGCGGGCCCCGTTGCTGCCCTACGAGCCGGCCAATTACGCACCAACCTGGGTGGAATGGTCCATCACCGCCGGGGGATTCGCCTTTTTTGCGCTGCTGGTGACGGTGTTTGTCAAGGTCTTCCCAATCATGGCCGTCTTCGAGATGGTCGAAGAGCGGGACGAGCAAGCGGCCGAACGGCTCGCCATCGTATCGGAAGCCGCTCTGCCCGGTGAGGTGACCACGTGATAAGGCGCGTCCTCACCGTCGCGATCGTGGTCGGCATGGCGATGGGTTCTCTGTCGGGTACTGCCGCCGCCGAGCACATCGAAATCGAGGTATCCGGCCCAAACGAAGTGATCGTCGGGGAGGAGCTGGAGATCACCGTCATTGTGCGCCGGGCCTCAGACGGTGGACCCGTCGCGGGTTCCGCGGTGGAGTTCTTTGGCAATTCCTTCTTCGCGGGCGTCACGGGCGAGATCCTGCTTGGCTCCGCCGAGACAAACGACATCGGCGTCGCCACCTTCGCCATGACCTTCAGCGTTCGGGGCGTGCACCGGGTGAGAGCCGAGGTCCAGGATGACACGGGCACGGAGCAGGCGGCGGTGATTATCGGGGTGGACGTCGGTCCTCAGATCGTGGTTTCCGCCGGGGGTTTCAAGATCCCTGGATTCGGCGCCTGGGTAGTCACCTTGGTCATCGCGGCCGTGTGGGCCGTCATGATCGTCGCCGCTCTCTGGATGGTGCGTGTGTCCCGATCGCGTCACGCAAGAGATGAAGAGGAAGACGCGGCGGCCACGACGGGCGAGGGCGCTGAACCGCCCGGCCGGCGGCGACGCCGCTTCAACCTGGCCCCCGTCGCCGCCGGCGTCATGGTTCTGCTCGCCGTCGGCCTGGTGGCGGTGCTGCTCCGGAGCCCGAATACCCACCACAACTTCGATCCGGAGGGATACAACCGCTCTCCCGTGGCCTACCTCGATGCCGCCTACCTCTACGTTGGTCCCGGACTGGCCGCCGACCATACTTTGACCGGCAATGCCGTCGACGACGGCCGGGCCCTGTTCTTGAAACTGGGCTGCGCCGGCTGTCACGGCCTCGACGCCCAGGGAACCGCCGCGGCCCGTTCACCGGCCTTTTCCACCAGACAGTGGCTGGGGACGGTGGTCCGGACCGGGCTTCCCGGCGGCATGCCCGCCTATTCGGAGATCGATGTCTCGGAAGAGGCGCTGGACGCGATCCACGCCTTCCTACTCGACGCCCGCGACTCTCTTTCCGGCGAGACCCCCCAAGACAACGATGGCCCCCCTCCTCCCGCCACCAGTACAACCACCACGGTGGCTACTACTACCACAGTGGCTACTACTACCACGGTGGCCGATGATGGCGGTGGGGCCGTCCCCAGCTTCGGCGACGTCCAGCAAATACTGCAGCCAAATTGTTCGGCCTGCCATGGAGACTTCGGAGGTTGGTCGGCGGCCGATCATGACTCGGTCGTCAACTCCGGCGACAACGGGCCTGCTGTGGTCCAGGGGGATCCTGCCGGAAGCATTCTCATCCAGAAGCTCCTCGGCACCCAGACGTTTGGGACCGGCATGCCTCCCGCCGGCGGCCTGGCCGAGTCCGATATCCAGGTGATTGTTGATTGGATCGCGGGAGGGGCTGGACCGTGATTGGGCAGAAGATTGTGATCAAGAGGCTGGGGCGGGTCCTGATCGTTGGATCGTTGCTCACCCTGGCGCTGGTGCTTGGCTCGGAAAAGGGGTCGGCCACCCAGCCATTTTTCCAGACGGGAGGGACCGGCGAAATCTACACCCAGCAGTGCTCCCCCTGTCACGGCGCGGAAGGTGAGGGCAGCGCCTTTGGTCCTGCCTTAATCGGGGGAACGTCTTCAGTCGACGATCGCATCGATGTCATCTCGAGCGGTTCGGGTGCCATGCCGGCGTTTGGCCCCACCCTGACTCAGGACCAGATCGCGCAATTGGTCGCACTGATCGATTCGCTCTCCGGAGCGCCCGACAGCCCCGTCCAGCTGGGAGCGAGGGTCTACGCCGACAATTGTGCCAGTTGCCACGGTGTCGATGCCGGAGGCGGGATCGGCCCCAGCCTCAAGACCACGACCGATTCGCACGATTCGCTGATCGCTTCGGTGAGCCAGGGAACGGGCTCGATGCCCGGTTTCGCCGACCAGCTCGCAGCGGCGGAGATCGAAGCGGTGATCGCCTTCCTCGAGGACCTGTCGGGTGCGGGAGTCGAGCCCCCGGCGGGGGACGCTGAAGGGCTATTCGCCGACTACTGCTCCCGCTGCCACGGGCCGGATGCGTCCGGAGGAGTGGGCCCGGCACTCAAGACATCCAGGCTCACCCCCGCCGAGATGGTGCCGGTCATCGGCAACGGCCGCGGGGCCATGCCCGCCTTCTCAGCAATCCTCACCTCCGCCGAGGTCGATGCCCTCGTCGTGTTCCTCCAGGAGAACAGAACGGTCGGTGGTGACGGATCGGCAGTTCTGGATGCCACCGCCGGCCGGGACATATATGTTGCCGCCTGCTCCACCTGCCACGGTTTGAACGCCGGCGGGGGTGTTGGTCCGCGTCTCACCAATACCAGGCTGACCATCAACGAGATCATCTCGCAGGTGTTCGGAGCGCACTCCGCGGGCATGCCAACCTTCGAGGGTGTATTGGACGCGGTCCAGGTGCAGGACGTCGCCCGCTATGTGCTGAAACTCGAAGGAGACAGCGGTTCCCAGACCGGCTGGCTGGTGCTCGTGGTGGTGGCAATCTTGGCAGTGGCAGGAGCAATCGGTCTCTGGTACTCGGGACTATTCGACCAGTTGTTGCGTCGGTTCCGCGGTGGCTCCCGCCGCGGGAGCCGGAGTCCCGGTGAGGAGTAAGGCGCTTACTAGCCGCGAGCCTGCGCGGACTGGTGGGAAATCGCGATATCGACGGAAACCGCCATCGCCGCCTCGTCACACGAGGTGAGCCGGGGTCAAGCTCTTCCAATCGCTCCGACGCATTGGTCATGGACCACTGCAGAGGAGCGAAGGTCTTTTGGCCCTGAGGTCATGCTGGCACGTCAACCGACAATGAGGGCGGTTGTTAACGACGTCTGGCGGCTAGCGTGATGTCGCCCGACCGCTGTGGTCGAGTGTTGGAGGATTGGCATGACCGCCCTCTTGGGCTATCTCGGGATAATGCTGGCGATGGCGTCGGCTTTCGTTCTGGCGCTGCTCGGCATGCAGGGCGTCTACAACCCCGAGCGAATCTCTCGCAGGTACCTGGATCGAGCGGTATGGGGCCTCATGGCAGGCGCCGGGCTGGCCATGTTCGCCCTCGAAATCGGATTGGTGCTCGACGACTTCTCGGTCGCCTACATCGCCGATCATTCGGCCACCACCACGCCCTTCATCTATAAGCTGGCGACCGGGTGGGCGGCGCTCGAGGGCAGCATCGTCTTGTGGGGCCTGGTGCTGGCAGGGTTTACGCTCTCCGTCTACCTGCGCTACCGGCGCTCGGACGAGGCGGATCCTCTGTGGATCGGTGCGCTCGGGGTGTTGGGGCTGATCTCCCTGTTCTTCTTCGGGCTCATGGCCACGGTCTCCAACCCCTTCCAGGTATGCGTCGAGGCCGCCAGCGTTGGCTGTCTGGAGACCAGCAGCCTTCCCTGGGCAAGCGCCATGGCTCCGCTCGAAGGCCCGGGACCGAATCCGCTCCTCCAGAACCATCCACTCATGGCGGTGCACCCGCCTCTCCTCTACATCGGTTATGTCGGAATGTCTGTCCCGTTCGCGTTTGCCATCTCGGCACTGCTGCGGGGCGAAAGCGGCGACGCCTGGCTGCGGAGAACCCGCTCCTGGACTCTCGTGGCGTGGTCCTTTCTCACTGCCGGCATCGTCATCGGGGGCCTGTGGTCCTATGAAGTGCTTGGCTGGGGCGGGTATTGGGCGTGGGACCCCGTCGAGAACGCCTCGTTCATGCCGTGGCTGGTCGCCACCGCCTTCATTCATTCCGCAGTCGTGCAGCAGCGTCGCGGGATGCTGCAGGCCTGGAACTTCATCCTGGTGATCGCAACCTTTTCGCTGACGATTCTCGGCACCTTCCTCACACGGTCGGGGATCATCGCCTCAGTGCACAGTTTCACCCAGTCCCCCATCGGCCCGGTGCTGCTGTGGTTCCTGATGGTGGTGCTGGTCGGCTCGCTGAGCCTGTTCGCCACCCGCGTGCACCTTGTGGCCTCGTCGCCGAGGTTGAACTCACTCGCCAGCCGGGAGGGTGTCTTTCTGTTCAACAACCTCCTCCTCACGGTCTTTGCGTTCGTCGTACTCACCGGCACCCTCTACCCGATGTTCGCCGAGGCGATCACCGGCTCCCAGCTCGGTGTCGGCCGGCCCTTCTTCGATCGGCTGGCCATCCCCATCTCCTTTGCCTTGTTGCTGGCCATGGGCCTCGGACCCATTACGCCCTACCGACAGGCCAGGGCCTCGGTGGTGTGGGAGCGCATCCGCACGCCGCTGCGGGTGGCGCTGGCTGCCGGCGCCGGCACCGTTCTGCTCGGCTATCGAACCGGGTATCTGGTCTTGGGGATGATGGCCGGCACCCTCGTCATCTCCATGATCGTTCGCCACCTGTTGGTGACGGCCGCCCGCGCTGCTGCCAAGGCTGGGATACCGGTGTGGCGTTCGCTTGGACGCGTGATGCGGAGCGATCCTGGCTTTTGGGGCGGACAGATCGCCCACGTCGGAGTCGCCGTGCTGGCAATCGGCATCGCCATCTCGGCCAACCAGGGGGTGGAGGCCCAGGTGGTCCTCGAGCCCGGCCAGACGGTCGAGTTCGCGGGACGCGAGCTGACCTACGTCGAGGACTTCTCCCGGGTTGAACCGAACCGGAGTGTGGTCGGAGCTCGTATCGAGGTGCGGGAGGGCAGCAGCGTGGTCGCCGTGCTGGAGCCCCGTCTCAATACCTACGCCCGCAGCAATCAACCGGTCGCCACCCCGTCGGTCGATACTTCGCTCCGGGGTGATCTCTACCTATCGCTGACGGGCATCGGCGGGGGCCGGGTCTCACTCGACGTCTTCTGGTTCCCGTTCGTGTGGCTGATCTGGTTTGGCGGATTGACGGCGGCGGCGGGCGGTGTGTTTGCCCGAGTCGTGCGCAAACCGGTCAGAACCAGTGTCGTTGCCGGCGAGGTCCCCGAGAATGTCTGACGGTGTGCGGCGGGCACTGGCCGGGCTGATTACCGTGGTCCTGGCGACCATCGTCGTTGTGGGAGTCGCCGTCGGGGATACGACCCCACAAGACCGGGTGCAGGCCCTCGGCAGCCGCATCAAGTGCCCGGTATGTCAAGGGGAGGCAATTGCCGACTCTCCCTCCGAGACCGCCACCGCCATGATGGAGGTGGTCGGCGAGCAGGTCGATCAGGGCCGGGCCGACGACGAGATTCTCGAATACTTCCGCGTCCGTTACGGCGACGGAATCCTGCTCGATCCCCCTTTCCGCGGAAGAACGCTTCTGCTCTGGCTGCTGCCGGTGGCGGCGGTGGGAGTCGGCGTGATCATGATCCTCGGCCGCCGCCAATCCATTGCGGGACCGGAAGCGGCCACCACCCAGCCTGAGGAACCCGCATGAGCGGGGACGGAAGCAAGACCGAGAAGCCACCGTCTGAGGCGGCCCACCGGCTCAACGAGCGCCGCCTGCACGCGATCCGGGACCTGGAGGAGCTTGCCGAACAGGTTGCGGTCGGCGAGCTGGACGAGGCCATGGCCGAGCGTCTGCGGGCCGGCTACCAGGCAGAGCTGGAGGCGGTAGATCGAGCACTGGAGGGTGCCGAGTCAGAGACTCCCATCGAGAGTCCGGCTGCAACTCACCCTGCGGGAAGATCCCGGGGCCGTGCCCTGGTCGGCGCGTTCCTCCTGATCGGGGCGTTCACGGTCGTGATCCTCCTGGCGGCTCAAACATTTAGATCGGACGGCGACGCCGGTCCATCAACTCCATCAGATGTCGCCGCTATCGACGATGCGACGCTCGAGCAGATGGAAGAGCTCCTTGCTTCCCACCCCGATTCTCCCGGCATGCAGCTGGCGTTGGCCGACCTCTACTTCGAGCGGGGTGATTATGGCTCGGCCATCGATCATTACCTGGCTGCGGCAGCCGGTGAACTCACCCCCGAGGAGGAGGGCCGCACGCTCGGGCGTATCGGCTGGATGGCCTACTCCACGGGACAGCTCGATCCGGCCGTTGGGTACCTGAACGCCAGCCTCGAAGCCGATCCCGGCTACGACGAGGGGAAGCTGTTTCTCGCCATGGTGCTGTTGGAAGGGTTCGGCGATGCCGCCGGCGCCATACCCCTATTGGAGGAGATCCTCTCGCTCCCCGACCTCAACGACGAGATGCGATCCGCAGTCGAAGCTGCCGCTGACGAGGCCCGCTCCGCATTGGAAACACCATGATCGAGGGCGAGCCGGTTCGCAGATCATGGAACCGAAGGTGGACGTGGGTGACCGTGGCAGGCATCGTCGTCGGGGTCGGGGCACTCGTCCTCGTCTTCAGCAGCCGATTCGGAGTTGATCCCAGGCTCGTCGATTCGCCCCTTGTGGGTAAACCCCTTCCCAACCTCGAGTTGGAGCTGTTAACCGGGGACGGCTCGCTTGCTCTGGCCGACCTCGAGGGTGATGTCCTCATCGTCAACTTCTGGGCCTCATGGTGTTTCCCCTGCCGGGGCGAGCATCCGGCCCTCACCGCCGTGGCCCGTGATTATCGCGAGCGCGGCGTGAGCCTCCTCGGGGTCGTATATCAAGACCGGCCAGATCAAGCAATGGGATTCCTCGATGATCTCGGCTGGGGCGGCGATAACTACCGGTACGTACGTGATCCCGACTCGCGGGCCGCGGTTGAATTTGGGGTGTTTGGAGTTCCGGAAACCTACTTCGTGGATGCCGACGGAACCATCGTCGGCAAAGTCCAGGGTGCGGTCAACTCATCGCTCCTGCGGACGACGCTCGACCAGATTCTGGCCGGGGAGCGACCCTCGCTCTAAATCATGCTGATCGGACCCCAGCCGTCGGGTCCGATCTTCCGGTGACTCGGCCGAACCTGCCGACGGCGTCGGACAGTGATCTCCGCGGATCCAACAAAGGCTTGAGGGGCCGGGTGTCCGGCCCCTCGGATGGAGTTTCGCTTGGTCCCGCCGAGCTATTGCAGAACCTCGAGGGCGTACTCGAGCATCGCCTTGGTGTAGGCCGGGTTGTGGACTCCCATGCTCTGGTCTTCGAGCACGAACATGTAGTTCCACATCGCGTTGGCGACCTCTTCTGGGAAGACCGCATCGAACGACCTGTTCCCCTCCGGGTCCCGATCGTTATCCAGGATGCCCGCACTGACCAGCAGTGGCCGGATTTCCGCGAGTAGCTCCGCGGTCTCAGTTTGCACGCCGTTGCGATCGAACGTATCGAGGTCGGCGTGGCACGCCTGGCAATTGGCGAGATCGGGCTCGAACGTGTGATTCCGCCCTTCGCCCATATGGCAGCCCACGCAGGTGTTATCTACCGCCTGATAGTGAATGCTCGCATTCCCGGTCAATCCGAGCGCACCTTCACCCAGCAACATTTGCGCCTCGGCGCCGTGATGAGTGCCGAAGCGAGTGGTTCCGGTCTCGATCTCGCCGGCTGTGACCTCGGGCTGCGGGTTGCGGATCTGGTGGCAGTTCGAGCACAGATTGCCGAGACCGCCGTCGTAGGTACCTGCCGTGTATTCCATCTTGACTGCTGAGGCATCGCCGGTGAGGGAGAAGTCGGCGCGGGTATAGGTCTGGTGGATGTCGTGACAGGTACGGCACGAGTACGGGGACACGTTCTCAACGCCCTCCACCGACGCGTCATGGGGAGGAAGACCGGCCTCAATACGGGCCTCGGCACCCTCGCTACCGTGGCAACCGGCACAACGGGTGCTTTCGCCCCGGATGAACGCCTCGCCGGTGCCGTGCACCGACTCTTCCTCCATCTGCGCTCGCTTGGAGATGATGAGGGTAGAGCTGTCGTGGCACTCGGTGCAGGTGAGGTCGGCCGCGTCTACGTCGCCGCTCGGACCTGCAGGACCGGTTGCTCCAGCGGGACCGGCAGGGCCGGCGGGACCGGCGGGACCGGTTTCGCCGTCGCCGCTACAACCAGCCAGCGCGAGAAGGAGGCCGAAGAACAGGATCCGAAGGATCATGCGGATCGGCCAGCGTTCACCTTTTTCATCCATAATGCGCTCCCTCACAGGTTCAATTGTGATCACCTGTATCCCAATATGGAGCTTTAGGGAGGGGCTCCATAGGGTCTTTCGGCTCTAGAGGCAGTCGTGAGTGTCCGGTTGGGCGGACAAGGTGTCCTGAGACGGTGGATTGGGCGACCGAACTGGGCCACTGCTGATGTGCGAGGCCCTCGATAACCGCTCTAAAGTCCGGCGGCGATGACAGACAACATTTGGACACTCAGCGACACCGCGGTCAACGAAATGGCTGCCCTCTCCCCGGTCGAGGCCACCTATGTCGGCGTTGAGGGTTACGACCACTTGTGGACCGACTACTCACCCGACGGTATTGCGGCCGGTCTCGATTACCTGGGCGACCTGCGGCGGCGGATCGATGCTCTGCCCGACGACCCTGATCCGTGGGCCAAGCGCGCCACGCAGGTAGCCCGTTCCTTTGTCGACCTGGAGGAGGGCTACGGCGGGCACGAAGACATATTTCGGGCGGTGCGGAAATTGGCCTGCCCGCTGTCTGAAGTACGGGAGGTCTTCGACGTGATGGACCTCGAGTCGGTGGAGGGGCGCGAGTCGGTGATTGCCCGCCTCAACGGGTTGTCCGGGGCTCTGGCGGGCATCCAGTCCACGCTCGAAGTCGGTATGGGCCGAGGTCTGGTGGCCGCCCGCCGACAGGTGGAAGTTGTGGTCGAACAATGCGCGACCAATGCCGGCGAGCGCTCATCCCTGCGGGCCCTGGTCCCCAGCATGGCCGAGAACGGAGCATCCGAAGCGGAGCTCGGCGCCGCCGGGACCGCTGCTCAAGCCGCCGCCGCGGCCTTTGGCGAAGTCGGCACCTGGCTTGAACAGACGTACCTCCCCAGTGCTCCGGCCGAAGACCCGGTGGGTCGGGATCGGTATGCCGCCGCTTCCCGCTATTTCCTGGGCTTGGACGTCGACCTGGAGGAGACCTACCACTGGGGATGGTCCGAAGTCGAGCGGATTCGTGCCGACATGGAGGCCCTCAGCGAAGAGATCGAGCCGGGGGTCGGACATCGGGCCGTGATCGAATTACTGAACACCGACCCGGCTCGCCTGGCGTCGCGTGATGAGTTCGTCCGCTTGATGCAGGAACGACAGGACAGCGCCCTCATCGAGCTGGAGGGCACGCACTTCGATGTCCCCGAGCCGGTCAAGAAAGTGGTCACCAAGCTGGGCCCACCCGGCTCCAATATGGGTGCCTACTACATCTCTCCCAGCGAGGACTTCTCACGGCCGGGAAGTGTGTGGTTCTCGGTGGGGGACCATGCCCAGATCCCGCTGTGGGAGAACGTGAGCACCGCCTATCACGAGGGCTTTCCCGGCCACCACTTGCAGACCGGCATTCAGATGAGCCTGGCCGAACGGACCAGCCGTCTGCAGCGGGTATGGGTCTGGTACAGCGGCAGCGGGGAAGGCTGGGCGCTGTACTCCGAGACCCTCATGCGCGAGCTCGGTTACTTCGAAAAGCCCGAGTATGTGTTCGGAATGCTGGCCTCAGAGATCTTGCGGGCCTGCCGGGTGGCCATCGACATTGGCTCCCACCTCGGCCTCGCCATCCCGAACAGCCAACCGTTTCATCCCGGCGAGGCCTGGAGCTTCGACACCGCGGTCGAGATGCTCGGCAACTACGCCGGGTTGCTTCCCGACTACGCCGCTGCCGAGGTCACCCGCTACCTGGGGTGGCCGGGTCAGGCACCGTCCTACAAGATCGGTGAGCGCGTGATTCTCGACCTGCGCGAGGAACGCAAGGCCAGAGAGGGCACCGCCTTCGACCTAAAGCAATTCCACGCCGACGTCCTGGAGGCCGGCCCGGTGGGGCTTGGCCTGCTGCAAGAGTTCGTCCGAAGCGCCGGACAGGAGTGATCGCCAGGGTCGCCGCCCGCCGCCGGGGGGTTTGGAGCATGATGGATTTTTCTTGTGAGCGATAGGCACGGCAATTTCCGCGATCCGGTTGGCCTTGTCCGCCGGATGCTCGCCTCGGGGAAGCCGGCGGCCATGTTCTCGCTGGTCCGAGAGGTGGCTCGGTACTTGCTCAAGCCTTTGGATTGGGCATTGGCACCATGGGAGGGGCGGCGAATCCGTCGCGGTGGGCCGGGTGGAAAGCCGATTGTCTTGATCGTGGGTGCCCCACGGAGCGGAAGCACGCTGCTGTATCAGGTGCTGGCCGCCCATTTACCCGTTTCGTATCCCTCGAATCTCACCGACCTGTTCTCCCGGGCTCCGATCACGGCCACCGCCAGGCTCGGTCGGTTCGCCAGACGGAAGCTGGATTACCGATTCCACTATGGGAACACGGCGTCTCTGGGTGCCCCGAGTGCCGGCTTCTCGCTGTGGAATCGATGGCTCGGCGCCGACCGGTATCGGGTACCGAGCGAGATGGCGCCGGGGGTGGCGGCGGACATGCGGGCTTTCTTTGCGGCATGGGAGACTGCGTTCGAGGGGCCTTTTCTCTGCAAGAACAACCGGAACACAGCCGGTATCGGAGTGCTGGCCACCGAACTGCCAAACGCCAAGTTCATAGTGATTCGCCGGGATCCGCTCTTCGTTGCCCAGTCATTGCTAGAGGCGCGAGAGCACGTGCAAGGAGATCGTGCCGTCGGCTGGGGCCTGGGCGCCTCTCCCCATCCGAGCGAGGGCGATCACCTGGCAGAAGTGGCCGATCAAGTGTTCGGGATCGAATCACTGGTCCAGGAGGCAATCGCTCATCTCGACCCTGCCCGGGTGCTCGAACTCGGCTACGCCGAGCTGTGTGCGGATCCCACCCAGATCGTTGCGCGGGTGGCCGGCTGGCTCGACCTTGCGCCCAAGGACCTGGACGAACTCACCCCGTTTGTGTCCACCGACCAGGCTCGCCTCGGTGGTGAGGAATTCGCTCGGCTGGGTCGGGAGATCCGGACGCGGTTCCCCAGCCAGTAGCCAAGTTATTGAGACCGTGTGCTCTCGGTCGGTCTCCAGGTACGGGCAGCGGCCGCCACGGCAACCAACGCCCCCACTTCACCCGCCAGAAACCCGGCGGCCACCCGATGGGCCGGGTCACCCGTGACGACCGCCATGACGACGGCAGCCACGATCAGCCCGAATATCCATGCCGCAGCCAGCCTCCAGGTCGCACCCAAGGCCACCAGGATCTGGTTGGCGAATGCTGCGACCGTTGCGAGTACTGATCCACCGGCCACCAGGGCGGCGGTCTCGGCAGAAGGACGGAACTCCGACCCGAATAGCCCGGAGGTGACACCGGGCCCGAGCCAACCGCCGAGGAAGATGGCGGCCAGCGCCAGCAGGCCCCCAGCCAGCGGTAGCCAAAGCGCCCAGCGACCAAGGGTGGCGGTCTTGCCGGTGGCGGCGAGCGCCGAGAAGGGCGGGAGCAGCCTGGCCAACAGGTTGTTGGCGATGGCCAGCGGGGCTCGGAAGAGAGTGAGTGTCACAAAGAGCACCGAGACCTCGGCGGCGCTTCCTCCCAAGCGCTCCACCGCCAAGGGCCCGGCTACGAGAATGATTTGAGCTGCGGCGTTGGCAACCAAAACGCCCGTGAGAAACGCCGCCGCAGCGGTCGGCTGCGGCAGCCCATCCTCCGGCTGACGCCCCGGCCACCACGCGACAACCAGTAGCGGCGTCAATACCATGGCCCATCCACCACCGACCGCCGAGTCGGTTAATGCGATGAGTCCGAGTCCCGCCGCCAGTCGTAGGAGGGATTGCCCACCGGTGACCAGCCCGTAGTCCCGGTAGCGAAGTCGCCCGGCCAACTCGCCCCGGCCGAACGCGAAAATCCCCATGGTGACGACCGACAAGACCGCCAGGACGACGAAGATCTCTTGTCCGGCAAAGAGTGCATCGACATTGACCCAGGCGTACCCGCCGGCCGCGAGCGCGGCCAGCGCAACGACGGCGGTGGTGGCCTGTTCCACGCTCGAGCGGGACTGTTGCGCCCGTAGCCGGATTGTTAGCTGTTCAATAGGGACGAGGGCAACCGCCATGATGAGAAACTGGATCGTCCACAGTGCAGAGATCGCCCCAAAACGGTCGGCCCCGAGCAGGCGAGCCCCACCTTGTAGGAACAGATAGGCCCCGATAGCCGCCACCACGCTCCCCGTGACCATGGAGCCGGTCCCATCCCATCGTCCGGTCGGGGTGGGGCTAGATGGAGTCACGGTGATCCGGCGTTGGTCCGGGTTGCCCGGTCCACGGAGGAGGTTCTACTCGTCGTCCGACAGGACCCGGCCGACTGGCTGAGCCTCGAGTTCGCCGGTCGGGTTGAGAGGGGCCTGGTGCTGGCGCGTGATCGAAGTTCCAAGGTGAAATAACTCCTCGAAGTAGCGCTTGTTTTGAACGGCGATGAAGCCGAGGCTGAGCAGTTGAAAGGCGAGGATCAGGCCGATGCCCCCAATGATGAAACTGTGGGGTCGGTCGGCGTAGGCGACTGCGACGGCGTCGGAGAAACTGGTCGCATCTCCCCAGGCAGAGCCGACATGAAACGCCGCCCATCCCAGCGAGTAGAGGGCGAGCACGATGACGATCAGTCCAGGGACGATGAAGAACATGAACGGGCGGAACAGAAAGGCCGAGAAGGTGCTCGAGGCCACGCTGCGGCTCATGCGGACCGCCGACTTGCGCCGTTTACCCCCCGTCTGTTTGAAGCTCCAATCGAGGTGGGCGGGGATCTCGACGATGTGGGCTCGGAGGATCTGCGCCTTGTAGATGATCTCGGGGTTGATCTCCGCATCGACCGTCTTGAGATTGAGTGACTTCAAGAATGGGGCGTCGTAGGCCCGCACCATGCCGGTGATGGTGGTCAGTTTGCCTTTGGCAGTGGCCGACAAGATGCGGTTGGCCCACCGGCTCATGGTTTTTCGCAGCCATGGCACTTTCGTGGTCTCTCCGCCGGCCATGTACGGCGAGGCGATGACGACTTTGGCATGAGAATCGACCATCTCATCCACCAGGCGGGCGATGTGGGGCGGGTCATACGAAAGATCGGCGTCGAAGGTGACGAAGTAGTCGCCGCTGGCGTTGTTGAAGGCGTATCGGAGGGCTTGGCCTAGTTGGAAGTTGATGGCGTGGTGGAGGGCGGTGACGTTGGGTCGATCAGCTGCGAACTCGTTGATGAGCATGCCGGTCTCATCGGTTGAGCCGTCATTTACCACGATCAATTCCCAGCGGTAGCGGTCCTCGAGCGTCTCGAGATAGTCGCAGATGACGCCAAGATTCTCAGCGATGATCGCTGCCTCGTTGAAGGCGGGGATAATGACTGAAACAAGTGGTCGCTGCATGCTGATCTCCGGACGGGCCCTCAGATCAGCGTACTTGCGAACCGCCATTCGCGCCTAAAGGATTAGGCGGTGCCGGCCTCCGGGGTTCCCCGTGTGCGGGGATAGTGCCGGGGCGCATGGGTGTGGCATTCGGTGTTCCGGTTGTACTTCGACAGCCGAGTTGAACAATCCGCGGTTCTACACCAGCGAGCTTCACCGTACGTTTTCACTTTGCGCCGGCGACCGGTCGGTCGGGTTGCACTTACATTGGTGGACATGGTGCCCTTCTGCTGACACCCGTAATACGAACCAGAACGGCCCCCCGGATGACCGAATCGTCCGCCCTAGGTCAGTGTCTTCTTGAGACCGTCGATCGCTTCAACACTCAGCTTTTCGAACACCCCGCCCAGGAACGGCTGAAACAGCTTGCCGAGCCCTTCCATTTGAAAGTCGGCGTTCCAGGACACTGTGGAGCCGTCGCCGTCGGCGGAGACGCCGATATCGTCGGTCCCGGTGAACCGCTTGTTGCGGCCAACCAGGACGACCCGGCTCTCCGGCTCAAACACCGTTACTTCATAGCGAACCGGGATCGGCCGCCCGCGGAACAGGGCGACCAGGTCGAAGGTGCTCCCGAGGCCGACCGGCCCTTGGGTGGTCTTGGTGGCTTCGGCGACTCCCGGGTCCCACTCGGCTGTGTTCTCGAAGTTGGCCAGGTAAGCGAACACTTCGCTGGGCGGCCGAGGGATAGAAACGGTTTTACTGACTTTGGGCACGGTGATCCTTTCGAGATCCAGTGGGGACTTTACTGGTAAATGATTCGGCGTCGGTAGAGTGCCCGGATGGCGACTATCAGTCTTCAAGATGCGGCCGACCAATTGGGCGTGCATTACATGACGGTGTACCGGTATGTGCGCCACGGCCGGTTGCCCGCCCGCAAGGTGGGAGGCACCTGGGAAGTCGATACTGCCGACCTGGAAGGGCTGCGCCGCGGCCACGATCGCTCCGTGCGGCCCCGGCGTTCTGCCGACTGGCCGGACCGGCTCCAGGCCCGACTCCTCGAGGGGGACGAAGCCGGGGCATGGGGTGTCGTGGAGGCTGCGCTGGCCTCCGGCAACTCGCCTGCGGACATCTACGGCCAGCTGTTGGGCCCGGCCATGGCGGCGGTGGGGGAGAAGTGGCACGCCGGCGAGGTCTCAGTCGGACAGGAGCACCTTGCCACCGCGGTCGTCCTGCGCCTCATCGGCCGTCTCGGCCCCCGCTTTGCCCGCAAAGGTCGGAACAAAGGGGCGGTGATAGTGACTACGCCGCCCGGGGAACGGCATGGGATCCCGGCCTTGATGCTGTCGGATCTCCTGCGGGGTGCCGGATTCGAAGTGATCGACCTCGGAGCCGACGTACCGGTGGATGCGCTGACCGAGATCGTCGGCGCGGTCGACAACCTCGTTGCGGTGTGCGTCAGCGTTACACGATCCAACCTCGAACGGGCAGCTCGCCGCACCGTCAAGGCAGTGCGCAAAGCCGATCCGACCGTCGGCGTGTTCGTCGGCGGTGGGGGAGTGGCCGATTCGGCCCATGCCGAAGCACTCGGCGCCGACGGCTGGGCCAGGAGGGCTGAGGGCGCCGTCGAACTGGTCCTCGGCGTTCTCGCCGCCCCTCAATAACGCCGCAGCGGCCCCGCCTTTTCCGCCAATCCGTCCTGCCTGAGTCGGTGGTTTTCCTCAGGCCTTCTTGACATTGAAAGAATTAGTGCTAAAACTGTTCTCCTAGCCTAAATTAATTAGTGCTAAAGCAAGGCCATAGGGAGCTTGACATGGAAACCACATTGACCCGTCAGGAAGACGGCCAACTCGTGCATTTGGTGGGCACGGGTCACGAAGCGGCGCTGGCCGAGGTGTATCGCCGCCACGGAGGCCCGGTGTTCGGGTTGGCCAAGCGGTTGCTGCGCGATCCCGACCTCGCCACCGACATCGTTCAGGAGGTGATGCTCCGTCTTTGGAAGAACCCCGAGAAGTTCGATGCCGACCGTGGCTCACTCCGCTCCTTCCTGTTGTCGCAAACCCACGGACGAAGCGTTGATCTCATCCGCTCAGAGTCTGCGCGCCGTATACGGGAAGAGCGTGACGCTCGGCTTGCCGTCCAAGCGGGTTTGAGCCTCGAAGAAGAAGTGTGGGAGATGGCTCTCGCCGACCACGTGCGGGACGCTATGAGCGAACTGGACGCAGGGGAGCGCAAGGCCATCGAGCTCGCCTACTTCGGTGGCTACACATACCGCGAGGTAGCGAAGCTGCTCGACACGCCAGAAGGAACAATCAAGAGCCGGATCCGCTCCGGCCTGCAGCGCCTCAACGGCCTGCTGGCGAAGTCGGGACTGGCACCGATTAGTTAGAAGCGGACATGCCAGCCGAATACGATCACAACGAGGCACAGGGACTGCTTGGCGCCTACGCCCTGGACGCCGTCCCGGCCGACGAGACATTGGCACTCGAGCGACACCTGGCGCACTGCGCAGAATGTCGAGCAGAGCTGGCCGAACACCGCGAGGTCGCCGGCCTGCTCGCCGCCAGTGAGCGTTTTGCCCCCTCCCAGGTGTGGGATTCCATCGCCGGGGAGATCTCAAACCAACCACCGGCCGCGCCGGTGATCAGTCTGCAACGGCGTCGGTGGATGGCACCAATGGCCGTCGCCGCCGCGTTCGTCCTCGTAGCCGGAGCCGCAGTCGTCCAGTCGGTGCGGATCGGGACTATCAGCGACGATCTGGCCAACGAACGGCAAACCGTCGCCTCCCTCACCGATCAACTCGAGCGCCCATTGGACGTTGCCGCGGCGGCCGCCCTCGCCGATCCGGCCGTTCAGCGGGTGACTCTTGGCTCGGCGAGCGGTGCCAACGCCATCATCGTCCTCATGCCGGACGGCACCGGATATATCGCCGAGCACACTTTGCAGCCGCTCCCGGCTGAGCGCACTTATCAGCTGTGGGCCATCGTCAGTGGCAAAGTCATCTCGGCGGGCGTTCTGGGCCCGAATCCGGGAGTGGTTCCGTTCCGCATCGACGCGGCAGGCTTCGAGGGATTCGCCATCACCGAAGAGGTGGTTGGCGGTGTCGAGTCGTCGGAGAACGACGCAGTGGTCGCCTGGCTGGCGGCTTGATCCGCTTCCTGGTACCAACCACACTGTGAGCAGGGCTGAGATAGTCACGCGACGGGTGCGATCGATAGGCACCGTTACCCTCGGATTTGTCGCGGTCACCGTGCTGCTTCCCGGGCTTCTCGTTGTGGGCGGGTTGTTCGACGTGGCCAGGGTGGCGACCGGCCGCCGACACTTCATCGCCGTTCGCCTCATCCTTTTCGGGTGGGTGTTCCTGGCGGCCGAAGTCGTTGGCATCCTCGCCCTCGGGCTGGTGTGGCTCGGGACCGCCGGAGGGCGGGCCCGCCGGCCCTTCATCGCCGGTACCTACGCCATCCAGCGCCGCTGGGCCGGGACCCTGTTCGCTGTGGTGCGCACCCTCTTCGGACTCCAACTCGAGATTGACGGTGACGAGGTGCTGACCCCCGGACCGATCCTGGTGCTCATGCGCCACGCCAGCATCATCGACAATCTCCTTCCCAGCGCCCTCATCACCATCCCCCACGGCATCAAGCTGCGCTACGTTCTCAAGCGCGAGCTCCTGTCGGATCCCGCTCTCGACATCGCCGGCAGCCGGTTGCCCAACTACTTTGTCGATCGAAGCGTCGGAGGGGCAGCCGAGGTTGCGGCGGTTGGTCAACTCGGCATGGGGCTTGGCCCAGACGAAGGTGTCCTCATCTATCCCGAGGGGACCCGCTTCACGCCCGAGCGCCGCCGGCGGGCGCTCCGGCGTATCGAAGACAACCCGCCCCTGCACGCCCGGGCTTCCGCACTCACCGAAGTTCTTCCTCCCCGACCCGGGGGTCCGCTGGCGCTCCTCGACGTCCAGCCACCGGCCGATGTCGTCATCGCCGCCCATTCCGGCCTTGGTGGGTTCAGCCACATCCGCAACATCCTCAGCGGGGGCCTGGTGGGGAGCACCATTCGGGTTCAATTCCGTCGGTTCCCGGTGCCGTCGATTCCGACCGGAGAGGATGAACGAATTGAGTGGCTCTACGACCGCTGGGCCGAGATCGACGCCTGGATCCATGAGTAGCTCGATCGTCTGGTTTCGTCGTGACCTGCGCCTGGATGACAATCCCGCGTGGGCGGCTGCCACGGCCGGTCATGATCAGGTGACCGCCCTGTTTGTGCTCGACCCAGCTTTGTTTCGGCCAGGCGCGGTACGCAGCAACCATCTCCTCTACACCCTCAGGGCCCTCGACGCCGACCTGGCGCGGCGGGGAGGGAGACTTCACGTGCGAGCCGGCCGCCCTTCCGAGGTCGTGCCGGGCCTGGCCCACGGTTCCGAGCTGTATTGGAACCGGGATGTGAGCCCGTACTCAGTTCGCCGTGACGCGGGCATCGAGGCCCTCCTGTCGATCGAGCCGGCTACCTGGTACGGGTCGCTGGTCCATGCACCCGGGACGGTGCTGTCCTCCGAAGGGGCTCCCTACAAGGTGTTCACGCCGTTCTACCGGCGGTGGCTCGATACTCCCCGGTTGCCGTGGCCCACCCCCGGCCAGGCCAAGGTTGCCGATGACCCGGGAGACGGCATTCCCGACCCGACGGGTCCGTCGATGAGTTTGGTCGGATCTGATGCAGCTCGAGAGCGGCTCGACGCGTTTGCCGATCAGGTGGGGGAGTACCCGGACACCCGAGATCGACCAGACCTCGACACCACCTCGCATCTCTCCATCCATCTCAAGTACGGCACCGTGTCACCCCGCCAGGTTGTGGATGCGTTCCCTGATCCGCCGTCTGCTCCGTTCGTTCGCCAGATTGCCTGGAGAGAGTTCTATGCACATGTCATGGCGGCCTTTCCGCACACCGCCGACATGGCCATGCGGCCCGAATATGAGCATGTGGGGTGGCGCGACGACCCCAGCGGCCTCGCGGCATGGAAGGATGGCCTCACCGGGTACCCCATCGTCGACGCGGGTATGCGTCAGCTGAGCACCGAGGGATGGATGCACGGTCGGGTGCGGATGCTCACCGCGTCGTTCCTCGTCAAAGACCTGCTCATCGATTGGCGCCGTGGCGAACGCCACTTCCGCCGATTGCTCGTCGACGGGGACGTTCCCCAGAACGTTGGGAATTGGCAGTGGGTGGCCGGAACCGGGGCCGACGCCTCTCCCTACTTTCGGATCTTCAATCCTGTCACCCAGAGCCGGAAGTTCGACCCGGACGGTGAATACATCCGACGCTGGGTTCCCGAGTTGCGGCAGCTCCCGTCCTCGCTGATCCACGCCCCATGGGAGGCCGGCCCGCTCGATCTGGCGGAGGCAGGCGTGGTACTCGGGGAGACCTACCCTGCGCCCATCGTCGACCACGCACTGGCTCGGCTCCGAACACTTGATGCGTACCAGAAGGCCAGGGAGAAGAACGCGACATGAAACTGCTGGACAAAGCGATGGACGCTGCCATTGCTCCTGGGTTTTCGAACATCGGCTACAAATGCCGGAAGCGGGCGTGGGAGCCGATCACCGAATCGTTGGCCGGGCGAACCGTGGTGGTGACGGGGGCGACGAGCGGGTTGGGGAAGGCGGCTGCGCTCGACCTTGCCCGACTCGGTGCCGATCTCGTCCTGGTGGGCCGCAATCCCGAAAAGACCCAGGGGGTCCAGTCGGAGATCTCGTCGACGACCGGGAACGAATCGATCCGATTGGAAATCGCCGATCTGAGCCTCATGGCCGAGATTCGTGAGCTGGCCGACCGCCTGCTGGCCGGCGGTCCGATTCATGTGCTGATCAACAATGCCGGGACCCTGTTCAACGATCGGTCGGTGACGCCCGAAGGGATTGAAAGCACCCTGGCGACCAACCTCCTCGGCCACTTCTTGCTCACCAACCTGCTCATTCCCCGGCTGATCGAGTCGGCACCGTCGCGTATCATCAACGTCGCCTCTGGTGGGATGTACAGCCAGCGGATTTCCATCTCCAACCTCCAGAACGACCAGGGGGAGTACAAGGGGTCGGCGGCCTACGCCCGCACCAAGCGGGGCCAGGTGATCCTGACCGAAATGTGGGCCGACCAACTCAAAGGCGCAGGCGTTGGCGTCAATTCCATGCACCCCGGGTGGGCGGACACGCCGGGAGTGAGGCATTCGCTGCCCGGCTTCTACAAGGTCACCAAGCCGTTTCTGCGGACGGCGGCAGAAGGAGCGGACACCATCGTGTGGTTGGCGGCGGCGGATGAGGCAGCCGGGCGATCCGGTCTGTTCTGGCACGATCGCCAGCCGCGACCCACTCACAAGACCAAGCGGACGCGGGAGAATCCCGAGAAGCGTCAGGAGCTGTGGGATGCCTTGAGCGAGCTATCCGGGTGGAGTGGCTAGACGGCTGCCCCGGCCCAGGTCACTTCGTAAAGCG
>JAOTYB010000139.1 GCA_029862065.1 Acidimicrobiia bacterium | reverse complement strand
GCCTACGGCGAGCGGTACCTTCCCCCCACAGGGGGGACTGACCCACCCCGGCCCTCATGACGGAACCACCCGACGGAGTTGCCAAGCCAAGCAACTCCAAGCAACGCCAAAGGCGTTGCCAACCCCCCTACCCCTCGCCTACGGCGAGCGGTACCTTCCCCCCACAGGGGGGACTGACAGACCCCGGCGCACCTGATGGGAACCACCCCTTGGAGTTGCGAAGCAACTCCCTCGCCGGGCGGAGCCCGGCCGGGGACTGACGGAGCTTGGACCTCCTTTGTCAGCCGAGGGTTGACAGGCGAGCGGGAACGCGGCTTCGCTTGAGCCAAACGGAGTGAGTGATGCCGAGGGCGAAGGCCATGGCGGTGAAGGACGAGCCTCCGGCCGACATGAACGGCAACGGGATGCCGGTCACGGGCATGATGCCCAGGGTCATTCCGACGTTGATGAACACGTGGAACGTCAACATTCCGGCCACTCCAACGGCTACCAGCATCCCGAAACGATCCTCGGCCGCCGCGGCGGTGCGTAGCAGGCGCCACACGATCATGAGGTACGTGGCGATGAGCAGCGCCCCACCAATGAAGCCCAGTTGTTCACCGACTGCCGTGAAGATGAAGTCGGTGGTTTGCTCGGGAATGAATGCCAGGTTGGTCTGGCTGCCTTCGAAGAGTCCCCGGCCCGAGAATCCGCCGCTCCCAATGGCTATCTGACTCTGTAGCGGCTGGAAGGCAACGGCCAGAGCGTTCTGCTCGGGGTTGAGCCAGGCGTCAATGCGTTCGTCAACCAGACCGAGCCATCCGGCGTTGTAGGCCCACCACGCCAGGATTCCACCGCTGCCGGTCAACAGGCCGAGCTGGCGCATCGAGGCGCCGGCGGCGAACAGCATGACAAAGCTCAACACCACAACGGCCAGCAAAGTGCCGAGGTCGGGTTGCAGGGCGATGAGTGCAACGGGTATGCCCATGAGGCCGAGGGCAATGAACACTCGCCGCCATCCGATCTTGTTCTCAATCGCCGGGGCCAGCAGGGCGGCCAACATCACGATGATTGCCGGTTTCGACCATTCGGAGGGCTGAAACTGGAAGCCCTTGATTTCAAACCAACTCACCGCGCTGTTGACTTCTCGACCCCAGAACAAGACGATCCCGAGTGCCGTCACGGCCGAGGCATACAAGACGGGTGCGGCCGTATGCAGGCTCCGGTGGTCGATCACCGAGCCAACGCCGTAGACGACCAGACCCACGAACACGATCACGGCCTGCTTTTGGGCTTCGGCGGCCGGATCCGCACCGAGCACTTCGGCCCGGGGGGCGGAGGCCGAATAGATCATGAGGACGCTGAGTACCCCCAGCAGCAGCAGCGCACCCGTCAACAACAGGTCGGGCCGGCGGCCTTCATAAGCAGAAGCGGTCAGGCCGCGGCCCCGGATGACGGCACTGGTCATCGGCTCGCCGCCTCAACATCGCCTTGCGGGCGGAGCGGAGCGGTGGCGGGATTCAGCAGGTACTCCAGCACCTCGCGCACGGCCGGAGCGGCGACGGCCGACCCACCGCCGCCCTCCTCCACCACGATGACTACGACATATTTGGGATCAGCGATCGGCGCCACTCCGACGAACCAGGCAGTGTCGATGTCGTCGGCGAACGCGCCGATCTGCGCTGTGCCGGTCTTGCCCCCGATGATGTCTCGGTAGGGCGAACTGGCGAAGGCCGCCGCCGCGGTGCCTTCGCGCACCACTCCGGCCAAGTCGGCCTTGAGCATCGCCGTCGTCCGGGGGTCGAGATCGACAGTCCGCACCGCCGCCGGCTCCCTACGGTCCACGACTGCCCCTGTCGTGTCTACGAAGTGGTCGACTACCCGCGGGCGCCAGACGGTTCCCCCGTTGACCAGGGCGGCGTAGGAGACGGCCATCTGGAGCGGGGTCGCAGCCAGGTCGCCCTGGCCGATCACGGTGTTCATGAGGTCGCCGCCGTACCACTCGCCGTTGGGGAACGCCACGGGATTCTGTGTGTGCAGGCGCTCTCGCCATTCCCGGTCGGGCATGATGCCGGCAGCCTCGCCGGGGAGGTCGATGCCGGTGGGAGCTCCGTACCCCAGGTCGCGAGCCCAATCCTGGATAATCGACTCGTCCTTGCTGTTGTCCTCCCACACGCCGAGGGCAACTTCCCAGAAGTAGACGTCGGCCGACTTTACGAGGGCCCCATGCAAGTCCGTGTACCCGTGGTCGGGGCTCCAGTCGGTGAACACCTGTGGGCTGCCTTCACCGAAGGAGGGGAATTCCAGCTTCGGCTCGAGCACCTTGCCGTCATTCGGTCCGTTAAGCCCCTCCGGCCAGATGTCCTCCTCGACAGCCACCACGTACGGGACAGCTTTGAAGGTCGACCCCGGCGCAAAGGTCCCCCGCACGTTGAGGTTGAGAAGAGCGTTGTTCTCCTGAATGACTTCGAACTCCTCGGCACTGAGGCTGCCCACAAACAGATTCGGGTCGTAGTCGGGGATGGACTCCATGGCGACGATGGAGCCGTCGGTGGCATCGAGGACGAGGGCGGCGGCCTTGCCGGTTGGCTCCTCTCCCTGCGATCGGGAGTTCTCAACCGCGGCGATCAGGGTCTCTTTCAACTGGCGGCTGACGTCCAAGTCGACAGTGAGCACCACGCTCCAGCCCGGCTCGGCAGTCACCTCTTCGGAAAACTGCCACACCGACCGATCGGCACTGACGGTGAACACCTCGGCTCCCTCGGTGCCGCGCAACACGTTGTCGTATTGGCGCTCTACGCCGGCCCGGCCAAACACCTCGTCGGTGCGCACCCGGTCGCCGTAGCGCTCGAGATCGGCTGCCGTCGCCTTGCCGGTGTAGCCGATGATGTGGGCGGCCAGGTTCTCATAGGGGTATATCCGCACTGGCGTGAGCGCCACCTCTACCCCCGGGTAGTCGTCCTGGTACTCCTGCACCTCGAAGGCGACCGCATCCGAGACGTCTCGAGCGATGGTGACAATCGTCCCGGGCTGCGACGAACTGATCGGGTTGCGAATCTCAGACTGCTCGACGCCCAACAACACCGCCAGGCGCTGGACGAGCTCCTCCTCCTCGTCGGTAGTCACCTCGCCCCGGTCGAGCTGCAGGGTCTGAGACGGCCGGCTCCCAGCCAACAGATTTCCGTTGGCGTCGAGGATTTCCCCGCGTGTCGGCTGTTGATAGATGACCTGGATCTGGTTGCTCGAAGCCTTGGCGGTGTTTTCTTCGACCGCGGCCACCTGGAGAAACCACAGCCGAACCGCCAACACCACGAACAGACCGAGAAACGTGAAACCGAGAGTGGCGAGGCGCCAAGGGTTGATCATGCCCACACCCCGGCGGCCGGATCCTTCTGCATGAATCGGCCAACCAGCGGCAGCACCAATACGGCAAGGAGCAGGTTGTACACGGCGGCCAGCAGCACCTTCTTGAATGCGTTCACGTCGGAGAACACCTGTTGTCCGAACAGGGTACCCAGCACCGCAAACAACAACTCACCGAGAATGGTGAGCACGAACACGGAGGCCAGAGTAAGAAACGGGTTCCCCTCAACCCGGAAACGGACCCGAACCGTCAGGTACGCCGCCACCGTCAGCACCAGCGCCCACAAGCCGAGAAGTGTGCTGCCGAGCAGGTCGGTGAGCAGACCGGCGCTGAAGCCCAGGAGCATCGCCGCTTCCTCCGACAGGTGATAGGACGCCGCCACCACCGCCAGCAGCACAAAATCGGGAGCGACGCCCAGGGGGTCGAGGTAGCGGTCGAACACGGTGGTCTGAAGAACCACTGCCACCACGCCAAGGACGAGCCCGATGTTGAGATTGCGGAACTTCATGGCGTCTCAACGCTTTCGTCGGCCGGGGCCTCGGCCGGCTCGTCGCCCGACCCGGGCAGGAAGAACACCACGCGAACGAAGTCGAGGCGCTCGAAGTCAACGGCGGGTACCACCGTTGTCTGAATGCCGGAGCCGGCGCTCGGGTCGGCGGCCCGGCCGACCGTTCCCACCACCAGGCCGGCCGGGTACCGGTTGGGGAAGGTCACCGCCACCTCCCCCTCCGCCACCGGGCCGCCCGCCTGCGAGCTGACGAACTTGAGATCAGAGGAACCCCGCCCTTCGGCAGTGCCGACGTAGTCGCTGGGCGTCAGGCGCACCGCCACCGCGTGGTCGGGGTCGATGAGCAGCTTGACCGTCGAGCTGTTGGAGGTGACGGTGTCGATGTGCCCCACCAGACCTTGCAGGTTGACGACCGGCTGGCCGATCGCAATGCCTTCGTCCGCCCCTTTGTCGAGGACGATCGACAGGTCGAAGTTGGAGCTGCCTCCTGCCTGCACGCGGGCGACAACGCTTTGAGATAGCAACTCGTCTGGCAGTTCAAGCTGAAGGAGCTGGCGGAGCACTTCATTCTCAGCCCGGATGCTCTCGGTCTCGGTGAGGATCCGGGTGGCATCGTCCAACTGCTCCCGGAGCCGATCGTTCTCGGAACGAAGGCCGGCCAGGTTGACCAACGCGTCCACCGCATCGGCTACCGGACGGACCACGGCGGTCACGGCCGACTGGACCGGGTCGAACAGCGAGCGAGCGCCGTCCCGCAGAGTGCCGGTCACGCCACCCCCCTCGTTTCGGACGTCGAAGGTCATCAACAAGAAGGAGAGCGTGATGAGTGAGATGAAGAGGGCGGTGGAGCGGGCGAAGCGCTGGTTAGTGAGCATCGGCGCCCCTCGGCGATCCTGGGCCTAAGGCCGCGCTGACGAAATCAGCACGCTTTGCAGCACGTCGAATTCCTCCAGGGTCTGCCCCGAGCCCATGACCACCGAGTGCAACGGCTTGTCGACCGTCACGATCGGCATACCGGTTTCATGTGCCAGCCGCACATCCGTTCCCCGCAGCAGGGCGCCACCACCGGTGATGACAATGCCGTGTTCCATAATGTCTCCCGACAACTCGGGCGGGGTCTTGTCGAGGGTGAACTTGACCGCATCGATGATGGCCTGCACCGGCTCTTCGATCGCCTCGCGGATCTCCTGTGATGCCACCACCACCGTCTTGGGCAGCCCGGATATCAGGTCCCGCCCGCGGACCTCAGCAGCCGGTTCATCGCGGTAGGGGTAGGCCGAGCCGATGGCCATCTTGATCTGCTCGGCCGTCCGCTCGCCCAGCATCAGGTTGTATTCCTTCTTGACCCACTGAATGATGGCTTCGTCGAGCTCATCCCCGCCGACCCGCACGCTCTTGGAGACGACAATGCCTCCCAGGGAGATGACGGCCACTTCAGTCGTACCACCACCGATATCGACGATCATCGATCCGGTCGGCTCGTGGACGGGAAGGTTGACCCCAATGGCGGCCGCCATCGGCTCCTCAATCGTGTAAGCGCGACGGGCGCCGGCGTGGTAGGCGGCTTCCTCTACTGCCCGGCGCTCGACGCCAGTGATGCCCGAGGGAACACAGATGACGATGCGCGGACGGGCCCAGCGACGACGGTGAACCTTCTGGATGAAATAGCGAAGCATCTTCTCGGTGATGTCGAAGTCGCTGATGACACCG
>JAOTYB010000138.1 GCA_029862065.1 Acidimicrobiia bacterium | reverse complement strand
CGGGCGTTGCCATGAGCGCTGCCAATCAATCTCTCCCCGAAATAGGCGGTGACCCCGGTTCGACTGAGTCCCTCCCCGACGATGAACAGCGTCCCGATGAGGACCACGGTCGAGTTCCCGAACCCCGACAGCGCCGCGTCAAGGCCGATGACGTCGGTGAGGTAAAGGGCCAGCAATGATCCGACGGCGACCAGGTCGGGCTCCAGCCGCCCCCAGGCGAAAAGTACGATCGTCAGCCCCAGGATGATG
This sequence comes from Acidimicrobiia bacterium, assembly GCA_029862065.1. Classification (GTDB taxonomy): domain Bacteria; phylum Actinomycetota; class Acidimicrobiia; order Spongiisociales; family SHLN01; genus SHLN01. Next base: position 5,317 of record JAOTYB010000138.1, on the reverse strand, counting down.
AAGGTGATCGCCATGTCGCTCATCGTGTGGCCACTTCTCTGGGCTGCAACCGCATTCTGGCCCGCCCCAGGACCGCACCGAACCCATTGAGCTACAAGACCTGCTGCACCACCCACATCGCGCCTTGGACCAAGCGAACACCGAGATAGAAGGCAGCGGCTACCACCACCAGCCAGAACACCACCGACGGACGCTCTTCTTCCTGCGGGCGATCACCCACGGGGGGCAGAGGCACGCTGGCGGGCGCGGATCTGGATGGGGGAGCCTGTGAAGTCGTACTCGTTTCGGAGGCGGTTCTCGAGGAAACGGAGGTAGTCCTCTCCGAGGTCTCCCCCGGCTACGAACAGCACGATCACCGGTGGGCGGCGACCGGCGTGGACGGCATACAGGATCTTGGGGCGACGGTTCTTGCGGACCGGCGGTGGATGGGCCTCCTGCCAGCTGCGGATCAAGCGGTTGAGCTCGCCGGTCCCGATCCGCTGGTCGAGCGACTCGAGCGACACGCGCACGGCGCCCCCGATGCGTCTGATCTTGCTTCCGGTCTTGGCCGACAGCGTCAACACCGGCGCCCAGCCGACAAAGGCAAGTCGATCGGCCACGCTCTCGCGGCACCACTCGCGCTCCTCAGCCGTCGCCACATCCCACTTGTTGAGCAACACCACCAGGCCGGTGCCGGCCTCGGCAATCTCCTCTGCCAGGCGCTGGTCCTGGTGGGTGGCGCCCTCCACCCCGTCGATCATGAGGAGCGCAACGTCGGCCTCGGCCAGGGCGCCCTTGGCTCGAAGGACGGCGTAGTAATCGGCGCCGTCGCCCCATTTGGGAGCCCGCCGGATCCCGGCGGTATCGACCACCCGAAAGTTCTCTCCGTCCATTTCGACGACTGCATCGATCGGGTCGCGGGTGGTGCCGGGCGTGGCGGAGACCAGCACCCGGTCCTCACCCAGCATCTGATTGAGCAGCGTCGACTTGCCGACGTTTGGCCGACCAATGATGGCCAGCGAGGGCATCGCCGGGGTGTCCTCTTCCTCAGTCTCGGGGACCAGAGCCAGCACCTGGTCGAGAAGATCGCCGATCCCCCGCCCGTGGACCGCACTCACCGGGAACGGATCTCCGATGCCCAATCCGTAGAGGTGGTTGACGTCCAGGTCGGTCGTGGGGTTATCCGACTTGTTGGCGACCAGCACAACCGGGATGTCGGCCCGGCGGAGCATTTCGGCAACTCCGGCATCGTCGTCGGTCAGTGAGGCGGTGGCGTCGGTTACGAACAGCACGGCGTCGGCCCCGGCCAGCGCAGCTTCGGTCTGAGCGCGGATGTTCTGGGTCAGCTCCCCAGACGGCGTCAGCTCCCATCCGCCGGTGTCGACCAACAGGAAGGGCCGGTTGAGCCACTCGGCCGGGAACTCCCGGCGGTCGCGGGTGACACCGGGCTTGGCCTCGACAACGGCAACCCGACGGCCAACTATCCGATTGACCAGGGTCGACTTGCCGACGTTCGGTCGGCCCACCACCGCAATAATCGGAAGCTGGCTCATCGGGAAGCTCCGGCGATCAGGCCGGCCACGGAAGTTGGCACCACGAATAGTGGGGCCGGAGCGTCGGCTGCCACCTCGGTGATTGTGGTGTCATCGAGGAACCGATCCCCCGACAGCGCCACGTCGGGGATCAAATAGAAGCCGGCGGGCTCATGATCGGCGGTCAAGACCTTGCGCAAGTCCTCGCCCACCATGAGGCCACTGACACCCACGTTGCCTCCAAAGAAGCTGTTCTCCACCGGAAGGATGCGGAGCGACCGTCCGCTGAGGCGCTCCAACCGCCGGCGCACCGGTTCGAGGACCTGAGCGCCATAGGTCCCGGTAAGGATGACGGTGGGTTTTCCTCCCCCGGAGGGGGAGGTGGCCCGAAGGACCGGAGGGGGCGCCCCGGGGGGAGCGTTCCCGCCCCCCTCCCCGGCTGCGCCGGGGCTCCCCCCTCCGGGGGGAGGAAAGGCTCCCCCCTCCCCGGCTGCGCCGGGACTCCCCCCTCCGGGGGGAGAAAGAGCTCCCGAGGAATGCGAAGCATTCCCAGAAACTGTACGCGGGGCGCGGTAGCCCTCGGCGGGGGCGGCGAGGACGGTTTCGAACTTGCCGGTTGACTCGATCGGTTCATGGCCGGCGCCGTGCTCCAGCTCCTCCAGTTCGTCGTAGAAGGCCCGGGCCATGCCGATGCCGTTCTCGTGCTGGGGAAAGTCTTCGTAGGCGTCGTGAGTCGGGATCTCGGCGTCGGCTTGCAGATACAGCTCGTCGGAGACGAAAAACATGCGGCGCCCGAGGTGCTCGAGCGCCACAGTTTGCCAATGCTCGGTGGCTTCGATGACCGCCCGGGCTTCGTCGGTGGTGTGGACCCGGAGGTTGTCTTCCTTGTTGTATTTGGACAGGCCGAGGGGGACGATGCCGACCGAAGCCAGCTTGGGGTACCGGACGATGATCTCCGAGAAGGTGCGCTCGAGAATGTCGCCGCCGTTGATGGTGGGGCACAGCACCACCTGGCCGTGCACTTCGATGTCGTGCTCAAGCAACGCTCGCAGCCAACGCAGGCTGGTGGCACCCCGCTCGTTTCGCAGCATGGCCGAGCGCACCGCCGGGTCGGTGGCATGGATGGACACATACAGCGGCCCTAATTGCTCATCCACCACCCGTGCGAGGTCGAGCTCGGTGAAGCGGGTGAGCGTGGTGAAGTTCCCGTACAAGAACGACAGGCGGTAGTCGTCGTCCTTTAGATAGAGGGACTTGCGCATGCCGGGCGGCAGTTGATAAATGAAACAGAACTCGCAGTGGTTGTCGCAGGTCTGTACCCGGTCGAAGATCGATGAATCCAGCCTCAAGCCGAGCGGGGCCCCCGGCGCCTTCTCGATGGTGACGTCCCATTCCAGGCCGCCCCGCCGGACCGTGAGGTCGATGTCGGACTCGTCTACGAGTTGCTGGTACTCGATGACGTCGGAGGGCACCACTCCGCAAATGGAGAGCAGCTCGTCGCCGACTGCCAGCCCGGCGATGGACGCGGGGCTGCCAGCAACAATTTCGGAAACCGTCGGGAAGGACATGAGGGACACAGGTTAAGCGCTATCCCCTGCAAGAGAACAGGGGAACGCAATGATGAGCCCCGTGCGGGACAGCACAGGAACGCGCTCTCACCCCACCCCCAGCCCCTCCCGCAAGCGGGAGGGGAGGCCTAACCTCGCCGCATGACACGAACGGTTCTGCTGGCCGAACCACGCGGGTTCTGTGCTGGAGTGGAGATGGCGATCAAGGCGCTCACCTGGATGGTGCAGACCTTCGAGGCTCCCGTGTACTGCTACCACGAGATTGTGCACAACCAGGCGGTGGTGCAGGCCTTTGAGGCGGCCGGAGTGGTCTTTGTCGACCATATCGACGAAGTGCCCCTCGGTGCCCCGATCATGCTGTCGGCCCATGGGTCGGCCCCCGAAGTAGTCGCCCAGGCGGGCGAGCGGGCGGCGGTCCTGGTCGACGCTGTGTGCCCCCTCGTCACCAAGGTTCACCATGAGGTGAAGCGGATGGCCGACCAGGGATTCGACATCATTTATGTCGGCCATGAGGGCCACGACGAAGCGATCGGGACCATTGCCGAGGCTCCCGACGCCATCACTCTGGTGGACCCCGAAAACGGTTTGAGCGACTACGAACCAGCGGACGCCAACCAGGTGGCACTGGTGTCACAGACGACCCTGGGGCTGTTCGAGTTCGAAGGCGTCCTCGACGACGCCGCCCAACGATTCCCGTCATTGTGGACGGCCCGCAAGAGCGACCTGTGTTACGCCACCACCAACCGGCAGGAGGCTGTGAAAGCGCTGGCGGAAAGAGCCGACGTTGTGCTGGTGGTCGGCTCCCACAACTCGTCAAACACTCAGGCGCTGGTGCGGGTAGCCGGTGTCAATGGAGTGCCGGCCTACCGGGTCGACGGGCCCGATGCCATCGATCCAGCGTGGCTGGTGGAGGCCGAGGTGGTGGGCGTGACGGCTGGCGCGTCGGCTCCCGACCAGCTGGTGTTCGCGGTAATCGACGCAGTGGCACCGACCGACGGCATCGAGCGAGTCCAACTCACCACCGAAGGCGAGTACTTCCCGCTCCCCCGTGATCTCCGCAAGTTGCTGGCGGCCCTGCAAGCCGCCGTCGAAGCCGGCTACACCGCCCGCGCTCCCGGCCGGCTGGGTGAGCTGGAAAACGACCGGAACTGGACGGCCAACGAAGCCCTCGAGTTGCTGGCGCTCAGTCCTCAGCCGCCACCAGCCTGAGTTTCTTCTCGTCGAGGACCCGTACCAGGCGGTATCCGGTCTCGACCTGGCCGCGCCGCTTGAGCTCGTTGAGGGCCTCGTTGACCGATTGGCGGCTAGCGCCGAGCAGGGTGGCGATGGTGGCCTGGCTGAGGGCCACTTCGCCGCGGTCGTCGGCTTCGTTCACCAACAGGCCGGCAACCTGGGCCAGCACCGTCTTGTGCATGAGGTTGAGCACCCGGCGCTGGGTTCGTTCCAGCTGGGTGAGGCTGGCTACCAGCCACCGGAGGGTGATGGCGGGTGACACTGCCAGCTTGGGAAGGAGGCGGTCACGGTCGAAGCGAAAGGCGGTGACATGGCCGACGGCCCGGGAGGAGGAGATGTACGGCTGGCCGCTGAACATGGCGATATCGCCGATGACGGCGCCGGGGCCCACCCGGCCGACGACCTCCCGCTGATCGGTCGGGCCCCGGTAGAGATCGACCTCGCCCTCACGGATGAGGAAGGCAGCAGTCGCGGAGTCACCTTCCTTGAAGATATGGGTGCCCGGATACTTCTTGATGATCTCGCCTGCCTCCGACAGGGTGGAAAGGTCCTCGGGCGACAACGGGAGATAGTCGGGCCGGCCGAATGAACGGGCCAGCCAGGCAAGATGCTGCTGGTCGGCCGGTGTTTCTTCCACGGTGGTCACACCCCCTCAACGTCACTGCCGGCTGCCCGCCAGTATAACTGTCGGGTTCCTTACATTCCCGGGGCTAGCGGCCTCTCCGGGTTACGAACTCGGCGACGGTGTTGATGACCTCTTCGATGGGCATGTCGGAGGTATCGAGGACCAGGGCGTCCGGGGCGGGGCGGAGCGGTGAGATTTGGCGGGTGGAATCACGCTCGTCGCGAGCGGCGAGTTCAATGGCGATCCGGGGGATGTCTGATTCGGCGAGGCCGAGGTCGCGGACCCGCCGGATCGCCCGCACCTCGGGATGGGCCGTCAGGTACACCTTGGAGGGACTGTCGGGAAACACGACCGTCCCGATGTCACGGCCCTCCACCACC
>JAOTYB010000137.1 GCA_029862065.1 Acidimicrobiia bacterium | reverse complement strand
AGCCCGACAGCACCCACCCGCTCATCACCGCCGCCTCCTCCAACGAGGTCTCCACCACCAGGTTGACGAACAGCGGCACGTCGACCATCGCCACGATCAGCACCGCTCCCACCAGGAAGTTGACGCCGACGCCGGCCGAGAAGTTACGGGCCCGAAACAGGCGTAGGTCGATGATGGGGTCTTCCGCCCGGCGCTCCAGCCACCAGAAGAGCACGAAGCCGGCGGCGGCCACGCCGAATAGCCAGGTAGTGGAGACCGAGCCCCGACCGCTCAGCTCCTCCAGCTCGCTCACGACGGCGATCTCGGTCGTATCCAGCAGGGCAATGTTGAGCGCCACTAACGCCCCCGTCAGCACCCCCGCCCCCGGCCAGTCGATGGAGGCCCGCACGGTCGGGCGATCAAAATCGCGCAATGCCCACCAGGCGACCGCTATGCCAATGAGCGCCAGGGGCACGTTGAGATAGAACTGCCAGCGCCAGTCGAGAAAGCGCACGAGGAGGGCTCCGAACAGCGGGCCCCACACCCAGCCGATGGTGTCGACCGCCCCGAGGATGCCGTAGGCCCGGGGTCGGCGATCCACGTCATACAGATCGCCGATAACGGCCAGCGCCACCGGCACCATGGCGCCCCCACCCATCGCCGTGAGGACCCGGGCGGCGATGAACCAACCGAGCGACGAGGTGAACGGGATCCACAGCGAACCCGCCAGGAACACCACCAGCGCTCCCACATACACCTTGCGGCGGCCGACGAGATCGCTGAGCCGTCCCATGAACGGCATGACGGCTACGTAGGCCACCAGGTAGGAGTTGACGATCCAGGCGGCGTCGTCGAATCCGGAGGGAAGCGGGATGTCCAGGTCGCCGATGATTTGGCGAAGCATGGTGGAGACGACCGTTAAGTCGTCGGCGGCCACGAACACGCCGAAGGCAACGGCCGCCATGACGAGCACCGGCGGCCGACGCTGCTCCACGTCAACCGACCTCAGGCGGGCTTATCGATACTTCCTGTCCGAAGTCGGAAAGCTCGAGCAGCCAGCGGGTGCGGCCGTTCTCGCCTTGGGTGGCGAAGTCCATGAGCGTGACGAGCCCGGTAGCTCGCTCGATGTGGATGTCCAATGCCACCGGCTGGGATTCGACCAGACCGGCGGTCAACACCTCAACTCGCGAACCGGCCGCAGTGCCGCGCACCACATACGTATCGGCCTCCAAAGGCTCAACCAGCCGGGCATCGCTGATGTCGCGGGTGAGCAAAGGCAGCCATCCCTGCTCGGGATCGAAGATGATCGACGGGTTGAAGGCCCGGCTGCCCGTGTACTCGTTCCACTGATTGGTGAGCGGGTTGGTCACCCAGGACACCTCTCCGATGGCGATGGTCCCCAACTCGATGGTCAGCCCCCCGAGCTTGGCTCGCAGCACCGCCCGCGACGAGTCGGGGGCTGCGTACTCCCCCTGTGCGCTCTGCATCTCAATGCCGAGAACCGTAATGGGGTCGCCGGACAACTCGATCGAGTAGGCGAGGGTGTCGACCTGCTGCATGGTGACGGCGGCCTCAGCCAGGATGGCCACCGGATCAGGCAACGAAGTGGTCGTGGTGTCGGCGGCACTGTCGCTGCAAGCCCCGGCCACCAGGGCCAGCCCAATTCCGATCGAGACCAGGCGCTTCATGGGGCCGAGGTTATCGACCGGTGGGTTTCAGTCGTTGCGGAGAACGGCGCCGTAGACGAAGCCAAATGGACCCATCCGCCAGGTGCGCTCCAGGGTGAGCGGTCCCCCGGCGTACAACTCCACCGGCGGAGGGAGCTTGTCGAGTGACTCGTCGAGGTATTTGTACTCGCCGGGCGAACCCGCCAGCCGTCCCACCAGTGGAACAAACACGGCCGAGCCGGCGCGATGCAGCTCGCGTTGCACCTTGCCGACCGGGCGGCTCAAATCGACGATGACGGCCACCCCCCGGGGGCGCAGTACCCGCTTGAGCTCGGCAAGGGTGGCGGCTACCGACGTCAGATTGCGGAACACGAAGGCCGAGAAGACGCCGTCGAAGGCCCCGTCGGCAAAGGGGAGGCTCTCGCCTATCGATGCCACCCGACGGCGGGCTTGATTGCGAATCAACATGGGGAGCGACGGGTCGGCTGCGGTCACCCACCGGTCTCCGAAGGCCTCGTTGCCCGCCCCCGTGCCGGCACCCAGGTCCAGAACGTGGCCGGCCGGAAGATGAGCGGCCGCCCGGCGGCGCCAGGCTTTGTCGCGGCCCAGCGACAAGATGGCATTGAGCCGGTCGTAGTTATCGGCGATGTCAGAGAAGACGTCGGCCCCGGAGCTCTCGGTGGAGGTCACGCTGCTTCGCCCGCCGCTCAAAATGTCTCGAAGCCCGTGTACGGAATGAGGGCGTCTGGCACGCGGACGGTGCCGTCGGCTCGTTGGTAGTTCTCCATGATGGCCACGAGTGTCCGTTGCACCGCCACCGCCGTTCCATTCAACGTGTGGACCAGCCGGTTGCCCTTGTCCTCTTTTACGCGGATCTTGAGCCGACGCGACTGGTAGTCGGTGGTGTTGGAACAGGAGGTGATCTCCCGGTAGCGCTCTTGGCCCGGGAACCAGGCTTCGATGTCGTACTTCTTGGCGGCCGAGGCCCCCAGGTCACCCGAGCACACGTTGACTACCCGATAGGGGATCCCCAACTCCTGCACGAGGGCCTCCTCCTGAGCAAACAGGAAGTCGTGTTCCTCCCACGACCCGTCGGGGTGACAGAAGCTGAACATCTCCACCTTGTCGAACTGATGCACCCGGAAGATGCCACGGCTGTCCCTGCCGGCGGCTCCGGACTCGCGGCGGAAGCAGGTTGAGAAGCCGGCGTAGCGAAGGGGAACGTCGGCGACGGGGAAGATCTCATCGGCATGCATCGAGGCCAGCGACACTTCGGACGTCCCCACCAGGAACAGGTCGTCGGAAGGAATCGAATACACCTGCTCGGCATCGTCGGGGAAGAACCCCGTGCCAAACAGGGCTTCCTCTTTGACCAGGACCGGAGGGATGACCGGGGTGAACCCTTGTGGCTCGAGCCGATCGAGGGCCCACCGCACCAGAGACAGCTCGAGCAGGGCAGCCTTCCCAGTCAACAATCCGAAGCGCGACCCGGATATCTTGGCCGCTCGCTCCATGTCGATGATGCCCGACTCGGCTGCCAGCTCGAGGTGATCGCGGACCGGGAAGTCGAAGCTCGGCACGTCGCCCCACTGCTTGATCTCCTCGTTGTCGTCCTCGGTCTCCCCCTTCGGAACCGAGGCATGCACCAGATTGGGGAGAGGTATCCAGCCTGCCTCGAATCGAGCATCCAGCTCGTCGGCCTCCGCCAGCTTGGCCTTGTAGGCGGTGGCGATCTCGGCACCGCGGGCGATGGCGGCGTCCTTTTCGTCTCCGTCAAGACGAGCAACCGTTCCCCCCACCTCTTTCTGTTCGGACCGCAACGCCTCGGCCTCGGCACGGACCGCCCGGCGTTGGGCGTCCAGTTCGGCGAGCGTGTCGAGATCGACGCCGTCGATTCCCCGGTGGGACAACGTGGCCGAAATCAACTCGGGATGGTCCCGAAGCAGGTTCACATCAAGCATCGGCAAATGGTAGCCAGGGGCCCGTCGCCGCTCGGTTTGGGGCTAGCGGGCCTCGTTGACCACGAAGGGCACGATGAGAACGTTGTTCTCGGTGTCGAACTCGCCGGGGACCGGGTCGAGGTTGATAACGAGCTCATAGTTGACGAGCGGAACGACTTCGAAAACGAACTCCAATGAAGTCGATTCTGCCGCGGCCAGTCGCTCCACCGTCTCCGTCTCGCTGGAACCGGTCCCGGTGCGGTCCGACAGCAGGGCGGCCCGTAAGTCGAAAGCGGTGGCCGACTGATTCCCCTGGTTGGTGACGGTGATGTTGACGATGAGCCGATCTGTGAACGGAAGGATGTCGACCCCGGCCTCGGTCTCATCCAATGCTCGCGGCTCGAACGACACCGTCGCCACCGCCACATCGGTTCGCACCGCCAGACCGGTGGCGGTCCTGGCCGCCTCCAGCACCCCTGGTGCGCCGGCTGTCGGGGCGAACACCGCCACCGGGTAGCTGGGCACCTCAACATCAGCCTCGCCCTCAAGGGCGGCCAACTCGATCACTGAGGCTTCGTAGGCTCGATCTCCCACCGACAGCTCAACCAACGCCCCCGCGACGACGGCGGCTGCCACCTCATCGGTTGGATCATCCGCCACGGCCAATACCGCTCCCTCGAATAGGTCCAAACCGCGCAGCCAGCTGGTGAGGGCGAGTTCGAGGCGAGCGTGTCCCGGCAAGGCCTCGGCCGGCACCTCGGCACCGGACACCAGCGTCCCCGACGCACCGACGGATGACCGGATGCGGGACATCGTGGTGACGAACTCCTGGCGATCGACGGTGACCACTCGCTCGGCCACGTCGAGGAACTCATCGGCAGCCGTTGAGGCCCCGGTCGCCGACTCCTGGGCGGTATCGATGTAGGCAGCCAACAGCCGGCGCTCACTACGAAGGCTGGTCACCAGAACGATGACCACGACAGCGACACTGAATACAGCGAGCAGCCACACGCCACGGCGCCGACGCCGCGGCGGTGAAAAAATGTATGACACGTCGTGGGCGAGGGGGGACTTGAACCCCCACGAGCCGAAGCTCACAGGCACCTGAAGCCTGCGCGTCTGCCAAATTCCGCCACTCGCCCGGAATGGGGTCGAAATCGTAGCACCCGACTGCTGCGAAGCCGGGGGAGGTGCCGTAGCTACCGGGGAGGCAAACCTATGCTGACGCCATGAGCCTGGCACAGAGCCTCGAGCGCCGCATCGAGCAGCTGGTAGAAGGTATCGGCAGCAAAGTATTCCGGGGCCGACTTCACCCGGTCGAGGTGGCGATCCGCATCGTGCGCGAAGCCGAGCTGTCAATGACCCAGAGCGGGGTTGGCCCGGTGGTCCCCAACCAGTTCACCGTTTCCGTCAATCCTTCCGACTTGGGAGAGGACGCGGCCGACACTGTCGTGCGACTGAACGCCGTCGTCTCCGAGGCCGCCGCCGAACGCGGCTGGAGGCTGGAAGGTCCGCCGACCGTTACCTTGCTGGCCGATCCCCAGGTTGGGCCCGGCTCAATCGTGGTCGAATCGGAGGTCCGGCCCGGCGGTCTTGACGCCTGGGGTCACCTGGTGGACGCCGGGGGGACACAGCGAGTGCCCATCACTAAGAACCGCTCTCTCGTCGGCCGGTCACGGCGTGCCGACGTCATGGTGGTCGAGGACTCCGTCTCCCGCGCCCACGCCCTCATATGGTTCGACACAGGGGGCGTCTGGGTCCAGGATCTTGCCTCCAGCAACGGCACCCGGGTGAACGGCTCGCCAATCACCGGGGCCACTTCGCTCGGCGACGCCGACGTAGTGAGCTTCGGGACCGCCCGCTTCAATTTCCGCCGCGCCTAGATGTCGGCTCTCGTCGCCAATCTCCTCAAACTGGGCTTCGTTGGGCTTCTCTATCTGTTCCTATGGCAGATGGCCCGCAACATCGGGGGCCACCTGGGTGCCGACAGTGGCTCGGCGAGAAGAAAGCGGGCCAAGGGCGTGGTG
>JAOTYB010000136.1 GCA_029862065.1 Acidimicrobiia bacterium | reverse complement strand
TATCACCCAGAACGGTGCGTCCCAACCCGACCGATCAATCAACCACCCGGCAAAGGGTGCACCGACCAGCAACCCGCCGGCCCAGGTGAGCTCGAGGATGGCCAGCACCCGGGCCCGGCGGGCATAAGGGGTGCGATCGGCCATATACGTCATCGCCCCGACATCGAAGCTCGGCTTGCCGATGCCCATGAGAACGAACCCAACCAGCGCCCCCCAGAACGCCCCCGTAGCCGAGGTGATGGCTGCCCCGAGGGCGAACAGAGTGAGGGCGAAGGCGATGAGGGTGCGGGTGTTGCGACGGCTGGCCGCCACCATGGCCGGGGTACCGGCGCCGGCCAGGTTGCGGGCAGCCACCAGCACTCCGGCTTGATCCAAGGAGATGCCCAATCCGCGGCTGATAGCCGGCAGAAACGGGTAGACCAGCCGATAGCCGGTATTGAGAACCAGCCGGGCGGCACCCAGAAAGCCGAGCGGCCCGGCGAGCCGCCTCAACGACGCTTGGGGACGAAGGCGTGGGCGAAGTTGTCGTTGTCGAAGTAGTCGCCGGGGACCGCGCCAGAGCTGGCGTAGTGGTAGAGGGCCGTCTGGAAGATGGCGTTGAGAGCCGACAGAATCACACTCACCGCCACGATCCCGACAACCGCGACAATAATGCCGATGGCGGCGACCGCCTCAGTCCCGCTCGACAAGGCGAGTGCGGCCAGCAGAACGAAAGGAATGGCCGCGAGGAACCCGAGAAGGCCGAAGCCAACCTGGGCGGCCACGTTCTCGCCCCAGGTCTTCTTGAACAGATTGCCCGACCGGGTGAGTGCTTCCTTGACGCCGACGTTTTCGACAACGTAGACCGGGATCACGAGGAAGGTGACGAGGGTCCAGGCCAGACCGACGATCCCGATCACGATCTGCCCGAGGATGCCTGCCCGCTCTTGCAGCGACTTGAGGATCACCGACACGGTTGCACTGATGGCGGCCCACACAAAGATCTGCGGCAGGTGTTTGGAGGCGCCGGCGATGGCGCTGCCGATGGTGGGGTCTCCCCCGCTGAGGCGCTCATTGGCGGCATACACCAGGGCGGTGTTGAAGAAGATGGTGACGAAGGCCAGCGCCAGGTAGAGGGCTGCCAACAGGATGTATTCGACGGTGCCGACTGACTCGGAGCCCTGCAGGAACCCGGCCGGGATCAGGAACGACATCGCCACGATGATGCTGGCGACCCCGGACAGGATCGGCAGGACTACCAGCTCTTTGTCGGCCTTGAGCACCTGCCAGGAGGCTTTGGCGAGCTCGATGGTTGTAGCGATGCGACCCATGGGAGCCAGGGTAGTCGGGTCCGAATCGGGCTGTGACTTCGCCTCGCCTCCGACTCGAAAGGCGCTCAGTTGGGAAGCCGGGGGACACCGACGGGCTGGTGACCACCCTGACCAAGTTGGTTTCGGACCCTCAGTTGCGGGGAGCCATGGGGAAACCAGCCAGGACTAGAGCGCTACCCATCGACCGAACCACTCGGGAAGTGCTGGCCGTGTGTGAAGCTGTGGCCCTTGGGCCCTGACCCCGGAGCCCAATGCCCGTACACTTTGCCCATGGACGCTGCATTCTTCGATCTTGACAAGACCATCATCGCCAAGTCCTCGACGCTGGCATTTCGTCGACACATGTACAAGGCCGGGCTTCTCAATCGGCGGACCCTGCTCCGCATGGCCGTGGCCCAGTTCTTCTACGTCCTGTTTGGGGCCGACCACTCACAGATGGAGCGCGTACGCGAGGCGCTCATGGCACTTATCAAGGGATGGGATAGCCGCCAGCTCAAGGAGATCGTGGCCGAAACGCTGGAGGACGTGGTAGCCCCCCTCGTCTACGCCGAGGCTTTGTTCCTCATCGATGAGCACCACCGCGAAGGCCGGAAGGTGATCATCGTGTCATCCAGCCCGACCGAGATCGTGGAACCCCTGGCTCACTATCTCGGTGTCGATGACGTGATCGCCACCCGGGCCGGAGTCGACGAGCGCGGCCTGTACACCGGCGAGCTCGAGTTCTACGCCTATGGGCCGACCAAGGCCGAAGCGCTTCAGGAGCTGGCAGCCAACGGCCTCGATTTGTCGGCCAGCTACGCCTACTCAGACAGCCACACCGACTTGCCTCTGCTTGAAGCAGTCGGGAACCCGGTGGCGGTGAATCCAGACCGGGAGCTCCGCAAAGTGGCCGAAGAGCGTGACTGGCCGATCCGTGAATTCGACCTGGCCGTCGACCTCCGTACCCGCCTGGCCGACATCCCCAAGCCCGACCCGGTGATATCGGGGGCGGCGGTAGCAACGGCCATTGCGGCCGTGCTGGCTGTTGTGCTGCTGCGCTCGCGGCGCAAGACCTAGTCGGCCTCGTCAACCACTGCTGCCCGGCCGTCGGTGTCGACCAACGCATGGCTGCTCTTGCTACGTGGGCGCACCGCCCACCCGAGGACGCCCAGGCCGGCCACGGCGACTGCCGCCACCACCAGCCAGACCAATTCCCGGGATTCCGCGCCGGCCGATTCCGGCGAAAACGTGATCTGAAGCAGGTCGCGGTCGACGCCGAGATCGACAAGCGACACCGTTTCGGAGACGGAGAAGTCGTCGGCTCGGCCGGCTTCGAACACCACCGCCCGGTTGGCGGGGGCGATGCGGAAGGTGCCGCCGTAACCGCCGGCGGCCGAGCGGCCCAGGGGGATGGTCTCCTGACCCTCCGGGTTGAGCACGTGCACCACGACGTAGCCGGCGCCAAAGGCAGGATCCACGGCAACCTGCACGGTCACCGATAGCTCACCGTCAACTTCGATCGCGGTGGCTGAGGCCTCCCCGAAGGGGCCGGTCAGAGTGACGGCGGTCAGAACGAGCAGCAGAGCAGCAACCATGCGGCGACGTTAGCTGTGGTTGCGGATTGGCTGCCGCATTGCAGTGCCGGAGCATCGCAGCCTCCCGGCGGCTACTACATTGTTGCGATGCGCACGCTGTTTGAGAAGATCTACTCCGACCATGTGGTCCGGTCGGCTCCCGGAGAGCCCGATCTCCTCTACATCGACCTGCACCTCATTCACGAGGTCACCTCCCCTCAGGCATTCGAGGGCCTACGCCTCACCGGCCGCACGACACGCCGACCCGACCTGACCCTGGCCACCATCGATCACGGGGTGCCGACCACCGATCGAGAGCACGGGATTAGCGACCCGCTCTCGCGGCTGCAAATCGAGACACTCGTCGCCAATTGTGAGGCGGAGGGCATCACACTGTTCGGTCTCGACGATCCCCGCCAGGGCATCGTGCACATCATCGGACCCGAGCAGGGCATTACCCAGCCGGGCATGACGATTGTGTGCGGCGACAGCCACACCTCGACTCATGGTGCTTTCGGAGCTCTGGCGTTTGGGATCGGCACCTCCGAGGTCGAGCACGTGCTCGCTACCCAAACGCTCCCCCAAAACCGGCCGAAGGCCATGGCCGTCAACGTCACCGGCGAGTTGCCGCCCTGGTCAACGGCCAAGGACATCATCCTGGCCATCATCAGCCACATCGGCGTGAGCGGTGGGACCGGACATGTCATCGAGTACCGGGGAGACACGATTGAAGCTCTATCGATAGAAGGTCGCATGACCATCTGCAACATGTCTATCGAGGGCGGGGCCCGGGCCGGGCTCATCGCCCCCGATGAGGCCACGTACTCTTACTTGAAGGGTCGGCCGTTTGCCCCGGCGGGCGACGACTGGGACGCGGCCGTCGAATACTGGCGGACCCTTCCGACCGAGCCGGGCGCCAGTTTCGATTCGGAGATTGGCCTGGCGGCAGCCGACATCCCCCCTTACGTCAGTTGGGGAACCAATCCGGCTCAGTCGGCCCCCATCGATGGCAGTGTCCCCGCCCCCGCCGACTTCGACGATGCGGCCGAGCAAGAGCACACCGCCCAATCCCTCGCCTACATGCAGCTGGAGCCCCACACCGCCATCACCGATATCACCATCGACCGGGTGTTTCTCGGCTCATGCACCAACGGTCGAATTGAAGATCTGCGGGCAGCGGCCGCCGTCATCGCCGGCAAGCGAGTTCACAGCGATGTCCACGCCATGGTGGTGCCCGGTTCGGGGCTGGTGAAGCTCCAGGCTGAGTCGGAAGGGTTGGATGAGGTGTTCACCGGGGCCGGGTTTGAATGGCGCGACGCCGGTTGTTCCATGTGCCTTGGCATGAACCCCGACATCCTTCTTCCTGGCGAGCGTTGTGCGTCAACCTCCAACCGCAATTTCGAGGGTCGCCAGGGCCGGGGCGGGTTGACCCATCTGGTCAGCCCCGCCATGGCGGCAGCCGCGGCGGTGACAGGACGGTTCGTCGACGTGAGGGAGTGGACTGACTGATGGAGCCCGTCAAGATTGTCCGCGGAACGATGGCGCCGCTCATGCGGTCTCACGTCGACACCGACCAGATCATTCCCAAGCAGTTCCTCAAGCGGATCGAACGCACCGGGTTTGGCCCGTTCTTGTTCTACGACTGGGCCTATGACCACGAGGGCGAATTGAAACCCGATTTCATTCTCAACCAGGCTGAGTATCAGGGTGCGACGGTGCTGGTGAGCGGCCCCAACTTCGGCTCGGGGTCATCGCGCGAGCACGCCCCCTGGGCGCTGCTCGATCGGGGATTCAAAGCGGTGGTCGCACCGTCCTTTGCCGACATCTTCCGCAATAACAGCCACAAGAACGGCTTGCTGCCGATCATCTTGCCGGAGGCCGACGTCGAGCGACTGGCCGCCCTCGCCGAGGATCCATCGGCAGAAATCGAGATTGATGTGAAGGCCGAGACGATCACCGCCGGGGGCACAACTGTTGGGTTCTCAATTGACCCATTCGTCAAGCACTGTTTGTTGCATGGCCTCGACGACATCGCCGTCACGCTCGAGAGCGAAGGTGAGATCTCCCAGTTCGAGACCGCCAGGCCGGAGTTCAAACCGAGCCTCACGTGAGGCGTCTGGCCCTGCTCGGGCTGGTGCTGGCGGCCTGCTCGAGCGGCACCCCCGCCGTCCCAACCACCCCACCGCCGATCGCCGGGGTGACCGCCCCACCCGTGGCCGAGATTCAGGTGCGGCTCTCGGACATCGAGGCGGCGGCGGCGCGGGGCGTCTCGGTGCAGGTCGAACAGACGGTCCGCCTCACGGGCACCGAGCCGGCTCGCATGGCCCTACCCTTTGACCGCCCGGTGATGCTCCAGATCAGCTACGTGATCGGTGAGATGCCCGTCGAACCGGCCTGGAGCCAGCAGGTGACAGCGGCCGAAGATGGCAGCACCGTGCTCATCGTGGAACAGCCTTGGCGCCAGCCCGTGGAGGCGGGCGAACCGGTGGTCCTCGCCTGGCAAGCCGGCGGCGACTCCGCCGGCTACCTCGAGCAACTCGCCGCCGCCCCCGGCCTGACCGTGACCTCGCCGCTCTGGTGGACGTTGGACGCCGAGGGCTCGCTGGCTGGCGAAGCCGACCCACAGTTCGTGACCGACGCCCACAAGCTCGGGATCGACGTCTGGCCATACGTCACGAACGGGTTCGAACCTGCCCGCACCCGGCTGGCAATCGGCGACGAAGCCGGGCGGCGTCGTCTGGCCGGGCAACTATCCGAAGCCGCCAGGCTGTGCGGTGCCGACGGCGTGAACGTG
>JAOTYB010000135.1 GCA_029862065.1 Acidimicrobiia bacterium | reverse complement strand
ACGCCTACATGGAGGCCGACGACACCTGGGCTTCCCAAACCGAGCCGAACATGACCAAGCCGGTCGTCTATCTGTGCACCGAGTACGGACTGCAGACCAAGCTCCCCTTCTATTCAGGCGGTCTCGGTGTCCTGGCCGGCGACCACCTCAAGACCGCCTCCGACCTGGGCATCCCGATGGTGGCCGTCGGACTGCTGTATCGCCGGGGTTACTTCCGCCAGGCCGTCGACCCGGTGGGCGACCAGCAGCACTATTACCCGGCCCTCGACCTTTCCCGCCGACCCATCCACCCGATCGTTGGTCGCGGCGGTTCGCAGCTGCAGGTCGAGCTGAAGTTCCCCGGCCGTAGTGTCATGGCCGCCGCCTGGAAGCTGCAGGTTGGCCGGGTGCCACTCATCATGTTGGACACCGACGTGCCCGAGAACGACCCGGCCGACCGCACCATCACCCATCACCTCTACGTCCGTGGCCGGGAGATGCGTCTCGCCCAAGAGCTGGTGCTCGGCATCGGCGCCGTCGAAGTGCTGGCCAAGCTCGGGATTGAGCCGGCCGTCTGGCATGTCAACGAAGGCCATGCCGCCTTCAGCGTGCTCGAGCGGACCGCCACCAAGATCCGAGCGGGGCAGTCATTCGACCAAGCCCAGCGAGATGTGAAGGCCAACACCCTGTTCACGCTCCACACACCCGTGCCGGCCGGGAACGAGCGCTTCGATCTCGGCTCGGTCCAGCGTTACACCGACTATCTGTTCCCTGAGATCGAGCCAGCCGCCATCGCCGCCCTCGGCCGGGCCGGCGAGCACGACGACGGAGCCTTCGACATGGGGGCCCTGGCCATTCGCAACGCCGCCTTCGTCAACGGCGTCAGCCAGCGGCACGGCGAAGTGGCCTCGGCCCAATGGGGCCATCTCATCGGCGGTCCGGCTGTCGGAGTTACCAACGGCGTGCACGTGCCAACCTGGATCGGCCACTCCATCGAGCGATTGTTCGCCGAGACTATCGGAAAGGATTGGGCCAGCGAGCTCACCAACCCCGATGCCTGGGGAGCGATCCGCGACATTCCCGACGACGAGCTGTGGCACGCTCACCTGGCGCAGAAGAACGCTATGACCCGCCAGGTGCGCCGCCGCTTGCGCTCGGAGTTCAGCCGCCACGGCGTCGGGCCCGATGCCCTTCGTCAGGTGCGCGACATGCTGCCCGTCGACCGCCTCACTATCGGCTTCGCCCGTCGGTTTGCCACGTACAAGAGGGCGACCCTGTTGCTCCAGGACCTCCCCCGGCTGCAAGCGATCATGACCAACCCGGAACGCCCGGTGCAGTTCGTGTTCGCCGGCAAGGCCCATCCCGCCGACAACAGCGGCCAGGAGCTCATTCGCCGGGTGGTCGAGCTTTCGCAGCGGCCGGAGTTCCGCGGTCACCTGTTCTTCGTCGAGGACTACGACATGGCCGTCGGCCGCCTATTGACCGGAGGCTGTGACGTGTGGCTCAACAGCCCGGTCCCGCCCAAAGAAGCGAGCGGCACCTCGGGTATGAAGTCGGCCCTCAACGGCGGGCTCAACCTGAGCGTCCCCGACGGTTGGTGGGCCGAGGGTGCGGTACCCGGTCAAAATGGCTGGACGTTCGGGCCAGACGGACTCGAAGCCCATGGCGACGATGCCGATGCGGCCGGTTTGTACGAGCTCCTCGAGGAGCAGGTCGTTCCCTTGTTTTACGACCGGGATGGCGACGGCGTGCCCAAGGGCTGGGTGGCGATGATGAAAGAGGCGATGGTCGGCAGCGTGCATCAGTTCTCCACCCACCGCATGCTCATGGACTACGCCACCCAGGCCTACTTCCCACTGGCCAACGGCAACGCCTCCGGCGTTGCTTAGGAGTTGCTCCGCAACTCCCAGGCCCCTAGAGCTTGCTGAGGGCTTTGCGGATGCCCTTGACCGCCTGAGCAGTGCGGTGTTCGTTCTCCACCAGGGCGAAGCGGACGTAGCCCTCACCGCTCGGACCAAACCCGATGCCGGGGCTGACTGCCACTTTGGCTTCCCGCAGCAGATATTTGGCGAATTCCAGTGACCCCATGTCCAGGTAGGGGCCGGGGATCTCGGCCCACACGAACATGGTGGCGGCCGGCTTCTCGAGCTTCCAGCCCGCCCGGTTCAGCCCATCGACCAGCACATCGCGACGCTTCTTGTAGATGGCAGACACCTGAGCCGGGTAGGCGTCGCCCTCATTGAGCGCAATGATCGAAGCGATCTGTATCGGCTGGAAGGTTCCGTAATCGAGGTACGACTTGAGCTTGGCGAGGGCGGCAACCGCCTCGGCATTCCCGACAACGAACCCGACCCGCCACCCGGCCATCGAGTGGCCCTTCGTGAGGGTGTAGAGCTCGACTCCGACCTCCTTGGCTCCCGGCACCTGCAGCAGTGAGGGCGGGACGTAATCGTCGTAGTGAACATCGGCGTAGGCGAAATCGTGCACCAGAAACACGTCGTTCTCATGAGCGAACGCCACGAGTCGCTCGAAGAAATCCAGCTCGACGACCGCAGTCGTCGGGTTGTGCGGAAAGGACGTCAGGATCACCCGGGGCCGGGGCCAGCTCTGGCTGAACTCTTCCCGCAAGCGCTCGAAGAAGTCGGCGTCGAGGCTGAGATGGACAGTCCTGACTTCTGCTCCCGCCAGGACCGGTGCGTAGATGTGGATCGGATAGGACGGCTCGGGCACCAATGCCACGTCACCGGGCTGCACCAGCGTCCACATGAGGTGGGCCAGGCCTTCCTTGGCGCCGATGGTCGTGATGGCTTCGGTCTCGGGATCGATCGTCACCCCGAAGCGGCGCTGATACCTGTCGGCAATGGCTCTGCGCAGATTGGGGATGCCTCGGGACGCCGAATACCGGTGGTTCTTGTCCTGGCGGGCGGCTTCGACCAGCTTCTCGACAACGGCCCGGGGCGACGGGATGTCTGGGTTACCGAAGCCGAGATCGACAATGTCGTCACCCGCCCGACGGGCCTCCAGCTTCAGCTGATTGACCTCGGCAAAAACATAAGGAGGAAGGTTGGATATGCGGCGGAAGTCCATGCACCCAAGGTAGCGGGGCATCACCTAAATGCGATGAATCAGACCCCTCGCAGCAAACGCTTGACAGTGCGACGGAGCGGCCAGGGAACGAGGGAGGATCCCCATTGGACAACCCCCGAAACAATCTCCAGCACGTCACCCGAGCCGCCCCAGTGCTCCTGGACGATGGTCTCTCCGGCAGCGTCGAACATGGCGTTGAGGGCGAAAGCGAGAACCAGCAAATCGTCGGCCTGACCAAGGAAGGGAATGAAGTCGGGGACGACATCCACCGGGGCCACCACGTAGGCCAGAGCGGCCCCCAGAAAGGCCTTGTGCTTGAGCGGCACCCGCGGGTCCTTCATGAGTCGATACCCGAGCCTGATGAGTAACGGAACGGCGGAGATCGCCTTCTCAATGGTCGGGTTATTGATGCGGGACGGCGTATCGGTCATGGGACTGGCAGATTAGCGACTGAGTATCACGGGACGCGAAATCCGAGCGGGGGTGTGAGACTGCGGGACTTGATGTCACTGTTCACGATCGATGACCCGTGGTTCTATGCGGCCGCCGTTGTGGCGGTCCTCATTCTCGGTGTCGCTAAGGGGGCTTCGCCGGCGGGGCTGGGCTGATCGCCGTGCCGCTCATGTCGCTCACCATCGAGCCAGCCCGGGCGGCGGCAATCCTGCTTCCGATACTGATGCTGATGGATGCGACGGCACTCCGAACCTACCGGCGCCGCTGGGATGCAGGTGTCCTCGCAACCACAATCCCGGGGGCCGTGGTGGGCACTGCCATCGGCCTGGCCACCTTCGACCTCTTGTCGCCCGATGCCCTCCGGGTAATGGTGGGCTCAATCGCCCTGTGTTCCCCGCGCGGTGGTGGCTGACGCGGAGACCGAGACCCGCTCAGGAGCTGAGCTTCGGACGGGGAACGGTGTGGTCGACGATTGCCGGCTTCACCAGCTTCAGCGTCCACGCCGGCGGGCCGCCCCTCTACGTCTACCTGCTCTCACTGCGACCCGACAAGACGACGTTTCAGGCAGCGTCGGTGCGTTCTTCTTTGTCGTCAACTGGCTCAAGCTCGGACCGTATGCGTGGCTCGGTCAACTCGATAGCTCGAACCTGACTACCTCCCTCGTTTTGGCGCCACTCGCCCCTCTGGGCATCGCACTCGGGGCTTGGCGCCACCACCGGGTCGACGAGAAGATCTTCTTCCGCTTCGTGTACGCCTCGCTTGTCGTACTCGGGTTGAAACTGATTCGAGATGGGCTGGTGGGTGCCTAGTGGTCGCTCGCTTCTGAGCCGCGTAGCCTCCGGGAAACCAGGAGGTGTGACGGTGAGCAAGGCACGGTTGAGCGTCCGAGCCCTCGAGCCGACCGACGGGGTCGCCGCGGTAGCCGTGATCAACACCGCCGCCGCCTGGTACGCCGACTTCCTGGCGCCTTCTGAACTGCATGGGCCCGAGATGACGCTTGAGAGCTGGACTGCCGAGTCGAGGAGATTGACCTGGTTCGGGGCCTTCGACCATGGGGAACTGGTGGGGGTCATCGGTCTCGAATACGCCGCCGACGCAGCTCTCTTTCGTCACGCTTATGTGCTCCCCGATCACCAGCGTCAAGGCATTGCAGCGATGCTGCACCAACACCTGGTGGGAGAGGTCCGCGACGTCGACAAGATCATCGTCGGCACGTACGCCGCCAACTACAAGGCTCGGGATGCTCTCACCAAAGGGGGCTACCAGCTATCTGAGGACTCTGAGGCCGTGCTCCGTCGCTACTACGACATCCCGGAAGATCGCCTGCAAACGTCAGTGACCTACGAGAGGCACCTCGACCGATGACTGCCGCCAGTGCCTCTACTCGACGCTGAGAACCTTGCGAGCCCGGTCTTCGTCCTCGGCCAGCACCATCACCCGAATCCCGCGGGTGAAGTTGAGCTCAGGGTGGATGCCACCGGCGTTGTCGGTCTTGAGGTAGACCTTGATCTCCTCGGCCCGGAGTTGAGCACAGGCGACTTCGCCTTCCATCACATTGAAGAACCGGGCGATCTCGACGATGTCATCAGCCATGATCTACTCGATGTCGATGTGTTCGACGGACGAGCCGGCCTCGTCTTCGTCGGGGCCGCGCAGCTCCTCGAGAGCGGCCCCTATGGCAGCCAGCACCTCCGAGGCAGCCTTCACCAGGTGATAGCCGGCCCGTTGGGCGGCCCGCTTGATGCGCTCTTCTTCTTCCTCTGGGCTCATGATGGTTCTCCGAACGTCACACGCAATGCGCCATTGTCCAGTTTGGCTCGCCGCACCACCCGCCGGCGAAGGGAATCGGGAAGTATGAATGCCCGGCGGTAGGAGCCGACGGTGATGATGAGCTCGTCGGAGTGCCGAATGACGTCGACCTCACCTTTCTCGGCGAACGGGACCGCCAAGGACAGAATGACGTCATCGCCATCGTCGATCACCTGAAACGGCTCGGTGTCTGACAGGCGGGCGGTCGGGTCGAGGTCTCCATAAAGCTCATCAGCGAGCAGGCGAAGCTTGTCCACTCCGACCATCTCCTCATCGAAGAGCCGCAGACGTCGAATCTCGACGTCTGCGAAACCTTCTTCGATATCGACCAGGTACTCGGCCTGGACCTCTTGCCACCGCTTGAA